>JAKBAE010000033.1 GCA_021809325.1 bacterium
TGATCGTTCAGTCCTGTAAATTTACCCATCATCTCCTTCAGCTAAAATGAGGGAAATACGATGCCACATAAAGATTTTAGTAGCTAGTCAAAGATATGTTCATGTGTTCGAGCAAGTACATCTCCCACGAAACGACTGTGCAAAATATGCTTGGTAGCTGGGATTGGGGTGCTAGTCATCCTAATGAGGCTAGACGATTGCTCAATATCTTTGAGCGAAAAGGGAAACCATTTCTACCACCTTCACAGCTTCTTACTACAGCGAAGGTAGCTTTGATTGCGGGGGCCCACCTCGCTCTGTTTGCTACAGGAAGCTATCAGCTGTACCAGTCTCTCTAGAGAGGGTATTGCAACCAACTTGCCATCAAAGGCTCTGATAAGAATCTTCAAGGCCCTCCCTCCAAATCCTTGCTCCGTTTCCCCCTACTTGCTATTTTGATAGCGACCCAAAGGACACCTTCATGCTGGATTGCGCGCTGAAAAACGGATGGCTTCAGTTTCTCGAATTTGCGAAAGCCAAATGCGCACGCGCAGAATTCGACAACTGGATCGATCCGATCCGTCTCATATCTTATGATGAAAATGAGATCGTACTGGAGGTTCCCAACATCTTTGTCCAAGAGTATCTGTTAGATAACTATTCGGATATCCTCCGCGAATTCGTCCCGTTGCAAAGCGATGGAGAGCCGGCAATTGTATTCCAGATCTCAGCTCCCGCTGCCTCCCCGCCCAAGGTCCATCTCCCCTCCCCTCCTCCTCCGGAGCAGCAAAGCAGCAGCCCTGATCTCCGCCTCAACCCCCTCTACCGGTTCGAGCACTTCATTGAAGGCCCATCAAACCAATTCGTCAAATCGGCAGCCCTAGGCGTCGCTGCCCGCCCGGGAAAAACCTACAACCCGCTCTTTATCCATGGCGGCGTCGGCCTCGGAAAAACCCATCTTCTCCACGGCATCGGCCACTATGTAAAAGAAAACCATAAAAAACTTAAGATCCAAGCAATCACCACCGAAGCCTTCATCAACGACATCATCGACGCCCTCCGCTCCAAATCGCTCGATAGGCTCAAGCGCTATTACAGAAGCCTCGATCTCCTCCTCGTCGACGATATCCAGTTTCTTCAAAACCGGCAGAACTTCGAAGAGGAGTTCTGCAACACATTCGAAACACTGATCCATCAAAACAAACAGATCGTCATCACAAGCGACAAACCCCCGTCGCAGCTCAAGCTCTCCGAGCGAGTGGTGGCGCGGATGGAATGGGGCCTTGTCGCGCATATGGGCATCCCCGATCTTGAAACACGCGTCGCCATCATCAAACACAAAGCGGAAAATAAAAATCTCTGCCTCACCAGCCAGGTTGCCTTCTTTATCGCAGAACATATCTACAACAACGTACGGCAGCTCGAAGGCGCCATTAACCGGCTCTGCGCCTACGCCCGCTTTCAAAACGCCGATCTCACGATCGACACTGTCGAAAGAGTGTTGAACGAGCTCGTCCAATCCCTGCCGCAAAAAAAGATCACCGTCGACTCGATCATCCAAAGCGTAGCGCAGGCCTTTGAAGTGCGCGTAAGCGATTTAAGAGGAGAGTCGCGCCAAAAAGAGATTGCGATCGCACGCCAAGTCGCCATGTATCTTGCAAAAGAGACGATCGAAGACTCTCTCGCTAAAATCGCCTCTTCCTTCGGAGGAAAAACACACTCCACGCTCCTTCACGCCTGGAAAAAAATCACCGAGCGGATGCAATCCGACGATATGCTGCGCAAACAGATCCAAATGGTACAGCGCAATCTCGAAATCACTTAGGCACACTCCCTAGTAAAAATCATTTGAGTTGCGTAAATCTCAAATTCGATTTCATAATTGAGGCCTACCTTATGGAGGTTTTTTATGAAAACGAAACTCATCACCGCTCTCTTGACCACAGCAACCGCCCTCGGATTCGCTGCCGATCCTATTGCAACAACCAATGATCTGCCCCTCGAGGTAAAACAGAGCTTGGAGACAAGCAAAATGGAGCGCAACTGGTTCGGATACATGAGAATGGGCCTTGCCGATTCCCGTCCTACCGATGCAAAACAAGTGCTCCCAGGCCTCGGCCTTGGCGTGCGCTATGATCTGCCGGTTGGCGCAATCGACGTATCTGCATCTTATACCGGTGTCGATGCATTTGCAGAAGAGGCGACAACCTACTTCTACACACTGCCGCGCGTTTCTTACTTTTATTATGCAACTCCAGCGAAGCAGCAGAGCTTCTACGGCGGAGCAGGACTTGCATTCGGCGGCCTGAAAACAACAACAGCTACAACCTTCAGCGGCTTGATCCCAAGCCTCTCTGTCGGCTACGAAATGAACCGCCACGAAAACTGGCGCAGCTTCATTCAACTCGATGTTAGCCAGCCTGCGTTAGCTACTATGAAAGATCGTCCTTTCATGAGCTTGGCAAGTGCTGATCTCGGCCCTCTGGCTGAATTTTCCGTTGGCTTCGGATATTAATCCAACCATCTTCGAGGCGGCCCGCGCCGCCTCTTTCTTTTAATTCACAACTACACATATCTTAATAGAGCCTAAATATGAGGTGATGTTATGGCAAGTCCCGTCGAACAGAATCCGCTCGCCGTGATTTTTTTAGACATGGAAGGAGTCTTAATCAATCATGCAAGCCCTCGCAACTCGGAGATCCTCGCTCAGCGCGTAAGCGATCTCGTGAAGAGCTACCCTTTCTATTCGAATCCTCAATTATCCAAATTAATGGAGTTGAGAGCGAAAGCGAGCTGCTTGAACCATCGTGCCCTTAAAAATCTTCGCGTTCTCATCGACAACTTATCTGAATCGATGCAAGTTGCAATTGTGATCACCTCGCATTGGAGAGAAGGAGTATCTGCATTCGAATTGAAAGAACATGTTTTTAAAGATCACTTTTTCCATCACTATATCATCGATAAAATCCCCGACCGCGATGTAACGTATATCCGCCAAAAACATTTTCACCCTGAAAAACCTCTTCAAAAAACTCCTTCAAAAGAGTGCAGTGAAAAGTATGGGTTTGACCTCACCCATCAAAAAGGAAGGATGATCGAGTATTGGTTGAGAGAAAATTGTGAATTAAGAAACATCCACAGCGCTGTAATCATTGATGCCAACACTAATCCCCTTCAGTCCGAACTCAAAACCCGCTTTCCCCATCAACTTGTTCAAATCAACTCGGAAAATTTGTTTACGATTGACAACGCACACCGCTGTTTTGACATTCTCAATAGCCCTTTTTCTCATAACTTTGCCCATGAAGATGAAGTCAAACGGAAAATAGACGAAGCTCAAAACCAACGTTTTAGAAATCTAGCTAAAAAGATAAAACGAGAGCCCTCGCCCTGGAATAGCGATGACGATCAACGGTTTATGACCGATGAGGTCATTAACTACGTTAAATTCCAAACGCCCAATAGATCAGATCAAGAATGAAGCGCCTTCGTCGTCTCGGTTTTTAATTTCACTTGATTATAGATTGCCATCGCCTCGGCGATCATGGAGCCGGGGTGCTGCAAGTTGCTCGGGAGCAAAATCGCATTCCCCTCTTTGGCGAGCTGGCGAAACGCTTCCAAATATTTTTCTGCAACCTGAAGCGACGCTGCCTGCTCTCCGCCTCTTTCTCCCAGAGCCGCCGCTAGCATCCCGATCCCTCCCGCGCCGGCCCGGGCCAACATCTCAATCGCCTCGGCTTCGCCAAGGGCTCTATTCACTCGGTCAATCCTTCCCGCCTCCGATTCAAGGACAACCTTCGCTCTAGCCCCTTCGGCCAGGTTGATCTGCGCTTGTCTTTGCCCCTCCGACTCCAAAATCATCGCCCGCTTTTTTCTCTCCGCCGTCATCTGCAACTCCATCGCCTTGCAGATCTCTTCCGGCATCTTGATATCTTTGATCTCGTAGCGCAAACACCGGATACCCCAGTCCAAAGCAGCCTCGTTGATCGCTTCAACGATCTTGGCGTTGAGCGACTCCCTTTCTTCAAACGTCTTATCAAGAGGGATCTTGCCCACCTCCGAGCGCATCGTCGTCTGCACCAGCTGCAATACCGCATGGATCGGGTCCTTGACGCCATATGACGCTGCAACAGGATCTACGATCTTCACATAAACGATCCCATCCAAGATCACACTCACATTGTCCTGCGTGATCGCCGTCTGCTCATGGACATCGATCGACTCTTCCTTTAATGAATGGCGGTACGCAATCACATCGACAAAAGGGATAATCCACCTCGGCCCCGATTCAAGCACGCGGCTGAACCGCCCCAGCCTCTGCACGACATACACATGCTGATGAGGGATGATATGCGTCCCGCGAAACCCAAACAGGGCAAGAAAAAAACCCCAAAAAACCAATAGAATAATCACCATCTTTACTCCCTTTAAGGGCTCCGCCCTTAACAACCCGCCAAAGGGCACGCCCTTTGGAAACCCAAGTGTTCTTTCGGCTTCGCCGAAAAAAACAAACAGGATTCCAAAGGACGCAGTCCTTTGGCGGGATTTTAAGGGCGGAGCCCTTAACTAGCAATAGCGGGCTCCTCTCGCCGCTGTACAGACCACAAGGGCGACAGGAGCAAGACCGCTGCGGCGGCAGCGATGATGAGGGCGGTGAAGAAGGCTTGCCATCCGAAGATCTCTGTGAGGCGTCCAAGGGGATAGCCTGCGACGGCAGCGCCGGCGTATGCGAAGGTGCCGGTGAAGCCGCTGGCGGTGGCGGAGGCCTTTTTATGGGCAAGCTCTGCGGCGTGCATTCCGATCACCATCTGGGGGCCGTAGACGAGAAAGCCCGCTAGGGTGAAAAAGCCGATCTCGATGGGAAAGGGGACGGCCGGCGAGAACCAGAAATAAGTCAACGGAATGAGGATTCCGAGACTGAAGAGGATAGTTACGGGGCCTCGTTTCCCTTTAAAGATCTGGTCGGAGATCCATCCGGCTGCGATCGAGCCGCAAAAGCCGCCGACTTCGACAGAGACGATGCAGGCACTGGCAACGGCTGCCTTGTATCCTTTGGTTTCGATGAGATAGATCATGCCCCAGTCCGTGATTGCGGCGCGGATCAGATAGATGCAGAAATAGGCGAAGGCAAGGACCCAAAGGTAGCGGTTGGTTAAGACATACTTGAAGAGGATCTCTTTGACGCCGAGCTCTTGCTCTTTGGCACGAGTAGGTTCTTCTTTTTTATAGACTTCGATGGGGGGAAGCCCGACGGATTGGGGAGTATCGCAAAGAAGCTTCATGACGAGAAATGCGGCCCCGATGCAAAGGAAGCTGGGCACGAGGACGGCGGCCCTCCAGCCGAATTGAGTATAGAGGTTGACGGTAAGGAGCGCGATGACAGCCGTGCCGAGAGTTGTCGCCGTATTCCAAAGGCCCCACCAGGTCCCCCGTTCTTTTTGGGAAAACCAGTGCGTCAGCTGCCTTGCGCAAGGCGGCCAGCCCCACCCTTGGAAAAACCCATTGATTGCGCAGAAAAGCCCCAAGAAGATCAGGCTGGACGAGAAGCTGAAAAGAAGCGTAGACAGAGCGGTAAAGATGAGGCCGAGCGACATGAAAAAGCGGGGGTTGGACCGGTCGGCGACCATCCCGCTTAAAAACTTGCTCGCCCCGTACATGATCGACAAGATGCTGGATAACATCCCCACCTGGCTCTTGAGAAAACCCATTTCCGTCATGATGGCCGGGAAGGCGAATATCATGCTCTTGCGCGAGAAGATAAAAAAGACGTAACCGATATAGATCCCGGAAAAAATCCGTCCGCGCCAGTAACTGTACGCCTTTCCGATCGCTTCTTCCCCTTCAATCTGAGGAATAAAAGGCGCCGGACGAATGAGCTGGAGGATATTCATAAAATTTCCATTAAACCACTAAGAAGCTATCTCAGTTGCGAATTTCTGTCGATTCCGCACAAAAGCTCCAAGGGCAAACCCGGAGAGGGAAAAAAGAAGCTCCCCAATCTCTTTTGGAAACGGCATTTCGATCCAGCGAAAGAGGAAAAAGCCAAAAGCTCCGAAGAGGATCGATGTGGCAGCGGGCCAAAACGACCCTCTCTTTTTCTTAGAAAAGAGAGCAAAGATCAAAGGCACAAAGAGGCATGCGATGGAAAGCTCGTAAGAGAGCATGAGCACATCTACAATGCTCGAAAAAGCGTAGGAAGCGAAGATCGCCCCGACGCCGATGGCGCCTGAGATCCATTTGATTTTTGACATCGAGCACCGAGAGCCAAAAAAATCTTCGGACAGGTTCGAGCCGATCGCGTTGATGAGAGAGTTGGCTGTGGAGAGGATCGCCGCGATGACGCCGCAGCCGACAAGAGCTGCAACCATTGGATTCGTCATTAAGGAGACCGCCCCCATCAAAACGGAGCCGCCTGCCCCTGAGCCGATCCCTTTCATGCCGAAATAGATGGGGATAAGACAGATTGAAAATGCGGCGAGACCGGCTCCAATGGCAGCTTTTGCGAGCGTTTTTGTCGAGGCTGCGGCAAAACAGCGCTGCCCCATATCTTGTCCGATCAAGGTAAAGAGAAACGGGAGAATAAGCCAGCCGCAGATCTTCTCCGTCGGCATGGCAAAGGCAGCGCTTTGTATAGGCGCGCTGCCGCCGAAGCTTGCGATGGCAAACGCTAAGAGAAAGACCCCGATGAGGAAAAACGCCTGGATGAGGTCGGTTGCGATCACCGCTTTCATCCCTCCCATCGACGTATAGGCAATGAGGACTCCCCAAAAGAGGATAAATATCCAAGAGCTATCGACGCCCAGGGCAATTAAAAAACTCTTCGAAGCGAGCACCTGTCCGATGAGGATCATAAAGAGAGATACAATCGAAAGCAGCGAAGCCGCTTTTTTGAGGATCTTTGAGCCGTAATAAACTTCAAAGATTTGGGCGACAGTGGAGACCTTGAACCCCCAAAGGCGACGTCCGATCCCGCATCCGAGGACAATCAACCCAAGCACCTGTCCTAAAGGATAGAGGAGGACCCACCAGCCGGCCGCTTGCGCCTCTTGCGCCGAGCCGAGGACGATCCCGCCTCCGACCTGGGTCGCAAGGAAAGTAGCCAAAAGAGGCCAAAGCCCAACGCTCCCCCCTCCTAAATAATAGTCTTTCTGGGTTTTAACTCCTTTTACAGTCCTTTTTCCCATCCACCAACAAACGGCTTGAAGAGCCATCAAACAAATAATAAAAACAGAAATATCCATTGCAATTCTCAAAATAAAATGTAAAAAATATCGTCAAATGAATGACGGGCAAGCAGCGTATAAAAGAGAATTAATGATGGATATGATGATGATGGAGGGAAGAAAATAAAGAATTTACATTTTTCTGAGCTTGGAACATCATAATGCCCTCCTTTGAGCCTAATTTTACTCCTCCTCAGATTTTTCTGCAAATAAAGAGAGTATCCGCACTTCTTTAGGATAGGCCGGCCATAGCTCGGAAAGCGCCTGTGAGAGCCAGTTTGCATTTCCCTCAAAATCGATCAATAAAAGAGAGAGCCCTTCTAAAAGATCTTCTTGAGATCTCTGTAAGCGCCACTCAAAAAAACTGACCCACTGCAAGCAAAACTCCCGGGTTAGCGGCTTTCCGAGAAAAGCGGCTGCACTCTCCCCGATCGTCCGCAGCTGCCCGGTTTTTCCCGGGGCCGGAACGACAACGATTCGATCCGGTAGAGGCCACTCCAGCCTGCCCCATTGAAAGACAAGGAGGGACGCCGCGATTTGGGCAAGCGCCTCATCTTGCAAGAGAAGCGCTCTCCATGCATTTGCAACAGGACTGTCTTCAAATAAATAGGCGCGCGGGGCAGCCAGTTGAGGCGATCGAATGCATCTATTGCAAAGAGGGGCGCTGCTTTCCATTTCGGCAAAGCAGTGCCGGCAGCGGATTTTGGGGTCCGGTGGGGAGAGCCACTCTTGACAATCGGAACAAAGGAGATTTTTTTCCCGCTGTTTGCAAAGGGCGCAAAGAGGAGGGAAAAGGAGATCGAGCCAAGAGCTTATTATCTGATTTTTCAGCATGGTCCGAGTATGGCATACTATTGCTTGAGCGAAATATTTTTAAATATCTGAATACCTTCGCAAAGAGCACCATCTGAGCGCATATTGTATATATGTATTTGATCCATGGTCAAAAAGACAACTTCACGAGTAGAGAGGAAGTCAGGGAGAAGTGTAGGAATCGTACTCAGAGGGGTTTTAAACGTAAAAACTTGCTTGTCTTTCCAACTTTCCCAACGATCCTTCACCCAGGCATAGAGTTCCGTGTCCCATTTATGTTTCTCTTTAAGGGCCGCGGTAAGATCGCTGTTCAAGCTGATTTTCTCTTTCGTGATTTGCATAGGTGCATACGCTACAGGTCCCCATCCTTGGTTTGCCGCAATGATCTGGATGAATAAATCAACATCCTCTGATGGGGCGGCTAAGAAAAAATTCTTCTCGATGTTGGCCTTTGCTGCAATGAAGGTTTGTTCGGAGCAAGGACCTTGCATAAACTGTTTACCTGCAATCATTCGAGTTTGCGGATTGTCAAGCATCCTCTCGAGAAGATAGGATTCAATTTGCTCTTCTTCAATGTAGCCGCGTTGCAAATCGAAATTCGCAGAAGATAATTCCCGCTCAAGAGGTGATCGGATAAGCGTGATGTACTTACAAGACTCCAAGATTTCTTCGTAAGGGAAATGCCCTGTAAGAAGGATTTTATTTGGAATCTGGCTCAAGAGATGAGGCTTATCTTCAAGCTGCTTTAAACCGCCCATCCAATCGGAAGTGATAAGAATAGGCGAGCGTCCTTGAATTCTAGGAACAGGCAGTCTTTGATAGTCAAAATCTCCTCGAATACAGCTAAACACTTTAAATATATTATCTAAGTTTGTACCGGCTGTCTTTGGAATATGCAAAAAAACAAGCCGCTCGCAGTGAGTTGGACTTTCGATTACAATTTCTGGAAGAAAGTGGATTGTACTTCGCGAATACGACAAATCCTTATGTGCTCCAAAAAGGGAAACTGAAAGGAAACAGAAAAAAAGTTGAAATCTCATGCAGGGAATCCTACTCTTCAACAGGAAAAATATCAATCAACAGGTTCCTCATGAATTTTACCTTGGCCCTTCTATTTGCTTGCAGCTCGATAGCTCATCAAAGCACTCTTCAAGAAGAGCTGATCCAACAATCCGTTTCTCAAGGCTACCACGAAGATTTTATTGATCTTGTAGAGCTTATTTATGGAAAAGGGTTTCTCTCTCAAGGAGGCGAAGCCTCGATAGAGAGAATGATTGCGGGCACCTCGATCGAAGAGAAAAAAGTTCTCGATATTGGATCGGGACTTGGAGGACCGGCTCTCTATCTAGCCGAACACTATCTAACGGACATTACCGGACTCGAACCGCAAAGATGGCTTTTTGAGCGGGCTTTAGATTCCTTGAACTGCAAAAAGGAGGAGTTGAAAGGATCTATTCGGTTTGTTCTCATGGATCATCCCGCGTCTCTAAGTCAATTTGACGACGAAGCGTTCGACCTTGTCATAAGCAAAGAATCCATTTTGCATGTCCCCTTAGAGATCAAGAAAGCTTTCTTTTCCGAAATCGCACGCGTGCTAAAGCCCGGAGGAGAGATCGTGATCATGGATTGGATGCGAACAAGATTTTCCTACTCCCAAAAGACACAGAAAATGATGGAGATGGATGGAGTGGCATACCACTTGCTGAAACCGGAAGAGTACCGAACTCTTTTGGAAGAAACAGGTTTTTCAACTATTCGGATGGAAAACATCTCCTCTGAAACTGCATCCTACTCCCAAGATAATATTGAAAAAATCCAAAAGCTGGGATCTGCAATCGCAGAGAAATATGGGAAAGAAGTCTATGAATACTCCATTGAGAGTTGGGGATACCAAAGAGATGCTTTTGCTACGGAAGAGCTCATTACAGGAATCTTTCGGGCGACTCACCCCTAAAGCCCTGAGAGCTTTTGGATGCGGCTTTTCTTTTGCAGGCTATAAGACGGACTTCCCAAGGTGCCGTCGATTGATAGGAGAAAGTTCTCTGTAAACTTGACGAGGATATTCACATTGCCGTCCAGATCAACGGTAGGAGAAGCTCCCTCTTTCACGAGAAAGAACTTCTAGCGCTTTCCCTCGCTATAAGCGCCCTGCAGCAGGCTGGGACGGAACTCGAGGAGCATGAAGCTTGGCATGGCGATCTTCCAGGGATCCTTAAGAAAGAAAATCCTGATCCTTAGTGCAACCCGCAAGGGCCTTATGAATTAACCATCCGAATATTCCCTGATTACAATACACTAAGCGCTCGGCAGCTTTAGGATGGTTCAGCTCCTGAGCCTGTTCATAACATCTTTTTGCGCTATCAAAATCTTCCACACGCTCAAAAGCAACACCTTGCTCAAAGAAGTTTTCTGCAATCATTTGCCGGCATTCTTTGATTTCGACCAGAGCCTGCTCTCTCAAGAGAGCAAGGATAGGCTCAGCCTCTACATCTTCCGGATAAGCGGCCAGAACTTCGAAATTTTGGACTGCTTGATTTAATTCCTTATCCTTTTTACAACGCAACCCTAGTTCAAAGAAACAGGCAGCAATCATTTCGCTTGATTTAGCAGTCGAGTGAATTTTATTTGCCTTCTCAAAATAGGTGATCGCCCGATCCAAATCCTCTTTGTTTTTGTACAGCATCCCCATTTCAAGATAGCACTCTGCAATTTGCTGTTGGGCAATAGATCCGTTGCTGGGATCGGCGATTTTGGCTCTCTCAAAACATACAATCGCTTGGGCAAAGTTCTTCTTTTCTTTATCCATCAATCCAAACTGAAATTGGATTCTACCATATTTTTCCATCCCCTGAACATTTCCAAAGTCCGTGCTATTCCAATAACTCTTCGCAGCTCCGTGCAGATCTCCTTGACTTTCTAATATTTCCCCTTGCTTGTAATAGGTGAGTCCGGCGGCTTCTCTGGCATCGGGACATCCAAGTCTCGCAGCAATCGTATAATTTTGAGCCGCCTGTCTCCAATTACCGGCTCGTTCGGCTTCCTCGCCCTTTATATAATATTCCTCTGATTCCTCTATTGCACACTCGATTGAAATGCTAGAGGAAGAAGCAAAATCATCCGGAGATGCTGTCGATACACCCTCTTCAAAAATTTGCGGAGTGGAACTAGCGCCGGGTGCACAAGGTTTTGCCAGCGAGCACAGACTTGCCCACTGGATCCAATCGCCTCGGTTTTGCCGCCATGCTCTTGGCGCTGCAATGTTCCGGAAATTATTAGGCCTTGCAATATTCTCTATCCCAATCCCCCTTAACTTTTGAATAGCCCAGGTCTGGCAATTTTCACCTGGAACGATGACCTCACTCGAGGTCAGCAACTGCAGATCATCCTGATCAAGAGGTTTATCATCTTCAAAATACTTATATCGTTCTTCTGCGCTTTCAATTTTCTGGCGGATATGTTTTCGATCAGCGCTATCGTCCCTTCCGCCCAAAAAATACATAGGTCGATATTGAGCGCTATTATTTTGATCTATTTCCCATTTAATTCTTTCAATAAGACATTCCACTTTTTTACGAGGAAGAGACCAGGATTTATAAACCTGAGAATTAAATTGATCAGGAAATGGACTTTGCCCCCTAAGATCTAAAAATTCTATTGTAAGCCGATAGGGATCATAAAATTCCCGCATTCCATTAGCCGTGTGCACACCATTCATAGCTAGACTAAAGAATTTGAAGACATTCGATCCTTGATTCAAGGGCGAGATCGTTACTTGGCCAATGTAGATTTTATATCCCTTTGTTTCGTCATATGTCTCAATCAGAAGGTATCCATGCCCCGGATCAAAACTTCCACCCACAGTATCGCGAATTACCAAAGACACAGTCCAAAATCTGTCATTGACCCGATATTCTTCGGCCGCGTTCGCTTTGCTCGAAACGCCCGGCATCTCCCGTAAAATCACATGATGCCTGTCTAGGTCCACGTCCAAGGCATTAAAATCAATACCTGCGATATTCCTATCGAAATCAATTGTATCGCACCATTTTTGAACCTGTTTGTTGTCATAGACCACAAATAGACCTCGATTAGGGTCTTCTTTATCCGCAAACAAATAGACTTCGCAATCTTCTTTTGTCCATTTGTGAAGAGAATTGAGTCCTCTTTTCAGCACCGCCATGTCATTTGACGTATATAGATGGGCCCGCGGAGATTGAGCTCTTTCGAGATTATTATAAATATTGATTGCTTTTTGATATTCACGATGAGCGCGTATATGACGCTCTATTTTTTGATCGATTTTTCTCAGGAGTTGGGAAGCAACCCGATCTATTTTCTCTCTATCGACTGGCTCTGCTTCTTTAACAAATTCATCAACTCTTGATTTTAACCCTCTTAATTTCTCGACAATTTCAATACGCGAATAATTATGACTAGATGCCCTAGAAATTATTTTAAAATCCTTTTCTAAAATTCGCAAACGCTGACGCATCCTTCTCTCTTCGTTCATTTCATCAGAACTTTCGGGATCATCAACATCAACTCCATCGCATAGCAACCGTATATTTGAAACACCTGAGATCCTCTGAATTCTTTTGGAATCAACTAGTTCGCTTTCATCAAAAGATCGAATTTCCTTTCTAGATTTTTTTTTATCAACAAGACTTTCATTTGGAAGAAGAATGCAATCTTCTTGTTGTTCAGAATCCACTTGATTCAGCAACTCAAAAAAACCTGGATGGGCACCCACATTTAAACTAAAATCGATTTTTTGCATACTCCCCGAACATTATTTTAAAATATGAAAAAATTATACAAAACATATTAATTTAATTCAATTAAAATAAATAATTACTGAATAATATATACAAATTTATTTACAAACATGAATAGAAACAAAATCTAAGAATAAATGTCTACAGCATTTACTTCATAGAAAACAGGTTTTTAGACCTAATGAAGTTCTATATTAGATTGGATATTGTGCTGTGTCAAGCTATGTTCACAAACACAAATAGGCCGTCGTGAAACCCATATATCAGACTCTTGCTTGTAGGGAGAGTCAAGTAATGGAGGAAGATATAATGCTCGGCCATTGTATTCTCTATGCTTATAATTCACGGAGATAAGACCTCGTCCAAAATCATGAAAAGCACCTGAGGGAGGAGGCATATGAAAAACAGCTTGAAACTGTTGAAGGGTATACAAGCGAAAAATATACTGCAGTTTCGGCAAATTCGTTTTTGTATCAGTCCATAGAACGAAAAAGCTTTTATCTCTGTTAATCTGACTTTCAGTAAAATCCAATAATTCTAACCGCTCAATTAAGTGCATTCCATGAGAGCGTTCTTCTTGATTAAAATGCGGATTGATTTCAACCAATTCCTCAATTCGTTTTGACAAGTCGCCAATTAAGACGCTGCCTTGATATCCGGGAACGGTGATGCGATGCTCTCCCCAAAATGACGTGTAGGACTGGGCCTTGTCAGCGATCAGACATAAATCTGAGAGGCGACCTGCGGAAGCGACTGCTGCCTGCAAAGGAATGGATCCGTTCCCTAAGACAGGGGTTTCTTGATGCACATGTTTGGGAATATACGCCTTGCTCATTTTCATAGCTAATACGCTGAACCAATGAAGATATGAATCCCCCCTGGAATGCAATAGCTTATCTAACTCAGAACTGGAACGCACTACGTTCTGACTTTCAAGAGAATCGAAAAGATCTTCTGCGGGACCGTAAATTTCTTCATATTGCTCACGCGTATAAAGCCAAAGAAAATGACTGTCTATTGTATATAGATCAAAATTCTTCAAATTTATTGGATTTGGCATAAAACAATACTTATCACCAATAAAAGAATTTAACCATCTCGTAAAAAAGTTTTTTGTTTTTACAATTTCGCTGCCGGTTGTATACATCTCCTTTAACCGAGTTGCAATAAACGTACCATGAGTGCGTTCTTCCTGGTTGAAAGAAAGATTTTTCGCAAGAATCTCCCTGACCCGATTCTCCAAATCGCGCACCGAAATATTTCCTTCATAGCCGGCTACGGTAATACGACGCTCTCCCCACCAGGATACATACAGCTGTGCATTTGCGGCGATTGGACATAAATCTGAAAACTGCCCGGCCGAAGTTAAAGCATCTTTTAATAACATAAAAACCCTCATTCCACTATTGAGCTACCGTTAATAATAGAATAGATGACATCTTAATTTAATTCAAGATGAAGCCAACTTTAAAAGCACAAATAAATTTTAATTAATTTAATTTCTAACCTAAAAATTGCATAAATATGGGATTGTACAAAATTGAATTTAGAGTCCTGAGAGCTTTTGGATGCGGCTTTTCTTTTGCAGGCTATAAGACGGACTTCCCAAGGTGCCGTCAATTGATAGGAGAAAGTTCTCTGTAAACTTGAATAGGACATACTGCTTCATTTTGACGAGGATATTCACATTGCCGTCGAGATCAACGGTAGGAGAAGCCCCCTCTTTCACAAGAAAGAACTTCGAACGCTTTCCTTCGCTATAAGCGCCTTGCAACTCATCAAGACGGAATTTTCCTTCTTTCAAATCAAATGTGAGATTTCCTTTGACGGGGATTAAAAGCTCAAGGTCCAAGCCGAAGATCCGGCCGAGCACATCGGCAGGGATATCAAAGACGGTGTGCTCGCGTTTAAAGGAGTTGATAAAAGAAAGAGATCCTTGCGCTGTGTAGGTAACGCTCTCTTCCAGCTCTCCTTGAAAATTTTTCATCTCCAGCTCCCGCACGACAAACGGCCCTACCGGCCCGACCTCGCGCCCGATCCTTTGCAGCAAGCTAGGGCGGAACTCAAGCAGCTTGAAACTTGGCATGGCGATCTTCCAGGGATTGCTCTCTTCTTGGCTCATCGTCAGCTCATCAATCTTGAGGATGCCCGCGGCGTCGCTCCCTTTCAGCTCAAAAAGACGGACGAGAGAAGATCCGATCTCGACCTGCGATAGAAGCGATCGGATCTGCCAGCCGCAAAGCTCGCAATTCTTGCCGCTGAGAAGCCCTTTAAATCGTGCCTCGCTCCAATCAGGCCCATAAAAAAAGCGCCCCTTCAGCTCATAGCCCATGCCCATCTTCAGTTCTTGGAAAACCCGACCAATTCGAGGAGATACGATTCCGGATAGGTAGCCGAAATCCACTTTTGCCGAACCGATCAGACTTGATCCCTTTTCGCATACCTCTTCATGAAAAGATGCCTCCACTCCTCCAAAGACCCCCTCAATCGAGTGGATGAGAAGCCCTTTCTGGGGGTCGATCTCCCACTGTAAAGCCATGGCCCTTTGCCCGGCTTCAAGCGGCAACCCCTCGTCTTCCAAGGTTAAAAGACCCGAAAGACGATCGATCTCCACAGCGGCGCCAATTTTGAGACTGTGTCCTTGATGAAGCGCGAGAAAATCGACGCTCGCTTCATTGCCTCCATAGCGAAAATCAACATTCTGCAGATGGCGGACAGCTCCAAAAAATGGGATGAACCCTTCTTTCATCGAACAAGTTAGATGGGAAAAATCTTGGGCAAATGAAATCTCGGCAAAACACTCTAAATCGTGTCTTGGGTCAAAAGAAGACAAGATGCCCACTAACGGGTGAGCGGGATCTAGTTTTTGAGAAAAGAAAGAAAAGGAATCTGTCGGAAGCCGCAAGTGGGCATGATGCAAATGCCAAATCCCCTCTTTAAAATCGTATTGCGTAAGTCCGATGCGGCCATAAAAAGAAGAATTTCTGGTCTGATCTCTAACATGCAGGTCCACTCCCCGTACCAAAAGACCCTGCCTTTTTGAAAAGTGAAGCTGCAACGGTTTTGCATTTTCCAGGCAAAACCCCTCAAACAGAACGGGGCTTACAGTCAAATCAAGATCGGTCTCATAGCGAAAATCGCGCGCCCACTCGAGCCTCGCGCTCCCTTTGCCTCGGACCTCCCCCGCCACGTTGCCAAGACCCAAGTCTTGCAGCCGCGCAAAAAGCGACTCCACGGTCAGCTCGCATTCATTCAAATTGACAAATCCATTGACGGCGGCCTCAGCGCCTCCGGATAGGCGAAATACGCCCTCCTCAATCCGCCAACCGTCCTCCAATTTCGAAAAACTCGCTTCTCCCTTAAGACCGCCAATTTGCAGCTCTTCGATCTTCCAGCTCTCTTTGTTTTGCAAAAAGGCTAGGTGAAAAGGGATCTCGCTTCCTTTCCACTTCAGTCCCTCCCCCTCGATACGCATGAGAGAAAGGGCATTCGCCCTGAGATCGACCTCAATGGCTAAAGCGCCTTCAACCGGCGCATCTAAAAAAGAGTCCAGCCGTTCATCGATCGCTTGCAAAGACCTTTTCCAAGAAAATAGATCTCGAAAGGAGACGCTCGCTGCCAATTTCAGTGCTTCTAACCTCTCGTTCCCTATCTTGCACTCTCGAACTTGCACCGAAGATCCTAAGAGATGGCTTTTTTGGGGATCGAAAGAGAAGCAAATGCGGGCATCCTTCTTATCAGCCGATCCGGCAAGGCGGGCCAAATCGCGGTAGCGGTCTTCTACGCGCACATCAAAAATCCACCCATCCTCTTGGCATTCAGCAAAGCCGCGTACGGGGAATTTTTCTTTGCCGATACAAACAGCGCCATTCAAGTTGGTAGAGAGCAGCCCAACACTCGAATCAAGGGAAATCGAAGCTTGGAGCCCTTCCAGTGCGCCGGTTGCGATTTCGGATAATTTTGCCGTAAGAGACCAATCCCAAGACATAGGCTCTGTCAGGCTCTTTCCAAAAAGAGAAAAAGAAGAGCTTTCAATTTCTCCTGTCAAATCAAAGCCCAAAAGCTCGGCTGCGCCACTCAGATCGCCTTGCATACGCGTTGCTTCAAAACAAAAAGGAATCCCCTCTTCCAAGGAAAAAAGCCACTCACCTGCAAAATCGATCCCCGCAAAATCAGCCCCGTCGAGATGTGCGGAAAGGAGCCGGTCCTCCAATGAAAATGCAGCTTGAAAGGGAATTGCTTCCCCCAAAAGGGCAATTTCCCCCTCGGTTTTCTCGGCGGCTCCGCTTAAGCACCCCTTTTCATAGACCCCTTCCGCCTTTAGAGCTCCAATCCAAATAAACGCATCCTTCCACTTCAAAAAGAGATCGTCTCCGAGTCCCTGAGCGTTCCATTTGCCATCGGCATAGGAAACTGCTAGATCGGCGGCGCCGGCCCAGGAGGGGTGCAAGCGGGAAAGATCAAAACGGCTCGCTTCCAAAGATGCATTTCGGATTGCGAAGCCGTCGATAAAAGCACTGGCAAAAAGCCTCTCTTTTTCCGAAAAAGAAATAGTCATGCTGGAGCTAAACGCCCTCCAGTCCCCTTTGAGAAGAACATTCGCCTCCGTAGGATCGGATCCTTGCACATCGAAACCTGCCAATGAAACAAAATCTGACCAGGGTCCTCGGACTTGGATCTCGGCTAAAATCTCTTGCAAAGATCCCGAAAACACCGCCGTTGACTCCAACCCGCCTGAGGTTCCCTTTGCCTTGCCTCCTTGAATCTCTCCTTTCGAAATCGCAAGGTCCGCTTGAAGATCATGGATCGCGATTTCCTTGAGCGTAAAGCGCCCCGCTTCCAGCTTCATCGAGCCGTCAAAGCTGAGCCGCTCATTTTCCTTACACGCTCCATTCACGCTAAGATAGCTGCAGGCAAAGT
Organism: bacterium; assembly: GCA_021809325.1. Classification (GTDB taxonomy): domain Bacteria; phylum Chlamydiota; class Chlamydiia; order Chlamydiales; family SM23-39; genus JAKBAE01. The sequence goes on from JAKBAE010000033.1 coordinate 17,711, forward strand.
TCCAATCTTTCGAAGAAAGGGCCATTTTCTTCCCTTCAAATCGGGAAACGCTCCATTCGACGATCCGGCCAGCAGACTCTTTGCATTGAAGGGCTGCTTGAAAATCGCCTTCCCTGACTTGGCAAGGCCAGTTGATTTTAGGGCCAAAATCGGAGATCCATTGAAAAAAAGGGGCATCCGCAGAATCTAGGGAGAGGGTCCAGAGGCGCCCCTCACTCGCTCTTTCCATGTCTAGCGAACAGATAGCTTTTGCAACCTCCAAGCGGCTCTGCAGCCATTCAGCCCCGCATTGCTTAAAAAAGCTCTTCCCATGCCAAGAAAAACCGACTCCATCCAACTCCCAGCGAAAGCCAATTCCCTCATTATAAAACAGCTCTCCCGAGAGCGACTCGATTCGGCTTTGATTTCTGACGGCGCAAAAATCGGTAAAACCTGCCTTTATTCTTCGCAAACACTTCAAATCTAACGGGCCCCCTCTCAAGCCGATATCAGCTTCCCCTTCAATTTGAAGCCGCCCTACTCCCCCTGCGGCGCTCCATTCGTTTGACATCCATCCGGCATTCTCAAGACTCAACCGACCCATCGTTTTATCTAGGGACACATGCAAAAATCCGCTTAATTGGCCATCTACGGGGCGGCAATCCAGAAAGTCGAGCAGATGCGAGAGGGGCGCAAGAGGAAATTGATCAAAACGGCACTCCATTCTTTTTTCATCACCCGATCCGGAGGCCGTAAGGGCAAGGGATCCTCCTAACGCATCGACAAATAACGTCCGGTCCCGATAGGAAAGGGCGCCGCTAAGTGGATTTACTCCGCCAATCTCATAGGTGCCATCAACAATTTCAACTGCGATCCGGCTCCCCTCGCCTCCCTTTTTGAACAGCTGCGAAAGAATGCCATCGGAAAAAACAACATGGGGGGAGGCCAATTGCACAGAGATGGGCTTTTTGAAGGACAAATGAATCGCCGCGCTCTTTGCAAAGATCTCGAGATAAGAATCTTTGCTAAGATGGACATCTTTTAAAACGATTGCGCCTTTTTCTATTGCGATCTCTTTGAAAGAGAGATTGGCCGAAGCGGACCATCGGGCGGCTTCGCGGATGCAAAACGAGAGCAGTGCATGCCAGCTTAAAGCCAAAATCAGGACGAAAAGCGAAATTGATCCAATCCAGCGGCGCATAAGAGTACCCATCATCTTCATTGTAGAGAAGAGCTCGGGTTATTTCCAAATAGAAGAAGGGAGCTTCAGCCGGAATAGCGCTAAAAATATTTCTGCTATTGCGCCAATTACATCTCGGGAATATCGTCCTTCACAAACTTTTTCACTTCAGGAGGCATGATGAAAAAAATCGCACTGATCGCAACTGCTACCTTGATCGCTTGCAGCGCTTCTGCAAGACCCAATGACTGTTGTGTCAACCGTCCGCACCTTTCCGGCTATGGACGGGATTTGACCCAAGACATTCCGGAGATCACCTCTCCCCTTCTAGTGGGTTTTGAAAAAGTGCCGGATGTAGCGCAATTCAAAAACGCGGATTGGAACAATGTCGTCGGCATTTCAAGGAACATCACTCTCGCCCAAGCATGCGAGATTGCCAATCAAGATCCAACGATCACCTATTTTTTCCATATGAAAGGCAGACAAATGGTCCTCGAAACAAAAGGGGGCTATCGACTCTTTCAACATGGAGACGCCGTATTTTTTACAGGAACTCCATGGTGGGGCTCTGCAGAAGGATTTTCTGACGGCTATATCAAGAAGTCCAACTAAAATGGGATGCCCGCAGCAATGCGGGCTTAATTTTACAAAATGGAGGTGTTATGTACTTAAGTGTGTTGATGTGCGCGATGGCAACGGGTCTCAATGCGGCGAGCTTTGAGCATCAGATCACGGTTATTCCAATCAATGATCAATATCTTGTTCAAATGGAAGTGACTAAAACGATCGATGGAGAAGAATCTTTTTTGATCGCTGCGCCCCAAATGATCTGTATGGCCGGAGAAACCAGTAAAATAGAGATTGGAAATGAGGATCAAAGCAACCATCTGGTAATATCAATATCGATCCCCGAAAATCCCAATGAAGCGAAGACTTCAATCTATCTTAAAGAAGATAATGAAGTTGTCTTTAAAAAAGAGCAGACAATTACGATCAAAAA
>JAKBAE010000034.1 GCA_021809325.1 bacterium
AGGGTTCTACAACTGCCCATTCTTGATCGTTCAGTCCTGTAAATTTACCCATCATCTCCTTCAGCTAAAATGAGGGAAATACGATGCCACATAAAGATTTTAGTGGCTAGTCAAAGATATGTTCATTTATGCGAATTGGCATAATAATTGAAGAAATTAAACATGATTGATATAATACCACCCAGATTATAAATAGAAAAAAGGAGGCATAACGTTGTTCGATTTAAAACTATCTTCATTCTTAGCGTTTTCGACCACAGCTCTACTACAAGCTGTCCCTTCCGTAGTGGACTCGGTAGATTTGGTTCCAGAAAGACAATCTGCAAAAGTTACTATTGTAAGGCCTTTTATGAAATGGAAGTGCTATGAGCTCGATAATGGGATGACATTACTCTTCAGATATAAGGATCCCAATTTGTCTCAGGGAAGTGAAATTTCTTGGATAAAAGAAGATCAAGGAATTCGGATTTATTTTGAAACAAATCAATCTATGTATCTTGAACACTATCCTCCTTTTGCAAAGAATTTTCGAGATAGGATCCACGCCTGAGAAAGCCAAGAACCCTGGGATATCGAATTCGAAAAGGCAACCATCATGATGCCTTATGCCAGGGTACGCCCCCTCTTTAAAAAAACCGAGAGAAGATACGCGACAGATCGTGGTAGGTGATGTAGATAAAAAAGGCGATCAAGAGTCCGAAGAACGGAAGAACTAGCCGTTCCATCATCTTGGCGCTAATCCGTCTTTTCGTAAGGGCCTCGTATAAAGAAAATGAGATATGTCCGCCATCGAGCACCGGGATCGGCAGCAAATTGACAATCCCTAAATTCAAGCTGATAAAGGCCATCCAAAAGAGAGCCTCTTTTATTCCTTGCGTCCAGCTAAACTGCACTACCTGGACAATCCCAACGGGGCCGCTCATATATTTAGGGCTTAAATTCCCGGAAAAAAGGTTGGAGAGCGTGCGCCAGGTCTCTTTGAATACGTTGAGAAACAGGTCAATAGGAGAAGGATTGTAAATAACGGGGCGATCGCTAAAGCCAATGCCGAGATACATCTGCTTTTGCATCGCTAAAAAACGCTCCAGGGATTCGCGCCTTACATGCGGATCTTTGATCGCCTCAATTTGCGCAAGGCTCTTTTCCATCTGCTCTTTGTGCTTATCAAAGACAGATGAAAGCTCGTTGAGAGGCTTCGGCTCCACTGCATTCAATAAAACAAGCCGCCCAGATTGGCGCACAGGGGCCACCCCGATCGATGAGACGATATTCTGCAAGTCTTTGCGATCGGAGAGCTTTTCGAAATCAGCGTCCGCCGCTTTCCAAGAGTCCGGGGCCAACGCACTCGGCTCTCTCTGCACGATCATTAAGACCCTTCTCTTTTGCAGATCATTGAGCAAATCATAGGAAGAGGAAATGCTTTGCCCGTCGATCGCAAGGATTTTATCCCCTTCTTCCAAAGGATGGAAAAAAGAACAGCGAAGGCACTGTTCGAATGCTCTTTTTTGATCTTGCTCATCGATGAAATCGAGACGCATTTCCACCGTCCCCGAGGGAGAGAGAAGATAGGGAATGAAATAGAGATCATTCAGCGGACCGCCGAGCTTCGCCTCATATTGCCAATCGTCCATCTCCGCCTTTTGCATCGGCGTCATACGCAGCTCGTCAAGATGGATGCGGGGCACTTTCGCATGAAAAATGGAGCCGCCTCGCCGCACTGTCAAAAAAGCGCTCGATTCATTAACGGCATTCACCAAATGTTCCTTCGAGTAGAGAACCTCGCCGTCTACCCAAAAAATTCGGTCGCCATCCTGGATGCCGCTATTTGCCATTGGAGTACCGGAGAGGGGCGGGCTTTTTTCGGCGTCATAGATCAAATAGGAAGCCGGAGAGGCCACCCCGATTGTTCTGTGCTGCACGGCCGCATCCCGGACGAGATAATTCTCTAGCGTATAGTCGAAATCGGTCCTTTTTCCCGTAAAGGCATCGATCTTATATCCCTCAATCCGGTTTTGGTTCCCCTTCATGAGGCCGGCAAGCATCAAATCCTTGATCCCGCTGAAAGGTCTTCCATCATATGTCTCGATCACATCGCCGGGGCGGACTCCCTTTGCATAGAGGTTTGATTGCGGATCGACCCAGCCAATGCGCCGCGTAAACTCGGCAAATTGTTTTTCGCGCCCCCCGGAAAACCAGAGAATTGAAAAGAGAAGGAGAGCAAAGAGAATATTGACGGCCGGCCCCAGAAATGAAACTTTGATCCGCTGCCAAGGCGTTTTACTATAAAAGCCCCCTTCAATCTCATGGGGCTCGCAGCCCCGCTCTTTTTGCATTCCGGCAATCTTTACAAAACCACCGAAGGGAATCCAGCTGATCTGCCATCGGACGCCATCTCTCATCCAGGAAATGATGGGAGGGCCAAACCCGATCGAAAAGGCCTCGACTTTCATCCCTTCTTTGCGCGCCATCCAATAATGGCCCAACTCATGGATGAAAACTAAAAACCCAAGGCCAAGAATGGCAAGGATAAGCGAAAAAAGGCTCTCAAAAAAAACCACTGTCGATAACTCCCCTGCAAGAACTGATTTCAAGATTAACAGATCGCATGTGCTATGTGAAGATATTAATTTTCCGCACAGATTCTCCTTCTCATCAAATTTTTCACACAGGCCGCAAGCGCGTAGAAAAAAGCTAGGAGGGCCGATACGATCCCGCCGGTTGAAAGGGCAAGTCCGTAGGCCGTGAGGAGATGGCGGGAAAGGGCTACGCCGAAAAGCGACGCCGCGCAGCCGATGGCAGCGCTGAGGATGAGCAGCCGTCCGAGCCTGTGGCTAAAGAGGCGCGCGATCAAATAGGGCCCGACAAGAAAGGAGAGGACGAGAAGGACGCCGACTGCCCGGAAAGCGCCGATGCAGCTTGCCGCCGTGAGAAAAAGGATCAGCGCATGGAAAAACCCGCAGGGCATCCCCATCGCTTTGGCAGCGGGGCGATCGAATGCGGAAAACTGCAAAGGCCAGAAAAAAAGCCCTACCAAAGCCGCATTGCCGAAAGCGAGAAAGGCTGCAGTAGAAAGATCGCTCGAGCGCAAGCCGTCTGCGTTCCCCATGACCGCCTCAACGCCGATATGAGCGTCGCGCGTAAAGATCGTCACAGCCACAATGCCTAAGGAAAAAAGCGTTGTGAATACAAGGCCGACGCTCGCATCCTCCTGAAGCCGGAAGAGGCGGGTCAAGGAGCCCGTAAAAAGGGCCGTCAAAAGCGCGGAGGCAGATGCGCCGATGAGAAGGATTCCCAGCGGAACCTGCCCATCTCCCCCTAAAAAAATCCTCGACAAAAGAAAACTGATCGCAAGCCCGAGAAGGATCGTATGGGATAGAGAGTTGGCAAGCATCGTCATTCGCTTCAATACCAAAAAGGGGCCGAGAAGCGCACAGGCAATGGCAATGCAAGAGAGGACAAAAACCTGGATCTCGTCCGATGCAAGAGGCTCTCCGGACAAAAGAGAAAAGAGGCGAGAGAAAAAAGTGGCAAAGAATTGGAAAAAATCGTTGTTTCGGTAGGGGTTCATCCATGCCTCTCGGGAATCGGCTGCGAATGGGGGTCGAGCAGCGGATTGCTAAGCTGGACAGAGAGCCTTTCCCCAAATTCGGATGTTAAGACGTGCTCCATCTCTTCTGCGCTCTGATGGATTTTGTCCTCCGGCCAGCCTAGTTCGGACAAATAGACCTCCCAAAGGCGGTGCAGGCGGACGATGCGGGACGCTTTTCGCATCCCGTCTTGCGTAAGCGATATTTTTCTCTTTCGCGAATTAATCCATCCTTCTCTTTGCATCCGAAGCAGGAGGCAAAACAAGACAGGCGCGCCTACATGATGGACTCTGCGCAGCTCCCGAATGGCAATCTCTTCTTTTTTCCAAACGGCCTTCAAAATATTTTCTTCAATGCAGCGCACCCGAAACCGAAGGATGCGGGCTGCCCTGGCTGCAACTCCCCTCTTTGGGGCAAACAGGAGAGCAAGGAGGGAAAAGGCGGCGCCGGTCAAGACGATCATCGGCCCCGTCGGCAAGGAGAGCCGTTTATCCGGAAAGAGCGCTGCAAGGACGCTCGAGCCTTCCGAAGAAATCCAATTGCCCAAAAAACCGCTTGCCACCCCAAATAATCCCGCAAGCCAAAAGAGCATCCCAAGCCGGTCTGTAAACTGACGCGCTGCGACAGCAGGGGCGATCAGCATCCCTGACATGAGGATCACGCCGACGCAGCGAACGCCGATTACGATCGAAAGGAGCAAGAGAAAAAAGAGGGCCCTTGAGAGAAAGCAGGAAGCGATCCCGGACGTCTTGGCAAAGGCTTCGTCAAATAAAATAGCCTGCAGAGGGCGGTAGATCGCGGCGATAAAAAGGAGTACAAGAAGGGCAAGCACCCCATAGACCCCGATATGCAAATCGGTCATCGTCGCCGCCTGTCCATAGAGATAGAGCTGCACTTGCCTCGCAAAAATGGGGTAAGCTCCTTGCAGCCAGCTCAGCGCTAAGACGCCGAAGCCGAAAAAAGAGGCGAGCATGAAAGTGAGGGCTGCATCGGATGGGACCCTCCTTCTTTTTTCAAGCCAGTCGACCGCCTTGAGGCCAAAGGCCGAAAAAAGAAGAGCTCCGGCAATGGCGAATATAAGGGCGGACCCTTCCAAGGCAACGCCGAAGAGGGCCGCGGCCCCCATTCCGACCACCACGCCGGGATAAGCCGCATGAGAGATTGCCTCACCGAGAAGAGAGCGCTTTTTCAAAAAAACAATAACGCCCATCAAGGATGCCGCTAAACACATCAGCATGCAGCCGAGCGTCGGCCCTCTTAGGATCGGATCGGTAAAATAATTAAGCATCTCACTCCAACCCGGCCAAGGTTTTCGCAGAGAGGACTGTAGCCTCTTCAAAAAGCGGCTGCGTCTTACCGAATGCGCGCGACAGATGCTCTGAGGTATAAGTTTCTGAAACAGGCCCGCAGGCGATGAGCCGCCTATTTAAAAGGAGCAGCCAATCATAATAGCGCTCTGCGCTTGGCAGGTCGTGAAAAACAATCAAGATTGTTTTGCCTTTTTCTTTTAAATTTGAAAGGAGATCATAAATCGCCTTTTCCGTTGCAAGATCGATTCCGCTAAACGGCTCGTCTAAAAGTAAAAGATCGGGATCTTGCACAAGGGCGCGGGCTAAAAAAAGCCTTTGCTGCTGTCCGCCCGAGAGCTGGCTGATCTGGCGCTTTGCATACGCCTGCATTCCAACGAGCTCTAAAGCGCGCTCCGCAGCTTCGCGATCCGAAGAGCGGGGGCGGCCAAAAAACCTCAAGCGGTTATAGCGCCCCATCAAAACGACGTCGAACGCCGTGATGGGAAAGTCCCAATCAACAGATTCTCGCTGAGGCACATAAGCGATTTTTTGCCTCACCTTCGAAAGGGGTTTCCCCCAAAAAAGGACGTTTCCTGAAAGAGGGGCGACAAGTCCCATCGCCGCCTTTAAAAACGTGCTTTTACCGGCCCCGTTCGGCCCGGCGATGCCGCAGAGCACACCGGAAGGGATCGAAAAAGAGAGATCCCAAAGCACCGGGGTCTTGTCGTAGTTGACAGTCAAATTTTCTACTTCAATCATGCATCCACCCTCAAATAACGGGCAATCGTCTCCGCATTATGCCTCATCATATCGAGATAGTGAAGATTTTCCCCATCCATTGCATCACCATAGAGCGGCTCTTTACAGATGCGCACATGCAGCCCCATCTGCTTACCAACGGAGGCGATCTTACGGATCGAATCGCGGCTCACATTCGATTCGGGAAAGAGGATCGAAATCCCATGGCTCTTCAAATAATTGACAATCCGGCGAATATCGGAAGAGCCTAGCTGCCCGTCGGGCGCAAGCCCCTCGGGCGCCTCAAATCTTTCCTGCCACCCTTCTTCGCCCTGATCGGCTAGATAGCTCCTAGTAAAATATTGAAACGCATCGTGGCTCGTCACAAGATACCGCCTTTCGGCCGGGATCTTATGCAAGATCTGTCGGACTTCGACATCGGCCTCCAGCATGCGCTGTTTCAATGCCTCTGCCCTCTCGTAATAATATGCTGCCCCCTCCGGATCGGCTTTGGCCAGGGCCTCGGCGATTGGGTAGAGCCCTTCAGCCCAAAGAGAGATGTCCATCCAAAGATGCGGATCGATCGTCCGGTCTTTGTGAAGGATTTTTTCCGGCGCCCGCTCCGAAATCCTCTCGCCGACAGCTACAGACTTGCTGTTGGAGCGGAGCCACTCGGAGAGGCTCGCTCCATGCTCTAGGCCGAGGCCGTTATAAAAGACCACATCCGCCTCCTGCAAAAGCTCGTCGTCGCCCTTGACGAGCTCATAGCTATGCGGATCGAGGCTCCCGTGGATTAATATGGAAACCCGGGCCCTCTCCCCTCCGATTTCATGCGCCAGATCGCCGATCTGGGCAATTGTCGCAACAGTATTGACCCTTCTTTCTCCTGATTCCGATGCAGAAGCGGTAATTTTCTTACTGCAAGAGAAAATAGTAAAACAAAGGAGAGGCAAAAAGAGGATTGTCCCGAAACGGCACAATTTTTTACTTGATCTGCTTCTTAGCATGGAATTCTACTCATTTCTCGAATGAATAGATTAGTCCCTCTCAAAATAGAAAAAAAGAAAAATTCGTCTAAACTTGCCCAAAATGCACCCCTTCCATATAATCACCATATTATTAAGTTTCCGCTCTGCTAAAATTAGGGCGGAACAGAGCTAAATCAATCTAGCAAAGCCAAAGTTACGACCAATTTACGGATGGTTTATAACAAGGCTGGCTAGTGAATAAATTTTTCACATTAAAGCAGGAAGGCTTACTATGTCAGTGGCACAAAAAGAAGAACACAGCACAAAGAATCTGAACGTGGAAGACACAATCACGAAAGCGATCCGCAAACTGGGCGCAAGAAAAGAAAACGAACTTTGCAAATATATTCCAATGAAATCAGGTGGATATATGCACCATTTTACTCTCCGTAAAATGAAAACAAAACAGCCTCAAGACCTCGCCTCCCTGATCGAGCGCTACATTGTTAACTCTGACAAACCTACCGTCGTCGCCCCAAAGCAGCGCGCGGCCCGCGGCTCGCGCAAGCGCCGCGACCATATGAACTTCACCCGCAACCAACTCGAGCGCATGCTGAACATCGCCCGCTTGGCCGGCGACAAAGAAATTATTTCCATCCTCAGCCCAAGAAAATCCCTCGCTACCTGCAAGCGCGAGCTGATCCAAGCGATCCGCCAAAACCGGGTTGAGCAGGAACTCTGGAATGGCTACGTTGAGTCTATCAACGCCCAGCAACTCATGTCTGAAATGGCAAGCCAACTCTAATTTTTTTTTACCGCGCGCAGGAAGGTTTTTTGGATTTGGACTCAGCGAGGCAAAGCAAAATTGATCTGAATGAGTGAGACCATTGCACTCCGTGCAAGGCGAACGAAGAAGGTCAATTTAGCGAAGCCGCAGCAAGTCCAAATTCAAAAAACCTGACGGAGCGCGGTATCTTCGCTCCATGGATCTCTACAATCCATGGAGCACCTGTTCTCTACCTCAACTTTCTCCCTTGTCGATTTACTTATTAAACTGCTATACTGCGATCGGTCAAAAATTGTGAATTTTGGCATTTCGATATTCTTTGCCAAAACTCACAATTTTTGACTGAAAGTTTAAATTAGGAATTCAACACTATGAGTGCTAAGACAGACAAAGGCGACAGTGCCTTTAAAGGTTTGCGCGGCATCCTCTGGCCGATTCATGGCTTTGAACTAAAAAAGTTCTTGCCAATGGGCCTGATGATGATGTGCATTTTGTTTAACTATACGATTCTGAGGGATACAAAGGATACTCTTGTCGTCAACGCTCCCGGCGGCGGCGCAGAGTGCCTCTCCTTTTTGAAGCTGTACGGGGTCACTCCTGCAGCCATCCTGTTCATGATCATCTTTATCAAGTTGGCAAACGTATTCAATAGGGAAAGACTTTTTTACATGGTCCTAACTCCCTTTTTGGTCTTTTTCGCCGCGTTCGCCTTTTTGATCTACCCCAACAAAGAAGCTCTGCACATGTCGATGAGCGCAATCCAATCGGCGCAGGCTTCCTTGCCGAATCTGCATTGGCTGATTCCTGTGGTTGGAAACTGGAGCTTTGCCATTTTCTACATTCTGTCCGAACTTTGGGGAAGCGTTGTTCTTTCCATGCTGTTTTGGCAGTTTGCTAACGAGATCACGAAAGTAACGGAAGCAAAGCGCTTCTACGGACTCTTCGGAATGCTCGGAAACGTCGGACTCCTTCTCTCGGGCCCAACGATCATCATGACAGGCAAATATGCTAAATCGCTGCCGCAAGGCATCGATGCGTTCGGGATCAACCTGAAATTGCTCATGACTGCCGTCACGGTCTCAGGCTTCGTCCTCATCGCTACCTACCGCTGGATGAATAAAAATGTCTTAACAGACGCGAGACTATACCAGCCGGGCCAAGGCAAGAAGAAAGAAAAAGCAAAACTTTCCGTTATGGAGAGCTTCCGCTACATCTTGAAGAACCCCTACCTGGGCTTGATCGCAGTTCTCGTTCTTTCATACGGCGTCGCCATCAACTTGGTCGAAGGCGTTTGGAAAGGGCAAGTGAAAATCGCGTTCCCGGACATGAACGACTACAACGTGTTCATGGGACAGTTCTCCACCTGGACAGGTGCGATCACTATCCTCCTGATGCTCGTTGGCAATAATATTTTGAGAAAGCTGAGCTGGACCAAGGCCGCGATCATTACACCGATCATGGTATTGGCAACTTCTGCTGCCTTCTTCTTCTTTGTTTGGAACGGAAACAAGGTATCACCTATGACTCCGCTCCTTGGAACAACAGTCGTCATGGTCGCCGTGATCGTGGGACAAATCCAAAACGTCTTGTCAAAAGGAACGAAATACTCCCTCTTTGACTCGACCAAGCAAATGGCGTACATCCCTCTAGACCCTGAAGCTAAAGTAAAAGGCCAAGGCGCTGTAGAGGTGATCGGTGGCCGTGCGGGTAAATCGGGCGGAGCCTTCATCCAATCCACGCTTCTCGCGGTGATTGGCGGCAGCGTCTCTCTCGCCAGCCTCACCTACATCCTTGGGCCTTTGGTCTGCGTGATCTGCGTATGCTGGGTCATAGCGGTAAGCGGCCTGGGACGTAAGTTCAATGCTTTGGTTGCAAGCAAGGAAGCAGAAAAAGCTGCGGAAGAACAAGCCGCTGCTGCTGCTGCTCAGCCTGCTGCAAAAGAAGCAGAGAGCGCACCGGCCGGAGCTGCGAACTAACACTCGCTAGCCCGTTTGGAGCAAAAACCCGCATGGATTCATCATCCATGCGGGTTTTTTGTTTATCGCATGGCGATGCGCCTAAAGTGGAATAGGATTCCCCTTTGCAAAGGCAGCTCCAAGGATCTCGAGGATTTCAAGCGAGAGATCTTCTCATCAGCGCACTGAACCCAGGTGCCGCCTACTTTTAAATAAGCAAAATACCCAATCTTTTTCCCTTCATCCGGGCGTGCTTCAATAAATGCGTCCATCTCCATATAGGAATGGGTCTCTTTCAATAAATAGTGCCTTTGCAGGCACTCCCCTTGAAAGAGCTCATGAGACGAGCATTCGTAGAGCTGCTGCAATCCAATTAGCCACTCAAAGGCAGCGGCAACGCTCTCTTTTGAAAAGAGATCCTCAAACCTCTTGCTCGAATCCCAAAGGAGCTGCCAGTTAGGACGCTCGGGACGCAAAGATGCGCTTGCCCAAAGACGCTGCACAGCTTCATCGAGATTTACAATTTGGTCTTCCCCTTTAAAGAGTTCGGGGAATCTATTTAAAAGACAGCTTGCTGCATAGAGCCCGTCTCCCGTCGAGATACTCCGTTTACCCTCGGCATCGGAGATAATCCGGTCGGCAAACTCCTTGATCCCCTGCAAACTTTTAGGAATATATGAAAGAATTTCTCGGCATGTCGGCAAAAACAAAAGAAACTGCATTAAGGCATTGATCCATGGATAAGAATCACACTTCTTCAATCCAATAGGAATAACGCCTTGCGCCAAAAAGAAGCGGGAATCTTTGTTCTTTTTGCGCTCTTCCCATTCCACCTGGTGATTCGTTTGTTTTCCGGTATGTAAAATCTGCCTGCTTGGATCGACTGCCGTTGCAAGCAAGCTGCCCTCTTTTACCCGCGGGATGCTTCCCGCTAGCGAGATAAGCTTTCGGACTTTGCGATCGACAGCCTTATCCGGCTCTTTCTGCCGTTCTTTTTCCGGGGCCGATGAGACCGGGGTTGCTCGAAGAGAATTCAGATGCATAGCACCCATCCTGTAAGTAAAATTTTTTCTCCCATTAGGTTAAGAGATCTTAAAGCCAACCGATCATTTCTTGCCAGCAGATTTGTTTCCTGGTAGAATTTTTCCCGTGCAAGAATACAACAGAAACCACATCCGGAATTTTTCCATCATCGCCCATATCGACCATGGCAAGTCGACTCTGGCGGACCGTTTGCTCGAGCTTACCCGTACTGTAGAAGCGCGGGAGATGCAAGAGCAGTTTCTCGACAACATGGAAATCGAGCGCGAAAGAGGGATTACGATCAAAGCCAGGCCCGTGACGATGCGCTACCCGGCAAAAGATGGAAACGTCTATACAATCAACTTGATCGATACTCCCGGCCACGTCGACTTTTCTTATGAGGTCTCCCGCTCTCTTTCTGCTTGCGAAGGGGCGCTTCTTGTCGTCGATGCAGTGCAGGGCGTCCAAGCACAAACCCTAGCCAATGTCTATTTAGCGATTGACCGCGGCCTTGAAATCCTCCCGGTCATCAATAAGATTGACTTGCCTGCTGCCGATGTGGAGAGCGCCAAACGTCAAATCGAAGATGTGATCGGGCTTGATGCATCCAACGCGCTCCTCATTTCTGCGAAAACGGGAGTGGGAATCGATGCTGTATTAGAAAGGATCTTGACCGAGATCCCCCATCCGAAAGAGCCTCCAGACGAGCTGCTGCGCGCTCTAGTCTTCGACTCGCACTACGACCCATTCCGCGGCGTTCTTGTCTACATCCGCGTGATGAGCGGCGAGATCTCCAAAAAATCGCTGATCCGGTTCATGGCAACGGGAAAGACCTTTGAGGTTGGGGAAGTCGGCATTTTCGCTCCCAACGAAAGGCCCGTGGAATCGCTTCGTCCGGGAGAGGTGGGCTACTTCACCGCCACCATCAAAAATACGGCCGACGTCAAGATCGGCGACACGCTCACATTGCATAAGTTCCCTGCTGAAAAGCCGCTGCCCGGGTTCAAAGTGATCCGGCCGGTAGTTTATGCGGGCATCTACCCAATCGACTCGTCTGATTTTGAGGCAGTCCGAGACGCCCTCCTGAAATTACAGCTCAACGACTCGGCGCTCCACGTCGAACAAGAAAGCAGCCTGGCCCTCGGCTTTGGCTTCCGCTGCGGGTTTTTAGGCCTTTTGCACCTCGAGATCGTCTTTGAGAGGCTGACGAGGGAGTTCGATCTCGACATCATCACAACAGCCCCGAGCGTCATCTACCGCTTCCATCTGAATGATGGACAGCAAATCGAGATCGACAATCCGGCCCGCTATCCCGATCCGGCCCATATCGACCTGGTGGAAGAGCCTTGGGTCAAATGCCATATTATGGCCCCTTCCGAATATCTGGGCGCTCTTATGAGCCTTGGGATGGACAAGCGGGGCGAGCTAGTGAAGACGGAAACGATGAGCGCATCGAGGCTTCTTCTCACCTACCGCTTTCCGATGAACGAGATCATCACCGACTTCAACGACAAGCTCAAGTCGGTCACGCGCGGCTACGGCTCTTTTGATTACGAGTTGGACTCCTATCAAAAAAGCGACATCATCAAACTGGAGATCCGGGTCAATGAAGAGCCGGTCGACGCATTTTCCTGCCTGGTGCATCGCACCAAAGCGGAAGCCAAAGGACGTGCGATCTGCGCAAAGCTCAAAGAAGTAATCCCGCAGCAGCTTTTCAAAGTGCCGATCCAAGCCGCCATCGGGGGAAAAATCGTCTCGCGCGAAACGATTAGCGCGCTCACCAAAAACGTCACCGCAAAATGCTACGGCGGCGACATCACGCGCAAGCGTAAGCTTTGGGAAAAGCAGAAGAAAGGTAAAAAGCGGATGAAAGAGATCGGCAAGGTCAACATCCCCCAAAGCGCCTTCATGGAAGTACTCAAAGCAGAATAGCTCCGTTTTTCAAAGATTTATAACTTGCCATTCTTACTTATATTGATTATAATCGTACCGATGACTCAAGCAATAAACACGCACTCTTGTCTTGAAACAACTAACTCTTATTTTCGAACTTATATTAACCAAAATTTTTTTTATAATATTCTTGAAACGCTTGGGCTGGATCTGTTTGCCTGGAACCAAGACACTCTAGAGGACCCCAACAGTCCTGTTCCAAAAAGGCGCTATACCTGTCTGCAAGTGTGTCAAAAGCGGAATAACCCTTTTTATTATACGCCCTTTGACCAGGGAGCACTTGTACATAACCTAGATCCTGATTGGAAAGGCGCCTGTACAATTCTCTCTTATTCCTGGATCCGCTATAAATTGCAGTCAGAAAATTTTTTAGCGCCTGCTACTTATAAAATAACAGATTCGCACCTGCCTCATCCAATGATCGTAGGAGATAACCGGAACGGCGGTCCTGATGTTGCCGAAATTAAAGACTATCTCCGCTCCTCTTTTGGAGATCCTATTTCTATCAACCAATCTCAAGTAGAAGACCAGGTTGGCCAAGCCAATGTAAAAGGGCTTCTAACCTATTTCAATCGCTTTGAATCTCATTGTACTTTGATTGGTACATACGCTCTGAAATTCCCACCGGGCATAGTGGCCGGCCCCATTGTTGCTCATGCATCTGCATTTGTAAAAAGAGGAGATCAGTGCGCCTGGTTTGATGCAAACCATGGCGAGGTTGCATTTGAGCGTTTCGAAGATTTCGCACGCTGGTTTACTGCTGAAGCAACGAGCGGCTCTCTCTCATATATCTTTCGAACCAATCAGCTGCCTGAGCACAGATCCCGGGTATCGCAAGTCTATGACCGCCCTCAGTTTTCCGAAAGCGAGCAAAATGAAAATGCATTGTCAAAACGGCTCACTGAAAAACGAAACAGCGCCCAGGACTTTAAAATCGCGCTGATCCCTGATTACACTCTCGAGACTTATAGATAAACACGGGGTATTCTTTCATTGAAATGACAAAGGATCTCCCTGGGGTCGGTCCCAGACACCTTCGCCATCTCCTCGAGAGTAATCTCTAAATCTCCTTGCCGTCCGATTAAGACCGCCTCATCGCCTACATACGCCTCATCGCCTCCAATATCGACCATGAACTGATCCATGCAGACAGCGCCTGCGATCCGGTAGCTTTTATTGCGCAGAAGCACTTGCATGCGGTTGGAAAAATCGCGCCGGTACCCATCGCCATAACCGACCGGAATCGTAACAACCCTCGTCTGCTTATCTGTGCGATAGATATGCCCATAGCTAATTCCTTCACCCTCTTCCACTACTTTGAAATAGGAAACGTTTGCCTTCAGCTCCATACAAGGCTGCAGATCTAGAAGCGCCCCTTGAAAGGTGAGGCCATAGCAAAGAAGTCCGGGGCGGACCATATCCAGCCAGGAATCGGGATAAAAGGCGATCCCTCCCGAATTGGCCAGATGCCAGATGATGCCTGGAAGAGGGATCTTTTCCTTCAGACGGATAAAGCTCTCGATCTGGCGCAAGCTCGTCTCATTGTCCGGCGTCTCGGACATTGCAAAATGGGAGTAGACGCCTTTGAGGGAAAAGCAGGGTTTGGAAAGGAGAAACTCGATCAAAGCAAAAACGCTCTCCGGCCTTACACCCGTTCTTCGCATGCCTGTATCGACCTCGACATGAACAGGGCAGATTGCACCGAGCCTCTCAGTCTTTTCGGCGACAAGCTTTGCTTTATACAGCGAGCCGACTGTAAATTCCACCTGGGTACAGATCAGATCTTCAATCTGGTCTTCATGAATTGCGCCCAAGACCAGGATTGGAAGCGAAATGCCGGCGTTTCGCAAGAGAATAGCTTCGGATAGATGGGCCACGCCGAAAGAATCAACCATCCTTGAGTGCTCAGCCGCCTTCGCGATAGGGATGATGCCGTGGCCATAAGCGTTGGCCTTCAAGATGCAGCAAACAAGCCTTTGGCCAACGCGCTTTCGAACCTGCGCCAGATTAGCGCAAAAACGGCCGAGATCAATCTCGAACCAGGCAGGATGATGCTCAGGCATTATACGACGAGGAACTGACATCGCCGCCTTTTCCGGTCCAATTCGTATGGAAAAATTTTCCTCTCGGCTGATCGATCCGCTCGTATGTATGGGCGCCGAAAAAGTCGCGCTGCGCCTGCAGCAGATTCGCAGGCAGTTTTTCGGAGCGGTAGCCGTCGAAAAAGGCGAGGGCAGATCCGGTAGAGGGAAGCGGGATGCCTAAAAGTGCACCTTGGGCGACAACTTCGCGCCAAGCCTGATGGCAGCGGCTCACTTCTTTGACGAAATACGGGTCGGCCAAAAGATTGAGCAGCTTTGGGTTCTTGTCGTACGCCTCTTTGATCTTGCCGAGAAAACGGCTCCGGATAATGCAGCCGCCCCGCCACATTAGGGCAATCGAGCCGAAATTAAGATTCCACTTATTCTCTTCGGACGCCTTTCGCATCAGCATAAAACCTTGGGCGTAGCTTGCGATCTTCGCCGCATAAAGGGCATCGGCGGACTTGGCGCCAAGGCCATTTTTATCGCCGCTGAAGCTTTTCTTTGGAAATGGATAGAGGCTGCTTGCCTGCACCCGCTCCTCTTTGAGGGCTGAAAGGCAGCGTGCAAAAACGGCTTCTGCAATCAACGTGACCGGCATCCCCAGCTCCAAAGCACTGATGCCCGTCCATTTGCCGGTCCCCTTTTGTCCGGCAGCGTCGAGAATTTTATCGAGAAGCGGCTTTCCATCCGTATCCATCTTTGAAAAGATCTGATAGGTAATTTCGATCAGATAGCTATTGAGCTCCCCCTCATTCCATTTTTCAAACATCTTGGCCAGATCTTCGTAGCCGATCCCAAGGCCGTGGTGCAAAAGATCATAGGCCTCCGAGATGAGCTGCATGTCGCCGTACTCGATCCCGTTATGGACCATCTTGACATAGTGGCCCGCTCCCCCCTCGCCTACCCAATCGCTGCACGGCTCGCCATCTTCGGATTTTGCCGCAATGGACTGGAAAATGGACTTCACATGGGGCCATGCCTCCGGGCTTCCTCCCGGCATGATAGAGGGCCCATGCCGCGCCCCTTCTTCCCCTCCCGAGATCCCGGTGCCGATGAAGAGGATGCCTTTTGCTTGCAGCTCCTTATAGCGCCTTTCCGAGTCGACATAGAAGCTATTGCCCCCGTCAATGATGATATCGCCTTTTTCCAAAAGGGGGAGAAGGTGCTCGATGAACTCGTCGACGGGATCTCCCGCCTTGACCATCAGCATGATCCTGCGGGGCCTTTTGAGCTGTTTGACAAAGGAGGCAAGGTCATGGGACCCAAGAATTTTTTTACCCTTGGCCGGCCCTTGTAGAAACTCATCCGTTTTCGAGGTAGTGCGATTAAAAACAGCCACCGTATAGCCGTGGTCGGCCATATTCAAAACAAGATTTTGTCCCATCACTGCGAGACCGATCAACCCAATATCTGCTTGCATAATCCATCCTTCTTTGCACTTCAGTATAAAGAGACCCTGCAAGAAAGCAACGGAAAAAAGGAGATTTTTCCCTTGAGAAAGTCTCCTTCTTCGTGTATAAAAGGAGACCCTTTTGTTCTCGTAGCTCAGTGGATAGAGCGGTCGCCTCCTAAGCGACAGGTCGCAGGTTCAACTCCTGCCGAGGACGCATTTTTCTCAATGTTTTTAATTTGGCTCGGTACAATACTCACGATGAATGTCTCTTCCAAAACCAATTATTTTCATCACAACGATTGAACTACCCTCCGAAAATACTCTTTCAGTTTCTTCAGATAAAATTTCGAATACCCTTTTATGATCCCCTACAATTTGGGTGCTGACTGCATTTGTAACCACATCCAATTCTTTGTATGCCTTTAACCTTCGGACAAACTCCACAATGGGAGGAATAAAATCATCGGCAAGCGGGTATAAGCTCAATTCTACTGTGATCTGTTTCATGGAATTCGGACTCCTAATTTTTTAAAATTTGCTGAGGAAAAGCATATAGAGACAATCAATTTAAGACTAGACCAGATGGATGCAATCTGCTATGTCTTGTTCCCCGAAAATGGGATCGCATGCTCATGACAACTTGGCAAGAGATCATCCAACGCTATCATATCAAGTACTCAAACCAGATTGCTAAAACGGCCTCTCCCCTGCGAGACCTTTTTCAAATCACCTGCATTGACTACATCAAGATTCATCAAACAGGGAAATTTTCCTATCTAACAACCAGACCCGACTGCGCTGAATACTATGCATCAGAACAACTCTATCTTTCAGACCCCTATTTCAGACACCCTTCTACCCATCAAGCCGGTTTCTTTCCCATGGAGAGCCTTGGTTCGAACGAATTCAAGGCCAACAATCACAAAGTAAGCAATCAGTTCAACCTGCACTTTCCTTTGATCCTCTCAAAAAAATCAGAAGATTTTGTTGAGTTCTTCGGTTTTGCAGGCGAAAACCCCACTGCGTTACAATCACTTTTTCTTTATAACCCACCTCTTTTCAGTCTATTTGCAACCCATTTCAAAAAGGAGTTAAGTTCTCTTTTGCGAAAGCTAGATGAAGAATCCTATTCGTTGATCGAGTTGCAAGGAGATTCTTTCTACGAAGGCGTAGCGCCTCCCTGTGCAATCGCTGAAAAATCTCTCCACGCTTATCTCATTGCTCTAGGCAAGCAAAAAGAGGTTCGGCTGGCCTCTTCTCTGACACCCAGAGAACGGGACTGTTTAAAGCTATTGATCCATGGAAACTCAGCCAAAGATTCGGCAATGCAGCTGCATCTTTCGCCAAGAACGATAGAATCGTATCTGGAAAATATCAAAAACAAGCTGTGTTGCTCAAGTAAGCGCGAGCTGTTTTCAATTGCCGCTAATTTCGTCGATCTAGGACTTCTTTAGGGGGTGCTCTTAGCTCGACTTTGTACATTTTTGACCGAGAGTTCGATAAGCAATTGGTTCAGATGACGTTATATTTTTGCAGACAGGCCTGCGAAGCGCCGGCTGCAAAAATATAACGTCATATGGGCCAATTGCTTGAAGAAATCGAGGATTAAAAATGTACAAAGTCGAGCTTAGAGTGGACTTGTCCTTTTAGATAAAGAAAAGTCAAAAATGACATCGAAGCCGGATAGATGCCGCAAAGAGCCAGAGAATGGGTCTTTTCAAATATCAACAAGCAAATAGGCACCGTACTTCCTCCGAAAAGAGCCATCGCGATCGCCGAGCTGATGAAGATCCCTCTGCAGCGCTCTTGCACCTCAAATTGACGTAGGGTCCATCCATGGATCGGGCCAATGACCATACAAGCAAACACGGTCAAAACGATCTGCGTCAGCAAAAGATCTGTGCAATAGAGGCAAAGAAGAGCCGTACTTAGAGCCAATAGAAAAGCCCCAATCCCAATCATTTTCGCAACTCCAATCCGATCCGCAGCCCAACCCGCGATCACTAAACAAATTCCATATACAATCATAGACTGGAATGTTTCAAAGCCCGTTATATTGACCGAATCGGCATATGCGAGGGGGAGAAAAAGAAAAATGAAAGATGCAAAAATAAAAAAAAGACCAATAACCAGCACGGTTCCGCAAATCCGCGGCCATCGAGAGCGGATGAGAGAGAAAAGCTCCATCGACTCGAGTGAATTTTTTGACAAAGAGCTAAAAGCGGGAGTTTCTCTACAATGGTTTTTTAAAAGATAGCTGAGCACTCCTCCCCCAGCGCCCAATAAAAAGCAGGCTCTGACCCAATGCTCATTTTGCATCTGAAGAGAGAGAGCAGCGCACCCATTAGCTAAAAGAAGGCCCACTACGGCAAACAGACAACTCAAGCCGCTCATCAACCCCCTTTTTTTTCCTTCCGCATGCTCCAGAGAGAATACAATGGAACCGCTATACTCCCCTCCGGAGAAAAAATACTGCAAACAAATCAAAAAGCAGAATAAAACCCAAGCCCAGCTGCCTAAAAAATGAATAGGAACCAGCCCCATCAATCCCGTTGCAACGGCAAGACCAAACGTCGAATATAGACATGTTCTGTTTCTTCCCCGCCTATCTCCAATGAGGCCATAGTAAGCAGCTCCTAAAGGATAGAAGAAGCAGGACCCTAGAAAAAGCAAGCAATAAGAAAAAAAAACGGCAGTCCAAGCAGTCTCTTGAGAGAAGATGAGTTTTGAGAGAAAAGGAGCGGTGAAAGAGTAAATAGCCATGTTATACGCTTCCACTAAGCTAGAAAACCACCCCACCCAAACTTCACGGGGCAAGACTGCTTGCCTTTCAGTGACTGAAATTTTTACCGCGTTTGTCATTTTCGCCTCTTGCATTTTGACACCGTAATCGTTACGGTACATTCTTTTCGCAAGGAGTATCTAATATGTGTCATTTTAATACGATCCTAAAGGAGCTGCCATGGCATCGAGCTATTTGAGCCTCATTCAAATCATCAACGTGCTGCACAACCAGCAAGATACCGATGTTCCGACGGAAACTCATCGCCTAGCAAAGCTTTTTGCACATAAACTCTTGGAAAGAGGCTTGGAGCATCTCGATCCCGATGCCCGCTTTCTTCTCTTGCTGCTTGAAAAGACAGCACCTCCCCCTTCTGCTGAATTCCATATGAACCAAAAAGAGCTGAAAAAAATTACAGGCTGGAACTGGTCCCGGCTGAAAAGCTCTCTCGAAAGACTCCTAAACGGAAAATATCTTCGTAAGCATCCACGAAAAAAATCGTCCGCTTATGAACTCATCTATGACAGCACAAAAGAAAGGCGTATCGACTATGTAATGAAGCCCCAAGGACCCTTTAGGAAACTCCCATGAAAAAACTCTTTGCCCTCTGCATCCTATCACTTTCTCTTTTTGCAGATGTTTATGACGTCACGTTAGGAAATTACAGCGCCGTCGTCGAACAGTCGAGCAAACCGGTCATAATCGATTTCTACGCCCCATGGTGCCCCCATTGCCAACAAATGGCCCCCCTTATGGAAGAGGCTAGTACCCGTTATCCAAACATCCGCTTCGCAAAAATCAATTGCGATAACCAGGCTGAGCTAGCCGAGCGCTTTAGTGTCGACAGGCTGCCGACCCTTCTCTTTATTCTACCTGGAAAAAATGAAACCGTCTTTCGATCCATCGGAACCCTTTCAGAAACAGGACTTAACGAGAAGATCAAGCAATTCCTAAAAATAGCGATAGAATCAAAAAAATGAAAAGGCTATTTCAGAAGAAATAGCCCCACAACGAAATTTAAAAAATCATTTCTTGCAATTCTGAACAAGCAGATGAGCCTATCTCTGACTTCTTGACAAGATCTGCATGATTGGTTTTTTTGAACGTGCATAAAGTCTTTTTAGTCTTCAGAAAGGAACAGGATTTGCATGATCGCAAGCGGCATGATGTGCAGGATGA
>JAKBAE010000035.1 GCA_021809325.1 bacterium
CCGGATAATCCTGTAATTTGTTTTGACGAGAGCAGCAAGCAACAAATAGAGGATTTAGTAGAAGCGCTGCCTGTCAAACCTGGAAAAGTGGCGAAATTCGACAGCGAATATCAGAGAAACGGCGTCAGTAATCTTTTTATGATTTTCGAGCCTTTAATGGGGAAGAGACGAGTGTTGGTAACAGATCGAAGGACAAAAACGGACTGGGCTGAATGCATGCAATTCATCGTGGATGAGATGTATCCGAATGCTTCCAAAATAACAGTAGTCATGGATAATTTGAACACTCATTCGCCTGCCTCATTGTATGCTAAATTCGAACCCGAAACAGCAAGACGAATAGCAGGCAAACTGGATATCCAATACACACCAAAACATGGAAGCTGGCTCAACATGGCAGAAATCGAGTTTAGTGCGCTTTCAAAGCAATGTCTAAATAGGCGAATTCCAACCCAAGAAAAGCTGATACAAGAAATTGCATCATGGGAAAAGGTGAGAAATGAAGAAACGGTGATATGCGATTGGAGGTTCACTACTGCAGAGGCTCGGATTAAACTGCGAAAGCTATATCCGGTGGTGAGATAATTATTTTAAATACTTTTGAAAAGCTGTACTAGTCCTCTACATGATCCAGTCGCTTCTCTACGACGATGACAAAGCCTATCTGCTCTACGGCGCCTTCAACATCTACGGCCTCATCGCCATGATCCTTGCCCTCATCAGCTTTCTCCACGTTACCAAACTCAAGAAACTCATCCACGCACGCACTTAAGGGCTCCGCCCTTAAAAATCCCGCTAAAGGACTTCGTCCTTTAAAATCCTATTTTATTTTGTAGCTTGCGCGAAATGCGCAAGCTACAAAAAAACAGGGTTTCCAAAGTCCAAAAGACGAAGTCTTTTGGGCCCTTTGGCGGGTTGTTAAGGGCGGAGCCCTTAAAATAATGAAGGAAGAGACGGCAGCGGCAGCCCTTGCGGCATCACCGGGTGAAGCAAGTTTTGGAGGTTGAAGTTGCGAAGCAGGTTTTTCATCACCTCGTTGAAGATTGCTTTTTCGATCTCGTCGACGGGGAAACCGGTTTCTTCGGAGAGGTTGTTGAATTGCATGTGCGCCAGTGTCGGATAGACTTTGATGCTGCCGTTGGGTTGGATCACTTGGACGGTGAGATTATTGAGGGTGAGGGTTTTGATGAGCCAGTGACGCTTGCCAGGGGAGTTGGGGGCGTTGCCGAGAATTTGGTCCCAGTTGGTTTTTCCTGAGGGAGATGTTTCGATGGTCAAAAGAAGGTTGTTCATCTCGATTTTGTCGATTGTGAGCGGGTCGGAGCGGAGCTGGGAGAGGGTAGTGTCGATCTCAATTGATTGTGCGGTGAAGGCAGAGGGACTTTGAAAGCCTTTGGGATTGTGAACTGCTAGGTCGGTCAGAAGAGCTCCTTGCGGCGTGAAGTCCAAAGATTTTAGCGCGACCGGTACCCCAAGATGCTTTTGGAGGATATGGGCTGCGATGCTTGTCTTTCGCATCCAGCCAATCCAGCCAAGAAGCCCGAGGCCAATAAGGAAAAGGACGACAATCACAATTGCTTTCTTCATCTTTTTACATTTAGCATAATTGGGGTTTTGACGGAAAATGAAAAATTTAATTTTCATTTCTTTTCAAAAGAGGTCGCATCTTCAATTATTTGCATCTTGAGTCTTTTTGTTCGTTTTTTGTAAAATTACTGTGATTCTAAGGAGAATAGTCGATGTCGATAGGGATTCCGTTTGTTTGTACTTCTTATACCTGTCCCTCGCTGGAAAGAATCGGAATTTGTTTACAGAAAGTAGCCGGCGCTCTTTTGAGTATCCCTCTCCTTCCCTTGGCCATCATCAATGCGCTTGGGCAATATAATGAGTGCGACATCTTTGCTTGGCAGCGGCGTCTCTTTACCCCAATCTCTCCTTTTCCCAAGGAGTTTTTAGAAGAGCTTGAAAAATACAACCAAGGAAAGACGGGCGATGTCCCTTTAGCCTTGATCCTCCATTCCCAAGCGGATTCGAATGGTGCCTTTTCTTCGCCGGCTAGTTGGCATCTTTTTTTGCAGATTGCAAAAACGCATAAAGTTGTTTTGAAAATGATCGATACAGGGTGGTTTTGGGGCCGAAAGATTCGAGAGACTGCTGAGGAAGAGGGCCGAGCAATTGACTTGCTCTATGTAGCGGCGCATGGCCATGAGAATTATATGCAGTTTGGAGAGTTTGGCCTATGGAATGCTCATCCAGCATTTAGAATAGCGAACCTATCAGCATCTGACTTTAGCCCGCTTGCAAAAGATGCCACCATCATCCTCGATTCTTGCGATACAGGAAAACATCTAGCTAGTCTGATGGCAATCCTTTCCAAACACACGGTTTTAGCACCTAAAAAGGAGATTGATGCCGCCCAGAGCGTGTTTTGCAATCCTCATCTTTTGGTGTACGAAGAAGGGAAACAACAAATGCACGCGTTTCTACCTGACGGGAGCTCGCAAGTTCTTGAAGGAGATCGCGAGAGTTGCCACCCTCTTTTTCAAGAAAAGCTCGAGTATCTCAAAAAAGCTGTGGAAACAGGGAGCGCTGCCGCACAATCGGCTCTTGCGAGGATCTTGCATTTAGGGGGCATGGTCGAGAGGTCCGATCCTGATGCAGCCCACTGGTATCGCTTAGCTGCTGAGCAAGGACATCCTCAATCGCAATACATGATGGGCGTTTTTTATAAAGATGGCTTGGGGGGGATTTCTCAATCGGATGAAGAAGCTCTCTCTTGGTTTCGGCGTGCGGCAGAGCAAGGACACAAGCGTGCATGCAGTATGTTAGGAGTATTTTATTCTGAAGGGCGCGGCGGGTCGGTTTGCTCTGATCAAGAGTCTCTTGCTTGGTTTCGGCGTGCGGCAGAGCTGGGGGACAGGCCGGCCCAATTCAAGATGGGACAACTCTACTTAAATGGCAAATGTGGATTGAGCCAGTCCGAAAAAGATGCTTTTCATTGGTTTTCTTTGGCTGCAGAACAAGGATACTCTCCTGCACAGTATGTTGTAGGATGCATGTATAGATTAGGCTATGAATGGCTGAAACAATCGGATGAAATAGCGTTACAATGGTTTCAAAAAGCAGCAGATCGAGGACTGGCTGAAGCGCAATTCACTGTTGGTCTTGCCTATCAACATGGACGCTACGGAATTGAAAAATCGGAAGTTGAAGCGCTTCGTTGGTTTAGACTTGCTGCCGATCAAGGGGATGCCGACGCGCAGAACAAAGTTGGCGTCTTCTATCACTGGGGGCGGGGAGGTTTGTCTCAGTCGTTCGCCGAGGCGCTTCCCTGGTATCGCTTGGCAGCAGAGCAGGGGGATTCTACTGCCCAATTCAATCTTGGGTTTCTCTATGAGCATGGACTGGGAGGTTTGGTGGCCTCTGATGAAGAAGCGCTCCGTTTGTATCGTCTTGCAGCCGATCAGGGATCGAACATCTCTAGATTCATGATGAGCCGGTTTTATGAGCAAGGCAGGGGCGGTTTGGAGCCTTCGGTAGAATTGGCTCAAGAGTGGTTTGAGAAAATCCCAGAGTCAAGGCGCGAAGAGATCCACCAAGAAATCGAGGGTCTAAAAGCTCATATTCAATCTTCTCTTAAGTCCAATCATGCCATTGGTTAAAAAATTGGGTGACATGATGTGACATTTTGATCTGTTCTTTTTTGACAGGAACTTTTAAAAATAGCCCATCAAACGTACGAAGACGGCTGAGCGCCACATAAGTTTGGCCCGGTGCAAAAGATCTGCTCAAATCGACAACGGCTCGGTCAAACGTCTTTCCCTGGCTTTTGTGAATGGTGATCGCCCAGGCAAGGCAAAGGGGATATTGAGTAAAACTGCCCACCTCGTCATGAATAAGTTTTTTTGCCTCATCTAAACGGTATTTGTAGAGAGTCCACTTAAAAGGCTCAACCGTCACTCTGCCGCCTTCTTCTTTTTGGACGAGAATCTCTTTTTCTTTTATTTCAATAACTCTTCCAATTGTCCCATTGACCCACAATCCTTCGGGGTTGTTTGTTAACAGCATCACTTGCGCACCGACTTTCATTTTTAAATCACCGTCCGTAGGCGCATACGAGTTTTCAAATTCCCCCTCAACAACTGCAGGGAATGAATGGAGTGGGGAAGAGATTGTTTGCAGTTTCTCTTCATTGATCGCATCGGCAGCCTGATTGATCGCCGTAAGGTAGATAGATGGGTTTTTCTCTGCCGAAGGGATCACCCTTTGATTGATAAAGTCTAATTGATCCGGACTTACGCGATTTTTTCGGATCGCATTGAGGACTTCGATGAATGCCAAGTCATTTTGCCGGTAGATTTTTTCTAATTCGATGACTTCAAACGTAGTTTCTTTCATTGCTTTTGAAGAGAAAAAATAGGGGCTCTCATAAACCTGCTCAAATACTTCTTTTTCTTCGGAACGGAGTACCGGAGGCAGTTGAAACAGATCTCCAATGAATACCATCCGGATCCCCCCAAACGGGAGCTTTTTATTGTTCGCTGCTTGGAGAAACGCATCAATGCAATCGAGCAAGTCGGATCTAACCATAGAGATTTCATCGATCACAATCGTGTGAAGGGAGTGGATCAGGGAATTTTTTTTAACATTTTTCCCTTTTTCCCGAGCCTTCTCCACTGTGATCCCAGGTCGAAAGCCAAAAAATGAGTGGATTGTGGATCCTTTTACGTTGAGAGCGGCTACCCCGGTTGGTGCCAATACAACGCAATTTTTCTCTGTTTTTTCTAGAAAAAGTTTAAGGAGCGTCGATTTTCCTGTCCCCGCCTTGCCAGTGATAAACAGGGGCTTTGTCCCGCTTTCCAACGAAGTAAGGGCGGCTTGAAACTGATCGTTGTACTCAATCTGCATAAGTAACAGACTATTAAAAAGAATAGGCGGCTATTTTGTATATAAAAAAGAGGCCCGGGAGTTTCCTCCCGGGCCTCTCGAAACGAGAAGACTGGCGTGGATCTCTTAATAATCCATGTCAGCGCCGGCAGGTGCTGCTGCAGGCTTTTCTTGCTCTTCTTCCGTGATGATCGCTTCCGTTGTAAGGAGCAGTCCTGCAATTGAAGCAGCAAACTGCAATGCACAGCGGACGACCTTTGTCGGATCGACGATACCGTGTTCGATCATGTTGACGAACGCGTCTTCGCGGGCGTCGTAGCCTTCAGTGGTTTTCATGGAGGCGACTTTCTGCACGATGATCGAGCCTTCTTTGCCTGCGTTCTCTGCGATCTGGCGGAGAGGATAAGAAAGGGCGCGCAGGATGATCTCGGCGCCGATCTTCTGATCGCCGGAGAGGGTCGTTGCGAGCTTTTCGAGGATCGGGATGCAGCGGATAAGCGCTGTTCCGCCGCCGGGGAGGATTCCCTCTTCCACAGCTGCGCGGGTCGCTTCTTTTGCATCGTCGACGCGGTCTTTCTTCTCTTTCATCTCCACTTCGGTAGCAGCCCCTACGCGGATGACGCCTACGCCGCCGGAGAGCTTTGCAAGTCTCTCTTGCAGCTTCTCGCGGTCGTAATCAGAAGTGCTGTCTTGGATTTGACGCTTTAGAAGAGCAATGCGCTCTTGGATCGCCTTCTTGTCGCCGGCTCCGTCAACGAGCGTCGTGTCTTCTTTTTTCACGATCGCTTTTTTGACTCGTCCAAGCATGTCAAGCGTGACGTTTTCGAGCTTAATGCCCAGCTCTTCGCTGACGAACTGGCCGCCGGTCAGGATCGCGATATCTTCCAACATCGCTTTGCGGCGATCGCCAAAGCCGGGAGCTTTTACAGCTACGACTTTGAGGCCTGCGCGCAGACGGTTGACCACCAGGGTTGCCAACGCTTCGCCTTCGATGTCTTCCGCAATGATCATGAGCGGTTTACCTGACTCGGCTGCAGCTTGCAGGATCGGCAGGAACTCTTTCATTGAAGAGATTTTTTTCTCATAGATCAGGACAAGCGCGTTTTCGTATTCGCAAACCAGCGTCTCTGCATTAGTTACGAAGTAAGAAGAGACGTAGCCGCGGTCGAAGTTCATCCCTTCGACGACATCGAGCGTTGTCTCAAAGCCTTTTGCTTCTTCAACCGTGATCGTGCCGTCTTTGCCTACCCGCTCCATCGCTTGCGCGATGATCGAGCCGATATCGGTGTCGCCGTTGGCAGAGATCGTTGCAACTTGGATCAGCTCTTTATTGTCTTTGATCGGCTTGCTGAGCTTGTTGAGCTCATCGACAACCGCAGTCACGGCCATCTCGATGCCGCGCTTGAGGTCCATCGGGTTTGCGCCGGCAGTTACGTTGCGAAGCCCTTCGCTGTAGATCGCTTCCGCAAGCACTGTCGCCGTCGTCGTTCCGTCGCCGGCTTTGTCGGCTGTCTTGCTGGCCACTTCTTTGACCATCTGAGCGCCCATGTTCTCATGGCGGTCTTCGAGTTCAATCTCTTTCGCGACCGTTACGCCGTCTTTTGTGATCTGGGGAGCGCCGTATTTCTTGTCGATCACAACATTGCGGCCTTTCGGGCCGAGGGTGACTTTTACAGCAGAAGAGAGCGTGCGTACGCCTTTCAAGATCTTTTGCCGAGCGTCTTCTTTGAATTTAATGTTTTTTGGTGCCATGGTTTTTGCTCCTGATTTTTTTATTCTTCAATGATCGCGATAATATCGTCTGCTTTGAGGATTACATACTCAACGTCTTGGATTGTCACTTCCTGGGCGGAATATTTGTCCATCAAGATGGTGTCGCCTACGTTCACAGGCACAGGGAGGATTTGGCCGTCATCCAGGCGCTTGCCGGAGCCGACTGCGATCACTTTCGCGCTCTCTTGCTTTTTCTTTGCGGTGTCAGGGAGAATGATGCCCCCTTTCATGGTCTCTTCCTGCTCCAGTCTTTGGGCCAGGACGCGGTTGCCAAGGGGCTTCAAGGTGATTTTCTTTTCAGCTTGTTGAGTCATGGTTTTTTTTCTCCTTATAGTTTCTTCTCCGGCAGGGTCTTGGACCGTCCCAAACCCGGAGATCGAATTATTTTGCTACTTAGCACTATACTCAAGTCAGTGATTTTTTTGCAACGAAATTTAGCAGTTCTTTCTTTCGATTGCTAAGGTTTGATTGTATACAATTTATTTTAAATCTTTTAGGGGGTTTTTTTATGGGTCGAAGCAGGGCGGAGGTGCCGCAAAAGGAAAGGTGGAATGTTGAAGCTCTCTATCTCAATGTAGAGGATTGGAAAAAAGAGTTTGAGGGGGCGCAAGGGGAAAAAAAGAGCCGCCCCCGCTGGCCCAGTTTGAGAGCTTTTCAGGGGAAGCTGAAGAGCTCCCCGGAAGCGATCCGCCGGTTTTTAGATGCCTATTTCGATCTAGATCGGCGCCTTTCCAAGCTCCATACTTATG
Organism: bacterium; assembly: GCA_021809325.1. Taxonomy (GTDB): domain Bacteria; phylum Chlamydiota; class Chlamydiia; order Chlamydiales; family SM23-39; genus JAKBAE01. The sequence goes on from JAKBAE010000035.1 coordinate 7,410, forward strand.
CTCATTTGCGTTTGGATGAAGATCTAGGCAACGATGCCGTAAAAGAAAATTTTGGAAAGATCTCGTCTCTCATCCACGATTTTCAGGTGGAGTATGCCTGGGTGGAGCCGGAGCTGCTTTCGATGATCAAAGAAGAATTTGAAGCGCTCCTTCATCATCCGCAATTGGAGCCGTACCGCTTTTATCTCTCCAAGCTAGAAAGACTGCGCCCGCATACGCTTGCCCCTGAGATGGAAGAGCTTCTCGCCTTGAGCGGCAAGGCGCTGGAGACGCCGTATAAGGCCTTTGGGGCGCTCAACAACGCCGACCTCGCGTTCCCGCCTGCCCTCAATAGCAAAGGGGAGGTAAAAGAGCTGACCTCGGGTACTTATCTTCTTTATTTGAAGGACCCCGATAGGACGCTGAGAAAAAACGCGTTTGAAAACCTGCACCGGGTGTATGAGGGGCATGCAAACTCCATTTGCGAGCTTTTGCAAGGAATCGTCCAGTCGCACCTTTTTGTCTCAAAAGCAAAAAAATTCAAAGACTGCCGAGAGGCGGCGCTCTTTCCCAGGAGGATCGATGATGCGGTTTACGACAGCCTGATCGGATCGATCCACTCTAATCTCGACGCGCTCCACAGCTATCTTCGCTTGAGGAAAAAACTCCTCAATCTAAGCGAACTGCATGTCTACGACCTCTATGTCCCTTTGGTGCAAGAACAGGGGATGGGGCGGGGGTTTCACGAGGCGTGCGAGCTTGTCGTCGAATCGGTAGAGCCTCTAGGGAAAGAATATACCGAAGCCCTCAAGCGGGGCCTTCTTGAAGAGAGGTGGGTCGATCCGTTTGAAAATGAAAAGAAAAGAAGCGGGGCCTATTCGAGCGGCTGTTACGACAGTATGCCCTATATTTTGATGAACTTCCACGGTACCCTCAATGACGTCTTGACCTTGGCGCATGAGGCGGGCCACAGCATGCACAGCCTTCTCAGCCGCAAAAATCAACCCTATGTCTATGCAGACTATCCGATATTTGTCGCAGAGGTGGCCTCGACGTTCAATGAGCAGCTGTTGCTGCAGCTTCTCAAGAAGAGGGCGAAATCTAAGGGAGAGCTTGTGTTTTTGATCAACTACGAGATTGAGGCGATCCGGACGACGATTTTCCGCCAAACCCTCTTTGCCGAATTTGAGCTGCAGCTTCACCGCTGGGCGGAAGAAGGGATGCCGTTTACCCCGACGCTTTTGAAAGATGCATATCTCAAGCTCAACCAGAAATACTACGGATCCGAGCTCATCTTAGATCCGGGCCTTGGGATCGAATGGGCGCGCATCCCCCATTTCTATTACGATTTCTATGTCTATCAGTACGCGACGGGCTTGAGCGCATCGCTTGCCCTATTTGAAAATGTGGCAAAGTCCGAGCAAGCAAGGGACCGCTATTTACAGTTCCTCTCTTCCGGCGGCAGCCGTTATCCGCTTGAGCTTCTCGAGATCGCCGGCGTCGATCTAAAACGAAAGGAAGCTGTCGAGGCGGCGATGCGGAAATTCACCTCGCTTGTCAAGGAGATGGAGGCTCTATTAAAGGAGTAAAATTGGTTGCGTTAAAATCAATTGTGGAGTAAGTATCGCTGATGCAGGGTGGTACAACATGGAAAAAAAAGCGAAGGGAAATTTTGTGGTGCAAAATGACAAGGGGCTCCACACCCGACCTTCGACTGAATTGGTCAAGTGCGCAGCGGGCTTCAATTGCCAAATCCATCTCACTTATCGCAACTATGTGGTCAATGCCAAGTCGCTCCTTGGCATTTTGATGCTGGCGGCGGAGAAGGGGGCGCGCATCAAGATTGAAGCGATTGGAGATGACGCCAAAGAGGCGATTTCGGCCTTGCAAAGGCTCGCGATGCACGGCTTTAATATCAAGTATTAACGTACTTCAAACGAGCCGTTTGGGTAGCCGATGAGGATCCTTCCCGCTAGCTGAAAGAAAAACCCGGTGTCGACGACTCCAGGCAAATGGATCAGCTCTTCTTGCACCGCTTCCGGATGGGAAAGGGGCGCTTCAAAAGAGAGGTCTAATAGAAGATTGCCGTTATCGCTCAGATACAAAGAGCCGTCCGGATTTTGCCTCCAGGCGCATTTATATCCGAGATCTTCAACTTTCATGCGGGTGGCGGGCGCGCCAAAGCCGACGATCTCTACGGGCAAAACGCCGACGCCTAGCCGGTCGACCAGCTTCGTCTCATCGGCAATGACGATCATCTCGCTGCTCGCCGCGGCGAGGATTTTTTCCCTCACATGCGCGCCGCCCCGCCCTTTGATGAGCCTTTTTTCCGGGTCGATCTCGTCTGCTCCGTCGACTGTGAGGTCGACACGGCAGATGTCGTTGAGATCTTGGATGGGGAGACCGAGCCTCTCGCCCAGTTCCGCAGAGCGCCTCGAGCTGGCTACGGCGGCCTTGATTTGCAGATTCTCGGTTTGGGCGCGGTGCGCCAAAGCTTCGATAAAAAATGCGGCAGTAGATCCAGAGCCAAGACCGACGATCATCTTGGACTCAATCAGTTTTGCAGCTCCCTTTGCAGCTGCTTTTTTTGCGCTCTCTTGTCCCATGCTTAAAATGATATTCCTTTTCAGCCTCTTTTTCTACTGGAAAAGTATTTTTCAAAAAGCTATGCTTAGCGTTTGCGGGAGGTAACTCATGACATTAAAGCAAGCATCTAAACGAATCGCTCCTGAAAGCCTAAAAACGCGAAAGGCACGAGAGAAACTGCTGAAGCATTGGGAAGATGTAGAAAAACAGATCACCCCTGAAGCCTTGCAGGAAAAAACTGACGAGATCCATCGCTGGATCGCAAGACATGCCCAATATCGGGTCCCTCTCAAAGAGAAAAACATCTCTCTTTTTGATGAAAACCAAAACGCAGCTAAGATCAGTCAAAGGGTGACGGCCGTCGCTCAGAAACTTCATGAAGAGATGCAGTTTCTGGCAAAGGCAATCCATCCTGATTCTTAATGCTTTGCAGGAAATTGTTCGATCGGGTACTCTCTTGAGGCTATGAAAAACGTCATCGATTGTTTAGAAGAGAGGGGCTTCATCGAGCAGATGACAAGTCCAGATCTGCGCGAGCACCTAAATCGTCCTAGAAAGATCTATGTAGGGTTTGACCCGACCGCAGACAGCCTCCATCTAGGCAGCTTGGTCGGCATCATTGCTCTGGAGTGGATGCGAAGATACGGCCATACCCCGGTTGTCCTTCTCGGCGGTGCGACCGGCCGGATTGGCGATCCTTCCGGCAAAAGCCATGAAAGGCCGCTTCTTAGCGAAGAGACGCTTGCCCAGAACGTCTTCTCGCTGCGCCGTTTTTTTGAAGGCCGTTTCAAAGAAGCTCTGGTTGTAGATAACAACGATTGGTTTTCTCAATTCACCTTGATCGAATTTTTGCGCGATGTAGGCAAGCTTTTTCGCGTTGGCCAGATGCTTGCCAAAGAGAGCGTGAAGGCAAGGCTCTCTTCTGAAGAAGGGCTTAGTTTCACGGAATTTTCCTATCAGATCTTGCAAGGCTACGATTTTGCCCACCTCCACAAACTCCACGGAGTCACCGTTCAAGCAGGCGGCTCGGACCAATGGGGCAATATTACAGCCGGCACCGAATTCAACCGCAAGGTCGGCGGCGAGCAGATCTTTGGCTTGACGCACCCTTTGATTGTGCGCAGCGACGGAAAAAAATTTGGAAAATCGGAAGAGGGGGCCATTTGGCTTTCTGCCGATAAACTATCTCCATACCACTTTTATCAGTACCTCGTCCGTGTGCCCGACGCGGATGTATCCCGCCTCCTCTGCATGCTCACGTTTTTGGACATGGAAGAAATCCGGCGGATTGAGAGCAAAATAGCTGAAGAACCCAACAGCGCCCAAAGACGGTTGGCGGAAGAAGTGACCCGTTTTGTCCATGGCGAAGAGGGACTGCAAAACGCATTGAAAGTGACCGAAGGGATGGCCCCCGGGTCGGAGGCGATGCTGAGCATGGAAGTTCTCTTAGAAATGCCCCACGAAGAGATGAAGAAAGAAGAGCTTCTCGATGTCAAAGTTGTCGAACTCTTTGTCAAAGCCAACCTCGCTTCAAGCAAATCAGAGGCGGTGAAACTGATTAAAAATGGCGGTGCGTATTTGAACAATGTCCGCTTGACAGATCCGGCTTATGTCATTTCTTCATCGGATTTGTTTGAGGGGGCATTTCTCCTCCTGAGCGCAGGGAAAAAGAAGAGATTTCTGATACGCGCTGTAAATAATTATTTTGAAAAATAATTCCCAATCATTATGTTGAACTCGTGAAACCCTTGACATGCAAGAGTTCACATGCGCCTTCGAGGGCGTATTAACAGTTGGGAACCAAGAGGTGTAAAATGAACAGAAGGAGCCCGGATATGGCAACGATAACCAAAAAAAAACTGATTAACAACATATCTCAAGCCAAGGGAATGCATCCTAATGACGTGAGAAACGTGATCCAGGCTTTTCTCGATGAAATGACAGACACGCTCTCCCACGGAGACCGTTTGGAATTCCGAGATTTCGGCGTTTTTGAAGTCGTCGAAAGAAAACAAAAAATTGGACGCAACCCGAAAAACGCTGCTGTGCCTATTGTGATCCCTGCACGCAAGGCTGTGAAATTTACGCCCGGAAAAAAAATGCGGAAACTCATCTCCGTAAAGTAGTCGATGAATCTGAGCGCGGCAATTCATGACAATCAAATACTCGGGCGGATGAGAATACAAAATCCGCTCGAACACTATCGGTATTGCCGCTCCCTTCTTTTAGAGCCGAACACATCGCGAGAAAAGATTGTCCATGCTCTCCGTTTCCCTTATGCGCAAATTTATCAGCCCTCGATTGCGGTAGCGTCGCTCCTCTCCAATCGATTGGGTCTGAGCTTGCCCCCGGTCATCCCAAGGCTGCTCCCAAGCGGAACTCCCTTAGCAATGACTTTTGATCGCAAAGACGAAGATTCTCTGCTCCCTATCCCCATTGCAGAAGAGCTTGCCTCCCATTGGATGGAATTGGGTTTTGCAGAAGAAGGACAAAGAGCAGGGGCCTGGGCCGCGAAGTTCCAAGGCTGCGCAAGGTGGCTTAATTATCCTGAAAAGTCGTTTCTTCAAGAAGAAGTGCCATTTTGCCCGCTTCAAGTTGCGTCTGCCGCCGACCCTTTTCTAGGCATGCTTTCTCGCACGTCGAGGGAAATGGACGCTGCGATCACCTTAACCGGATGCAATAGCGCTCTCGGAGCTATGCGCTTCAAGGAAGTTATGATCCCTGCTTTTGGGCCTCAAGCCGGTACTTTGAGCGAACCGCTAGGGTTTGGGATTTCCCAGCTCTATGCCCATGGAGCCGTCATTTGCATAGAAAAAGGACAGAGCGCACTCGAAGGATGGACCCGCTGCCATGGCTGCAGAGAATCGTGGCTTCATTTAAGGGCAGAGCTGTATGATAACTCTCTTGCGCTCCATCTGCGCCCCGTATCTTCCAAAGGATTAAAAATTGTTTTTTTCATTCGAGCAGCTTGCTGTTCTTTGCCGTCTTCAAACATCTTGCTTCAATCAAAAACCCTGAAAAGGCATCAAGGAAAAATTGAACCTCTTCTCCTGAATGACTCTGTTATTCTTGAGTGTCCAAGACCGGATGGAGAACTTCAGATTATTCCTTTAGCCGGAAAAGATTGTTTTTGGAATGCGGACTTTTTGGTTGCATTTACTTGCTCTTCAACTGATAGAATTTCGTTTCTTTTTTCATTTAAATAATGTTTATTTAGTCTTCTTTAGAACGGTGCTTGCCAAATACCCGTTGCATGGGGATAATAGATGGCAATGTCCAATAAGAATTTTTTGGAGGGGTGTCAGTGGCTTTACCGAAGGTATTTCTGATCGGAACGCTTCTTGTTTTTGCTTCAATTGGGGCTGTAGCTCTCTTGAAGAAGGAAAGAAGCGAGCCTTCTCTCGAAGAGCGGGTAGCGCGTGTGGAAGAAGTTCCATTGCCTCAGGCGCCGCAGCCTTTAAAGCCTGCGGAGATTCCGATGGCCCAGCCCGTTTTAGAGGTAAAGAGCGTGGACGAGACGCTGCCGGAGGCAGACCGGATCGGGCGCCTCTTCGCACTCGACTCATCGAAGCTGCCGATCGTAGAGACGGTCTCCTATACCAGCCGGGTGCCCTGGATGAAGGGACGGCCCGCCTGGATCGCCGATTATGCTACATTCTACTCGACGTCGCGCCACTTCATCGCCAGAAGCCTGAACCGCAAAGCAGACTACTTCACCCAGAAAGTCTCCCCGGGAGACCGGTTCAACGTCTTCAAGAAGGACAAAGAGGTTCAATTCCATCTGCTGATCGACCTCTCTCGATGCAAGCTCTGGTTTTACTACCTCGATCTGCAAAATAACGAACGGGTCTTGCTCAAGACCTACCGGGTAGGGTTGGGAAGATCGGATGCCAAGATGGCCTCTAAATGCCTGACCCCAAGAGGAAAATATCAGCTCGGCAGCAAGATCGCGATCTACAAGCCGGGGACCATGGGATTCTATCAAGACGAGAAAGTCGAGATGATCCGCATCTTCGGCACCCGCTGGATCCCATTTGAAAAAGAGATAGAGGGCTGCAGCGAAAGCGCGCGCGGACTGGGGATTCACGGGGCTCCGTGGACTCAAGATCCCGTAACCGGCCAATATAACGAAGAGCGCTCCAAAATCGGAAAATATGACAGCGACGGATGCATCCGCCTCGCATCCGAAGATATGGAGGAGCTCTTTTCCATAATCATCACCAAACCGACCACGGTCGAGCTCGTCGAAGATTTCCACGACGCAAAGCTCCCGGGCCAGGAGAAAACGCTATGATGCTCCAGCATGAAAAGCAGATCGTCGAGATGGAAGAGACGATCGAAAAGCTCAAAGAGCAAAACGGGGATAACCCGCTCTTTAGCCAAGACGAGATCCGCAAGATGGAGCGCAAGCTCGAAACCCTCAAAACGACCATCTACTCGCAGCTAAAACCTTGGGACCGCGTTGCGATCTGCCGCCACCCCCAGCGCCCCCATGCCATCGACTACATCGAGAATATCGCCGAAGAGTTTTTTGAGCTCTTTGGGGATAGGACCTTTCAAGACGATGCTGCGATCATCACTGGCCTTGCCAAGATCGGAGGCCACAAGTTCATGCTGATCGGACAAGAGAAGGGCAATGACACTGAAAGCCGCCTCAAGCGCAACTTCGGCATGCCCCACCCGGAAGGCTATCGGAAAGCGCTTCGCTGCATGCACCTTGCAGCCAAGTTCAACCTCCCCGTTGTCACCCTCCTCGACACCCTCGGCGCCTATCCCGGCCTCACGGCAGAAGAGCGCGGACAAGGCTGGGCGATCGCGCGCAACCTCTTAGAGATGGCCCAGCTCCCGACGCCCATCATCGTCATCCTCATTGGAGAGGGCTGCTCAGGAGGCGCCCTCGGCGTCGGCGTCGGCGATCGGATTGGCATGCTCCAGCACGCATACTACTCGGTCATCTCGCCGGAGGGCTGCGCATCGATCCTCTGGAAAGACGCATCCAAAAACGCAACAGCAGCCGGCGCGCTCAAGATGCACGCAGAAGACCTCATCCACCTCGGCATCATCGACGACATCCTCCCCGAGCCGCTCGGCGGCGCCCACCACGACCGCTCCACCATCTTCGAGACCGTCAAAAACTACATCGCCGCCCAATGGGAGTCACTCAAAGACACCCCTTTGGACGATCTCCTCGAAAATCGCTACCAAAAATTCCGCAAAATGGGCAAATTTGAGTCTCAACAACTCGTTTAAGGGCTCCGCCCTTAAAAATCCCGCTAAAGGACTTCGTCCTTTAGAATCCTATTTTATTTTGTAGCTTGCGCGAAATGCGCAAGCTACAAAAAAACAGGGTTTCCAAAGGGTTTGCCCTTTGGCGGGTTGTTAAGGGCAGAGCCCTTAAGTAGGTACCGGTATTTCATGCGATTGCTTCTGTTAGCCGCCCTCAGAAATAAGCGGCACATCACTTTGGCGATGCTTACGCTCGCCACGCTCTTTTTTTCCACGATTGCGAATCAGTGCGAAATTTTTTCCCTCGGGATGATTACGAATACGGGGGCTGATTTCTTTTCTCTTTTCGGCCCGGATGACAAGGGGCAGGTGAAGAAGATCCGGATGGCCGATGTAGAGGAGAGGTGGGACCTGATCGATCGGAATCAAGACGGAGTGATCACGAAGCAAGATGCTGCGATCTTCATGGTGGAGAAGAAGGGGGCCAATCCGCTTGGGTGGATCATGCATAAGGTGGCCGGCCGCTTTGATCTCGAAGAGAATTTTTTGATGGTGATCGGGATTTTGGTTGTTGTGGCGGTATTTAAGGCGCTGACCCTCTTTTTCTCGAGATATGCGACGCAACTCCTTTCGATCCGGGTGACGAGGGACTTGCGCCAGCAGTTTTTTGAGCATATCCAGTCTCTGCCGATGAGTTTTTATCAGGAACATAATCTGGGGAGTTTGAGCTCGCGCGCTGTTGGAGATGCGGGCCAGATCGCATCTTCTCTGAATTCTTGTCTGACCAATTACTTTCAGACGCCGTTTACGATTGTGATGGCTCTTTTGACCTGCTTTTATTTGTCCTGGCAGCTTTCTATGGTTATTTTTTTGGGGCTGCCGCTGATTATCTTGCCGGTAGTCTTTTTGACGAGGAGGGTCAAGAGGATCAGCCGCCAGCTGCAGAAGAACCAAGAGCGGTTTTCATCAGTGCTCCTCGACTTTTTAGCAGGGATCCAGACCGTCAAGATCTTTGCCATGGAGGCGTTTTCTCTGCGCAAATACAAAGAGCAAAATGACCAGATGGCGCTTTTGGAGAGCAAGAGCGCGAAGTACAATCTGCTCACTCGGCCGCTTCTCCATCTGATTGCGACGGGCTGCCTTGCTGTGGTCGTTTTGTTTGGCCTTTATACACTCCATATGACCGTAGGGCAGCTGATCATGTTTTGCGCGCTGCTCCACATGTTTTATGAGCCTGTGAAGAAGTTTGCGGAAGAGAATGCAAATGTGCAGAAGGGGGTTGTGGCGGCGGAGAGGATGTTTGAGGTCCTCGAGCTCAAACCGCAAATCCAGGATGTAAAGGGGGCGGTGAGCTTGCCCGGCTTTTCCGAGGGGATCGAATTCGATCGCGTCTGGTTCAAATACGGCGAGGAATGGGTGCTGCGCGATTTGAGCTTTACGGTGAAGAAGGGAGAGATCGTCGCCCTTGTCGGCGCTACGGGCGCGGGCAAATCAACGGTTGTGCAGCTCTTGCCCAGACTCTACGATGTGCAAGGGGGGCAGATCCGCATCGATGGACGCCCCATTGCAGAGTATACCCAGAAATCGCTCAGAGAGCAGATTGCTTTCGTTCCACAGCGGCCGTTTCTCTTTTACGACACCGTTGCAGAAAACATCGCGTTTGGCCGTGCGTTTAGTAGGGCCGAGATCGAAGAGGCTGCGAGAAAAGCGTATGCCGATGAGTTTATCGTCGAGCTGCCGAAGGGCTATGACACCTTGCTCGCCGAGATGGGCAAGAGCTTGTCGGGCGGCCAGCAGCAGCGCCTTGCGATCGCGCGAGCGCTTGTGAAGAAGGCCCCGATCTTGGTGATGGATGAGGCGACCTCCTCTCTCGATGCGATCAGCGAAAATAGGATCAAGCTCGCCATCCGCGAGCTGCAGAAGGAGGCGACGCAGATCTTGATCGCCCATCGTCTCTCTACGATCGAGCATGTCGACAAGATCATTTTTCTGGAGAAGGGCAAAAAGGTTGCCGAGGGGACAAAGGAAGAGCTGCTGCGGGATTGCCGGCCGTTTCGCCTGATGTGGGAGGTGTACAAAAACCAGCCTCTTTTGGAGAGTTTGTAAAATTCTGTTGACATTGCTGCTTCAAATACTTTATGAGCCTTGCGCTTGTAACTAGAGAGAAGCCAATGCAAAAAGAGTCTCTAAGCATATTCCACGAGCACTTTTTACTGTTTTTGCAGAATGATCTTCAGCAGAAAAAGAAGAGCGAGGGGTGGGACGAAAGGCTTGATCCGGAGGTCCGTTCCTATCGCGATCTCTTGAGCCGCCTGATACGGGGACAAGAGCCGTTAAAGCTCCAGGAGATCGTCGATAAGTACCATACTCTTTTTGATAAGAGGGGTCCTGTTCATCTCGAGCACAAGATCTTGGAGGCTTTTCCTGAGCAGGAGATGAAAAAGCTCGGGTTTTCGCCGCTTCGCATCATCCGGGGGCTCCCAAGAGTCTTTTGTAAAAATGCTCCGGTTCTCTCTTCTAAAATCCACCCGGCGTTTACCTATTTGCCCTCGCTCAAAAGAGCGGCATTGGCCAAGCCGCTCTACTCGATGTACAAAGACCAAGCTCTTCCTAAAGATGCCAAGATGGCCATTTCGGCTGCAGGCTCTACTGATCGCCTTTTAGCTGCTGAGATTGCTCATCAGATGAAACAAATGTTTCCCGATCTGGACATTCGCATAAACCCGGAAAAGGGAGATCTTGCCGAAGCGGATCTCTGGATGCAGCTTTCAGGCGTTGAAGCAGAAGTAGGCCAGCCTATTGTCGAGAAAATTAGCTGGAGAGGCCCTTCCAATGGGGCTATGCATTCCATGGGTCTGCATTTTCTCGATTGCGGAATCTTTCTCAGGTCTTTTCGCCAGGCAAGATGGACTGAGGAGCCCGGAGCCTTTGGAGATCTTGAGATCGAAAAGGGGAAGCGCTTTTTTTTCTCTTCTCTCAAAAGCCCAACCGGCGTCTTTGTCTATCTGCATGCTCTTTTTAAGTCTCTGGAATGGGATGACAAAGAAATTGATCTTTGCGTTCCCGATCCAAAACCTTTTATAGACTACTTCCAGGCCCGTTTGGCAGACAATCGACCTGTCTTGGAGAAATCTTACGGCCTCTCTGAGATTTCCTTTTCTTGGGGCTCGCAAACAAATCGGATCGAGATCAGCCCGACGGGAAAAAAGGTGCATATCTTTTCACCGGTTAGTTTGAGCGATGCAGAACTCCGCCGTTTCCTGCTCTTGAGCGGGGATTTTGCAGGAGTATCAGGAAATGACGGCTTTACTGACGCTGTAGCAGCCAATAAAGGCTTTTTCTACGATCCGGCAACGTTGACCCCATCCCTTGTCAAAGATCTCATTGCGCTGGCTGAAAACAGGATCTCGGCCCACCGCTCGACTGTGGGGATTTTGCGCCTCTTCACAAAGCTCTATGGACAACAGGTCAAGCTAAAAGATGGCGATTGGGTTGATGAGATCTCGATTCAGTGCGAAGAGAAGGCCCCCCTTCTTGAAATCGCAGAGAAGATTGGGATTTATCTGCAAGATCCCGATGCTTTGGCCGGGTTCAAAAAACTCAACCGGATCATTGCCAAAGACTATAGTTGCAATGCCTTTTTCTTCCACATGCTGCAAAGGGCCGTATGCCACAAAAGACGGCCTCAAGCGGCCCTTATCGAAGAAGAAGCGGTGTCTAAGTTCATTTCAAGCCAGATCTCTCTTTCCCAGCTTGTTCAACATCTGCAAGACGTTTTATTGTGAATAATCTCTCTTTATGCCATGGAAAAAAGTATGAAGAAAGATTTGCATGCAGATTTGCGCTCGCGCTGGACGCCGCTTTGGGAGGAGCTCTGCAGTACTCCTTACAACCGGCTCTCGCAGAGTGAGATTTTCAAAAAGATGATCGCGCTTGAGGAGATCTCAAAAAAGATCGGCGGAAGCGTATTCAAAGATATTGAAGAGCTCTCCTCCGATGTGAAGCGGTACCTTTTAGGGTCGATGAGCCTCTCTGAAACGCACAGGATGATGGAGCATGCATTGAGGATCGAACAGGATACAGAGGAGTTATAGAATGACAAAGATAGGTGAAGGGGGCGAGTTCCCACAGCCCACGCAAGATTCATACAGGACGGAGCTGCAGGGAAATATTGTTAAGTTCAACCAGGCCCTTTCTAGCTACGGGTCGGCAACACCGACGGAAAAGGCTCATTACGATGAGATCATGAAACAGCAGATGGCCCTGATTAAGGCCAATGTGCAAGAGATCAAAAAAACAGGCATCCAAAAGCAGGGCGAGATTGTTTCCGGCGACTATGAAAAATTTACAAAAGCCCCTACAGAAGAAAATCTGACTGCTCTTCAGCAAGACATGGATACTCTGAAAGAATACGGCTTTTTGCCTTAGACCTCTTGCATAACTCAGGTTCTGTCGATTTTCGGGTTCTTTTGGACCGATTTTCGATTCTTTTTGCGGGGGTAATATCGACAGAAGTATATAGTGCTTCC
>JAKBAE010000036.1 GCA_021809325.1 bacterium
GAACGAATGCGCGCCTAAAAGATGAATTTGGAATAAATACTCTTCGAGTTCGTGGCCATGCAAAGGCATTTTGTCATTTAATGTTTGGTGCATTGGTTGTGACTGCGGATCAATTGATAAGACTAGTGCACCTTTTCATAAAGAATTGGAGTAATTTCGGCGTCAAAGCCCCTACAATCGACGATCGCAAACTGGTTTGTATTGAATTAATACTAGCCAGTTTGCGATCGTCGATTGTAGGGAGCTTTCACGCTCGAAATTATCTCAATTCTTTTTGAAAAGGAGCACTAGATGAAAGCATACATTAAAAAAGACTTCCCCCCTTCAAATGTGCGCAGATTTTTAGAGCCGGGGCCGATTGTCTTAGTAAGTTCCGCATGGAAAGGGGAACAAAACATCATGACGTTGGGATGGCATATGATTATGGAGTTCACCCCTTCATTAATCGGGTGCTACATCTGGGATGAGAACTACAGCTATAAGATGATTAAGGAGAGTAAGGAATGTGTTATTAATGTTCCTACAGTCGAAATCGCTAGCACGGTCGTGAAAATTGGCAATTGCTCTGGAGCTGAAGTGAACAAGTTTGAAAAATTCAAACTCACGGCTCTGCCAGGAAAAAAAGTATCCGCACCTTTAATTAAAGAGTGTTTTGCCAACTTCGAATGCAAGCTGGCAGATGCCAGCCTAATTTCCAAATACAACTTATTTGTCTTGGAAGTTGTTAAAGCTCATGTAGCGATTTCTCCTAAATTCCCCAAGACACTTCACTATCGTGGGGATGGTCTCTTCATGATTGCGGGCCCTACAGTGAAAAAATATCGAAAACTATTCAAACCCGATTATCTATAGAATTATTATCTTGCTGGAATAGGATTGAGAAACGTATAGATCTCATCGCCTTCTTCGCAATTAAAACTGCGCAGCATAATACGGAAATTTATATCCAACTCTTTCTTGGAAAGAGCCCTTTCCCTCAAGTCGGTAATTGCTAGATGACCGGCTCTTCTTATGCGAAGGTTATCAGGCTTTAAATCCGGAGTGATTTTGGCATCATAGGTTTTTTTAAACATCGATTTGATTTGCTTGAGAAATATCAGCTGTTGCCTAGAAAGCATCCTGATTGGAGTGCCTTTAGCCCAATCGGCATGAAAGGGATATGGCACAATCTCGACAAGAAAAAAACCACATCCATTTGCTGCTTCAGCTTCATTGTAAATTTTTGCGACAGGAATTTTGAGTTTTAATAGATCTCTATATTGAGTTAAGACACTTAGATGAGAATCATTGTTGACTCGCTCAGGAAACCCGGCTTCTAACATGATGCAATGATCGCGAAAAGTTTTTAGACCGATCTCTGCATTGGTTTTGCCTCGAATTACTTGAGGTTGATTTTCTGGGATCGTAGCAAAGATATTAAACTGCCCGGTTGATTCAGGATCATTTTGTATTGCAATCTGAAACTCTTTTCCCCGCCATTGGAATCTAGAAGTATTTTGAACCTCCAGGGCGTTTTTCAGAAATGGACATAATTGCTCGATAGAACTTGTCGGTTTATACCTGCAAGGTCCTTTGAGCCCCCCGTCAGCGTTTCTAAAAGGGGCAAATTGAGGACAAAAAGGTTGCGGGCGCTCTCTGAACGACCTACTTCTGCGATGCAAGACGAAATCTCGAGAAGGGGGGTTGGGCAACTCTGAGAGAAGGCTGAAGTCATCTAAGTTTTCAAGTTGCCAATGTCTTCCTGAGCTGTCCGGAGACATCTGGAATTCGCTAAAAGGGGATCGAGCTTCACCAAAACTCGTTGCTGCAAATCTTGAAACGTCTTCTGCGCTTGAATTAAAAAACTCTGGAGAAACTTCCCGTTCAATTCCGGATGCAGACGATGAATTGAGTTCGCGTCTTCTTGTAGAAGGACCCGAATACCCCTCGCGAGGCGATGCGCCTGGAGAATTTAAAGATTGCAAGCGCTCGCTCCGGCAAGGCTGCTCACGTCTGCTATGGATGACGAAATTCCCAGAAGGAGCATTGGGCAACACTAAGGGAGAACCGAAGTCATCTATCGTATAGTCTTCAAACTCCCAATCCCTTCCCAGGTTGTACGGAGACATCTGGAATTCGGAAAAGGGGGATTGCTCAAAATTCGTTGCCGCAAATCTTGAAACACCTTCTGCACTTGAAGCAGAAGGTCCTGAAGAAACTTCCCAACTATTTCCGGATGCAGACGATAGATTGAGTTTACGTCTTTTTGTAGAAGGACTTGAATACTCATCGCGAGGTGGTGCGTATGGAGAATTTAGATTTGTTTTCATGATTATTCCTATGTTAAATGGTTAGCGATTATAAGCTCCCTTCTCTATTTAAATATATATCTTTGAGGGGAACCTAGACGAGGGCGTATGGACTGAAAGGAGTTCTAGATGGCATAATGCCCTTTCATGAACCCTCCGGAAGCCCTTCCAAGTCAAAGTCTACTAAAGTACTGTGCAAGTGCCTGGGGACTTAAAAACCTCGCGTTTATCCGCAAAATGGAAAATATCGTCTATTCTGCAGATAGCAAAGAAGGCAAAGTATATCTGCGCCTTACATCTCCTTTGAGACGAGGAAAGCCTGAAATTGAAGCCGAGATCCATTGGATCGAACATCTCGCCTCCAGCGGCATTGCCGTGCCAAAGTTGATCCCCGGCCGAAAGGGAAACAAGATCGTATCTCTTCACGAAAACAACCAGCAGTTTGAGGCTGTCGTCTTCAAAGAGGTACGAGGCGGACATCCTTCAATTGAGGTTGCGACCTCGCCAGCCTTTTTGAGAAAACTTGGGGCGCTGATTGCCAAGATGCATCTTGCGAGCGAGCGCTACGAGAAATTGCATCACAAAAGAGAAGAGTGGTTTGAAGAAAGGGGGCTTCGCCATGCGCTGACAGGAGCGGCTAACTCTGCACAAATTGCTTTGCGCTCACAATTAAAGTCCATGGTCGCTCAGTTACACCAACTGCCTCGTACCCCATCTACTTATGGCCTTATCCATGCCGACCTTGGTGCCTTGAACCTGTTTGTTAGCGACGACAATTCGATCGTGATCATTGATTTTGACGACAGCTGCTATCACTGGTTTGTGTTTGACTTGGCGATTGTCCTCTTTTCCATTGAAGGTCGGTTTCGCGAAGATGCCTTGCTACCGGATCTAGCAAAATGGCTAAAAGATCTGCTAGAAGGATATCAAAGCGTCCGTCTCTTAAGTCAAGACGAGATTGACCGGATTCCTTTCTTGATTCGATATGCTCAGTTACGGCTCTATTTTTGGATCGAATACCACGAATCGCTCAACACGTTCCACAAGGATGCGATCGAGAAAGTTCGAGGCATAAAAGAGTGGCTCTATCAGCAGCTCACAAAGCACTAAAAGCTTAAGAATCGCTCTTGATCATTTCGAGGCTTTGGTAGTAGCGCATCTGATCGCGCAATCGCGCCGCATCTTCGAAGCGTAAATCTTTTGCTGCACGGCGCATTTCCGCCTCGCACTCGCGGATCTTTTTTTCCAAATCCGCAATCTCTACATGCTCCGGAGCTGCCGGCTTGAGGGGCTCGGCAATCTGATCGATCATGCCAAAAGTGTCTTCGATCGATTCGATCTGCTCTCTTTTCACGCTTTTCGGAGTAATGCCGTGCTTTGCATTGTACGCCTCCTGCACAGCTCTTCTTTCAGAGGTGACCGCGATCGCCTTTTGGATCGAATCCGTCTGCCGGTCCGCATAAAAAATCACTCGTCCTCGTACATTGCGGGCAGCTCTTCCGCAAGTCTGGATAAGGGCCGTTTCGGAGCGAAGAAACCCTTCTTTGTCGGCATCCAAGATGACGACTAAGGAAACTTCGGGCAAATCGAGCCCCTCGCGAAGCAGGTTGATGCCGACGAGCACGTCGAATTCTCCAAGGCGGAGCGATTTGATGATCTGCATTCTCTCAAGCGTATCGATGTCCGAGTGCATGTATTTCGCCCGAACGCCAATCTCATTGAGGTATTTCGAGAGATCTTCCGAGAGCTTTTTCGTCAGTGTTGTGACAAGGACCCTGCCGCCTAACTCCGTCTCGCGACGGATCTCTTCCAAGCAGTCGTCAACCTGTCCCGCTGCCGGCCTCACCTGAATCGGCGGATCGAGGAGACCTGTAGGACGAATGATCTGCTGGACGACATCGCCCTCGGCTTCTTGCACTTCCCAGTTGCCGGGCGTTGCCGAGACGTAGAGCACTTGCCTAATTTTCGCGTACGCCTCCTCAAATTTAAGCGGCCGGTTGTCAAATGCGGAGGGCAGGCGAAACCCAAATTCAATGAGGGCCTGCTTGCGCGAACGATCGCCATTGTACATCGCGTGAAGCTGGGGCAAGGTCTGATGCGACTCATCGATGATAAAGAGAAAATCTTCGGGGAAATAGTCGAGCAGGCAAGGAGATGGCTGGCCGGGAAGCCTCCGGCTAAAATGGCGCGAATAGTTCTCAATTCCCTTGCAAAATCCAATTTCTCGGATCATCTCCAGATCGTAATTGGTCCGCTCCCGGATCCGCTGGGCCTCGATGAGGCGGTTTTCCTTTTGGAAATAGGCAACCCGCTCCGTCAGCTCTTCACGGATCGAGCGGATCGCATCGAACCGGACGCTCTCCGGCGTTACATAGTGCGATCCGGGGAAAATCGTAATCTTGTCTAAGCGCTTTCTCACCTTGCCGGTGAGAGGGTCGATCTCGCTGAGCCTCTCTACCTCATCCCCGAAAAACTCGATACGGTAGGCTAAATCATCTTCATAAGCCGGCACGATCTCTAACACGTCGCCGCGGGCCCGAAACGTCGCCCGGGCAAGATCGTAGTCATTGCGGTTGTAGTGCAGTTCGACAAGATGGAGCAAGACATCGTCCCTTCGCACCTCTTGGCCCACAGCCAAATTGAGGAGCATTTGGCTATAATACTCCGGAGTGCCGAGGCCATAGATGCAAGAAATGGAGGCGACGATGATGCAATCGCTCCTCTCAATAAGAGAGCGGGTCGCGCTCAAGCGCATCTTTTCGATCCGGTCGTTGATTGCAAGGTCCTTTTCAATATACGTATCCGTCCGGGCGATATACGCTTCGGGCTGATAGAAATCGTAGTAAGAGACGAAATACTCGACTGCGTTATCGGGAAAAAAGGTCTTAAATTCTTGATAGAGCTGTCCGGCCAGCGTCTTATTGTGCGCTAAGATCAGCGTCGGCTTTTGGATCCGCTCAATTACATTGGCCATCGTAAACGTCTTTCCGGAGCCGGTCACCCCCAAAAGCACTTGCGACCGTTTCCCTTTCTCCATCCCGCACACCAGACGCTCGATCGCATCCGGCTGATCCCCCGCAGGCTGAAATTCAGATTTCAGTCGAAACATATCCCCCCGTCAGTCCCCGAAAAAGACCCAGCTGATCGCAGACAGAAAACACAATCATCAAAACCGACACCAAGATCACGCCGCCAATAAAACAGCGCATCAGCGGTTTTTTAAAACGGGGCAATTTCGCCGCCATCAAGGCAGGTAAGATACACAGCAAGATCGCCACGAAAACGCCCGCAAACTCTAAAGCCAGAATAAACCCCTTCTTATACGCATAGACGAAGATCAGAGGGGGAATGAACGTCATCAAACATGAAATTTCACGCTCCCAGGTGTGCCCCTTAAGTTTAAAGCCATCGGCAAGAAAGTCCGACAAGCTCAGCGATACGCCAAGAAAGGAGGTCAGGATGGCAAAAAAAGAAAAGGTATGGATCGCGCTGGCAATCCAGGGGCTTTGGAGCTGGGCGACCAAAGGCATCGCAGCACTCTGCCCTTCTTCCCATGCCATTGCCAAATCAGAGAGCGGGACGATCCCGAGCACGACGATCTCCCACAAAAAATAGACGAGAAAAGGGATCGAGCTGCCGATAAAAAGAGTCCAGATCAACTTGCGCCTGTCGTGCTTGAGATACGTCGTCAAGCTCGGGATGACGATATGAAACCCATACGAGGTAAACAAAAGGGGCAAGGCGACCCAGACAGCTTTCGGATCTGCATGCAAAAGAAGGGAAGTGTCCATGTACTGCGGCAAAACGCCGACAAGAAGAAAATAGGTGACGATAAGCCCTGTCATCAAAATCCGGTTCACCCAATCGACAAGCCGGGTTCCCAAATAGACAAAAACCCCAAACAAAAGAAGCAAAACAATGGGCCCGCACCAGGCAGGGATCGCCACTCCAGTCACTGCGGCAATGATCTGAACGACCAGAGGAGATGCGCCGGAGAGGTAGGCTGCGAGCAGAGAATAGAGGAGCAAAAGATAGCTAACCCAGCAGATCGCTTTGCCGCCCCGCCCAAGCAGCTTCCCTGTCATAGTGATCATATTCGGCTCGCCGGGAGTGGCGAGGTTTGCCTCGAGAAGCAAATAAGCAGTGGCAAAAAAGAAGAGCCAGCAAAACACGAGCAGCCAAAGGGAGGGGACAAATCCGCCAAAAGCCGTAAGAACCGGCAGCGCCAGCATCCCTGCGCCAATGGCTGTTCCCGCAACAAGCAGGATCCCGCCGATCATCCGATTCGTTTGTAAGAGCATAAAAAACCTTTAAAATTGAAAAATACGAATAACTTCTCTTGTGATGATCAGCAAAGCAAATGCAAATGCAATCACCAGCAAAAGTTTGCCGCCGAAAGCGACATACGGAGATGAGATCTTCTTTTTATAGCGCCCAATCCAGCTCATGAGAATCGGCAGAATAGCAAACAAAATCACCGCGCAAATTCCGCCGGCAAAATTGAGCGCCTTGAAAAAAAGGGCCGGATAGACGATCGCCAAAACGGCCGGAGGGGCAATGGCGCAAAGAGCGATCCACCCATTTTCCCGATGGCTTTTAGATGTAGCCTTCAAGCCGTCTGCAATAAAGTGGACAAGGCTGAGCCCCTGGGCAAGAAAGGAGGTGACGATCGCAAAAAAGGCAAAGCTTTGCGCAAAAGATCCAATCACGCTCGACCCAAGAATCTTTTGCACCGAAACAGTCGCCTCTTCGCCGTTTTGATAAGCTTCTTCGAGCATCGGCTCCGGCACGATCCCAAGAACAAAGAGGGTCCAGAGAAGATAGATGAACAGCGCAAGGAGGCTCCCCCCTAAAATAGCGCGCCGCACGCTTTGCAAATCCCCATGCATATAATGGGTCAGGCTCGGGATGATATTATGAAACCCAAACGAAATGACGAGAACTGGCAAGGCCAAAAAAGCAGCGCTCGGCTTCGAATAGAGCAGCTGGGACGGCTCAATTTTTGGCAATCCCAGGGCGACCATGGCAAGATAAGAAACGATCAGTCCTACCATCAGCCACCGATTGATCAGATCGACAGGCCTCGTCCCAAAATAGACAATCACTCCGAAAAAGAGAGCAAACCCAAGAGAACAAACGGCAGGAGGCAAAGCAGCTCCAAAAAAATTGCTCCCGACAGAAGAGAGGATCGATCCGCTGGCAGCCGTATAAGCGACAAGCAGCGCGTAAAACAAAAAGAGATACGAAACCCAGCAGATCTGTCTGCCCGTGCGCCCTAATGACGCTCCCACCATCGAAAGGAGATTGACCTTTCCGGTAAACCACCCATTGATCTCTACCAGCAAGAGCGCAGTAAAGATCATGAAGCCCCAGGCAATGAAAAGCGCTATAGTGGAAGGGACAAAACCGGCGAGGCCGGTAAGAACGGGAAGAGCCAGCATGCCGGCCCCAATGCAGCATCCGGCAACGAGAAGCATCCCGCCAAGAAGACGGCTTAGAGCGACCTTCATGTTAAAGATCTCTGCTGTTTCTTCTCTTCCATGCGAATCTCGGCGCCAAGGCGGCCCAGCTCATATCCATCGTAATCGACAAACTTGAAAAAGCGCTCAAAAGCAGGCACAGCTTCACTGGCCTGGCGCGCCAATTCTTGCGCGATCCAGCGATAAGTTGGGTGTCCCTGGGGAGAAGAGCGCAACTCGCAGAGCCACTGCAGCGCACGCAAGTTGATGTGGAAATACCAGCGGACATTGTAGGCCATCGGAACGACGTATTGCGCCTCCTCAGGCAGCTCGGCGGCAATCTCGTCATAAGCTCTTTTAGCAAGCTCCATCGCTTCATGGTAGTCCTTTTCCATCTCCGTCCCCACAATCTCCGTCGGGAGATAATAGCCATAATTGCAGGTGAGAAGCTGCCTTTCTTGGGTGAGCATCCGATGGCGCTGAAGATCCCGGTACACCCCGAAATCGGCGAGAATCTCAAACGTAAACTGGGCATGCTCGAGGGCGCGGGGAGATTTGTGCCTTCGATTATCGCGAGAGGCAGAGGCCGCATCGAGAAGGCGGAACATCTCTTCCTCGGGCAGGGTGCGCGCATATTGCTGCAGCTCGGCAAGCCCTCCGTGCCCCGCAGAAAAGAGGAGCGCTCCGGCAACTTTGGCGACCGCATCCGGATCAGAATAGACAAGGCGGACGCCGGCACCTGACATTTTATCGATCTTTGGAAGATGGATCTCGGCCAGTTGTTTGATTTCCCCTTGCATCGCATCGTTGAAAGCAGAAAGGGCAGCAAAATGTTTATTTGTAGAGTCCGCCCTCCGGATGAACGAGGGGATGACCTTGGAGAGCTCTTGGACCCCCTTTTTGCCAATCTCTTGCATTTCGGCAAGATTGTGGCTATTCATCTTCTGTAAAAGAGACTCATAAAACCGCCCATTTCCGAAAACGCCCATGTTGGTCATGGCTCCGGCAGGCAAGAGTCCTCGCAGACAATCCAAAACCTTGGCCCGCAAGGCCGCTGTGTAGGCGCCTTTTGAGATCGTCGGATCTTTCGGGAAACCCTGTTCGATAATTGCAGTCAAAGGAGGGACCAGCTTGCTATACGTCTCGAAAAGATGGTTGCAGGTCGAAAGAAAGAGATCCCGATAGGCGGAAGTCATGAGCACCGGCTCATGATAAAAGAGATAGTTGCCGTTTATTTTCTGATCAAAGTAGATATAGCGGGTCGATTTTTCCAAAGGAGAGCCCCCGATACGGCTGTCTTCGATCATCTTCGCCGCAAGCATGGACACATTTTCCACCGCTAAATGAGCGCCGCCGAGCTCCCCGATCGAGTCGTCCCCATACCCATCCAGGATCCTGTCATAGAAATTCTGCGCCTTTTGAATCGCTGTGATCTGCCCCTCGGCCGCATCCACCTCGCTACCCTTGCCGGCAATCGCCGCAAAAGCAGTCTCTTCGCTTAAAATAAACTCTTTCAAAAGAAGCGATCTCAAGCCCAAAGTAGATCGGGAATAGCGAGAAAAAAGAGCTCCCTTGATGACTTCAGGGAGATTCCGCAAAGCAAAGATGTTGGAGTTCGTATTGGTAACGAAATGCTCGAGGACCTTGATTTGGCTTTCCGTGAACTCTTCATAG
Organism: bacterium; assembly: GCA_021809325.1. Classification (GTDB taxonomy): domain Bacteria; phylum Chlamydiota; class Chlamydiia; order Chlamydiales; family SM23-39; genus JAKBAE01. The sequence continues at coordinate 9,422 of JAKBAE010000036.1, forward strand.
CCCTGCATCATAAATTCCCCTCTAAATATATTGAAATCTAACCCACAAGGGTGCCATAACCCAGGAGGCCTTTCAAGTAAAATGGAGCGTCTATGTTCATCAGAGAGCAAATCGGGCATCTCACTCACAGGCTCAGAAGAAACCGGCGCTCGCCCGCAATCCGCTCTCTCATTCAAGAAACGCTTCTCACCCCTTCAGACCTGATCCACCCCTTTTTCCTCCTGGAAGGCTCCCGAAAAAAAGAACCCATCGCTTCCATGCCCGGCATCGAGCGCCTCTCCCTAGATCTGCTCCTTTCCCAAGCAAAGCACCTGCATCAACAAGGAGTCCGGGCCATCGGGCTCTTCCCGTCGATAGACAAATCCCTCAAAACGGCTAACGGCGAAGAAGCGTGGAACCCGGACGGCCTCACCCCTCGGGCAATCAGCGCAATCAAGGACGCCCTACCCTCCCTCTGCATCATCGCAGACGTCGCACTCGACCCTTACACCAGCCATGGCCATGACGGCATCGCCTCCCCATCCGGAGAGATCTTGAACGACGAGACCCTCGATTGCCTCTGCCGCATGGCATTGACCCTCGCAGACGCAGGTGTCGATTTTGTCGCCCCAAGCGACATGATGGACGGCCGGGTCGGAGCGATCCGAAAGACGCTCGACGCCTCTGGCTTTACCAAAACCGGGATCCTCTCCTACAGCATCAAATACGCCTCTTCGCTCTACGCACCCTTTCGCGACGCCCTCCACTCCCACCTGGCCTTCGGAGATAAAAAAACCTACCAAATGGATCCAGCCAACAGACGGGAAGCGATGCTAGAAGCCCTCCTCGACGAAGAAGAAGGAGCGGACATCCTCATGGTCAAACCGGCCACCCTCTACCTGGACGTCATCGCAAAGCTCCGCGAAGAGACCCACAAGCCCATCGCCGCCTACCACGTCAGCGGAGAGTATGCCATGGTAATGGCAGCGCATGAAAAAGGGTACCTGGATGCCGAAAAAGTCTTCTACGAAACCCTTCTCAGCATCAAACGGGCCGGCGCCGATATGATCTTCACCTACGCAGGGCCAATCGTGCTCCCAATGCTCTCATTTTAAGGGCTCCGCCCTTATACCTCCCTCGGCCACAAACTTGGAATTTGAATCGCGGGAGCTTTGACGCGGGTCCAAATCCAAGTTTGTGGCCGAGGGAGGTATAACAACCCGCCAGAGGAACAAGTCCCTCTGGACTCCCTTTTGTTTTCTTCCTGCGCAGCGCAGGAAAAAAGAAAAAGGGGTTTTAAGGGGACTTGTCCCCTTAGCGGGTCTAAGGGCGGAGCCCTTAATGTAAAGCAGTTTTACATCAATAGAAGATAGGGTGGGAGTTGTACCTCTCGTAATAGATGGTATGGTACAGCTCTTTGCCGGTCATCGCCTTGGCCCCGCAGTCGCGCAGCCAAGCGGACATGCCGTATCCGATCCTTGTACGGCTGCTTTGGTTCATGAAGAGATCGAGCGGCATCGTAATCGAAAAGCCTTTATCGTAGTATCGGTTGTTATTCACTACGTCGTTGGCGTTGGTGAACGTATACCAGAGGCCGACGCGAAGGCCGCTTGGGAATGTCCGGCCTCCCTCTAGGCGGACCCCTTTATCGCGGGCTAAAAACTGTCCGACGCTGAACTTGAAGTCGAGAGCGAGCGGCTTGTAGTCGTAGTAGAAGTCGACGAAGTACTGAAGGCCGGTATAAGGCACCCAGATGAGTCCGTTCGGCGCAAGCTTTCGGATCTTATCGTAAAATCCAAGCCCGTAATATTTGCGCTTCCAAACAACAGCAGCCTCAAATCCAATCGCCCAGTGGCATTGGACAGGGTAGTAGAGCGCCTCCCAGGCGAGTCCTCCGTAGGCCGTCTCGAAATATCCTCCGGCTGCCCGGGTAAACCAGCCGCGCCCCAGGTTCCAGCTCCTTTGGAGAAAGGCCGTATCGACGTGGAAGCTGTGCGCTTGGTGGTAGAGGATGGCGTCGGTGCGCACGTTGATGATTCGGGAGGGGTTTAAGACGTCTAAGCTGGTGATATCTTGCAGCATGGAAAGGAGCGTCAGGCTAATTTGCGAGGCGTAGTAGATTTCGTTGAAGAGATATCCTTCAGATCCCAGGGAAAAGCCGAATTGGCCCTTGAACTTCCCTTTGCTCGACCCGAAATAACTCAGCGTGCGCGGACGGAATGTCACAAGCCAAATCGGACGTCTCCTCTGGTAGAGAAGCTTTCCTTCGTAGCAGCTAGGCCCCGAGGACGCTTCCTTGGGAGGAGCGATGACGCGGAACTCGTTGTCTCCAAGACACCCTTCCCGATACCGTGCGAGATCGATCATCCGAAAGCGGTATTCTTGGATTGGGACGCCATCGGCTTCCAAAACGGCCGTTACCCCTGACAAATTGGAAGGGCTCAAACTCGCAAGGACATGCTGAATCCGCTCGCGGACGACCTCTTCTTCGCGATAGCGGACATTCACAATCTTCATCCAAAGGGAATCAAGTCCTTCCGGGGTTGGCACGAGATAGGCCGTATAGAGATCGAATCCCTGCTCCTTGAGCGCGTAGGCAAGATCCCGGGCCATCTCTTCGCCGGAGCGGAGACGCCCCACCGGCTCCGTATCAATCGGGGCCTTATAAATCGGGGGGTCCAGCGTCTTTGGAACGATCCCCTTGCTCTCCCCAAGGTTGTAGTGCATCGAAAGGCTGGCTGCCCAGTCAGTGCCCCGGATCGAGCTTAACGACGCCTGCAAAAGACCTATCCGGTAGAAGGCCCCCGCATTGATCCGGGATCGGACCTTTCTCCCTTTGGGATGCTCGGCCGGGTGCTTTTTATAGTTGTTCGCATCGTATTCAGCGGCAAGGGTCAACCCCCTTAAAAAATGGCAGCTCATCCTCCAGGGCGTCCAGGCCACGCCGCCAAAAAACCCTTGCAGCCTTCCTTTTCCCCATCCAAGCGTCGCTTCTAGGTTGAATTGAGGAAGCTCTTCCGTGGCAACGGCAAAAAAAGAGTTGAACCGCCCGCTTCCGAGAAAATCGACCCAGCCAAGAGAGATGTCGGGGAGCCAGGGGAACCCGTCTTCTTGCCTGAGGAGGCACACCTTTAGGTTCGCCGACCGATCGGCGTCGTCCCCAAACCCTTGATGGCCAAAATTTCCCTCCGTTACACCTCGATAAACCCAATAGGTGCCGACCGCCTCGACATGGTCGAAAAACTGAAAGGAGAGGTTCCAGACATTATAAGGAGGAAGGGAAGAATAGCCGGCCCCAATCATCCCGGCTTTCGGCATCCGGGCCGAGGGCATAGTGAAATAACCTCCCATCCCCTGATAGTTGTACAGGACAGGGAGGGAATCGCAAATCATGCAGTCCACTTTCCGGACCGTTTCAAGGTCGCGAAAGAGCTGCTCCGCCCGGTCTTGATAACTCAAATCCTGGGCAAACAGGGCTGTAAAAGAGAGGCTGCTCGAGACGGCTATACAAAAAAAAGTTTTGCGCATGTGACAGGGTCTTGAGAGAGAGTAGGAGTCAAAAGGATTTCTTGCAAGATTGGGGCTCTCAATGGACAAAGATCCGGTCTCAGGAACTTTCTTTTATAGATTCTTTGAAGATTATTGCCTTGCGTCCTATACTGAAAGTCACAAACTCACTTTGAAAAATCAAATATGAACATTGATATGCCCAAGGATCCCGAAGCTGACATGAGTTATTTGAAAGATATTCGTGAAAGGCTTCAAAACAACGACTACCCCGGCTTCCTGAAAATCTGGGAAGAATATTGCTACGGCGACCAGGTAGACGCCGAAGAGCTGATCCTGATTTTGCAGGCAGTAAAGAATAGCGAAATAGCCAAGCCGTTCGGCTTGCAGGTAGAGCGCATCCTCCCTTTATGGAGAGAAATTGTCGATTTGAAGTTGGCTCAGGAATCTCTCGAACTGATCTTCGATCTCCAGACAACGAATTCCGAAGAGCTCGCCGAGCTGGCGACAACGTATCTAAAGAATCGCTATCCAAACGATCCCCTTTTTCTCGACAAGATCCGTCTTGTGGGCTTGCGCAACCGCGAATTTTTCCAAGGCTGCATCCGGAGCTTCGAGCTTCTCACGCACATGAAAAAAGGGCATTTTGTGTTCCACACCGCAGGATGGGGAACAGGCGAGATCATGGATGTCTCTCTTGTCCGCGAAGAGCTTACGCTAGATTGTGAATATGTTGTCGGGCTGCAGCACCTCTCTTTTGAAAAGGCATTTAAGACGCTACTCATCTTGCCAAACACCCATTTCTATGCAAGGCGTTTTGGGAACCCCGACCTTCTCGAAGAAGAGGCGAGAGAAAATCCGGGAGAGGTCATCCGGATGCTGCTTCAAGATCTTGGCCCTAAAACAGCCGCAGAGATCAAAGAAGAGATGAGCGATCTCGTCATCCCGGCCGCCGACTGGAACCGCTGGTGGCAAACAGCCCGGGCGAGGGTGAAAAAAGACACAAAAATCGAATCGCCAAAAGAGCTGAAAGAGCCCTTCCGTTTACGAAGGGAAGAGGTGCCTCATGAAGTCGCCTTGCATAAAGCGCTCGAGTCTAAGCCGAGCATCAGCGCTACGATCCAGATGGTCTATACCTTCCTCCGCGACTTTCCCGAAACGCTGAAAAACCAAGAATTCAAGGCTTCGTTGGAGCAGCGCCTAAAAGATGTATACGAAAACGAGACCTTGACGGAGAGCCAAAAACTGCAAATCGCCTTTTTCCTTGAAGATCTTGGGATTGCGAAGGCGCAAGGGGATTTACAAACGCTTGTGCAAGAAATCGAGCTCATTGGCGATCTCGTCCGCAATATCGAAGTGTTAGCCTTTCAAAAACGGGCGATGCAGCTCATTCGCAAGCACCGCAAAGACTGGAAGGAGATCTTCCTCGACCTTCTTTTCACAATCGATGCAAACTTGCTGCGCGACTTTATCCTTCAAGAGCTTGAAGGGAAAGCAGAAGAGCTGTCTGCCAAACTCGGCTCGCTTCTGATCCAGCCTCTCTCTCACCCGGAGGTCTTTGTCTGGTATTTTCAAAAGACCATTGCCTCCAAATCAAAGCATCTTTTTTCCGATGCGGCGGGACAAAACCGTTTCTTTGAAGGGCTCCTCGTTCTCATTGACCACCTCGAGCAAAAGCCGAATTACCGCGACCTGCTCAAAAAAATCATCGCGATGCTGACAGCGGACCGCTATAAGATCGTGCGCAATATTATGCAGCAATCGAGTTTAGAAGAGGTCAAAGAGTATCTCCTCCTCTCAACGAAATGCCGCGCCCTCACTGATCACGACATCAAAATTCTCCACTCTCTAGCTGAGGTTGTACATCCATCGCTCGCGCGGCTCCGCAAAGACAAAAGCAGCAGCGTGTCCGAGGATAACATCCTTTGGACGACGCAAGAGGGCTATCAACGGACGCAGCAGCGCATCCAGCAGATCGCAACCTCGGAAACAGTGCAGAATGCAAAAGAGATCGAAATGGCCAGAGCGTTGGGCGACTTGCGAGAAAACGCCGAGTTTAAAGCGGCTCTCGAGAGAAGAGACCGGCTGCAATCGGAGCTCAAGCTCCTCTCCGACCAACTAGCGAGCGCCCGGATCCTGACGCCGCAAGATGTCCCTGCGGACGAGGTTGGGATCGGCTCGATTGTCCATTGCAAAGATTCCAAAGGAACGCATGTCCGCTTTACCTTGCTAGGCCCTTGGGATGCAGATCCTGAGATGCATATTCTCTCCTTCCAATCCAAACTCGCGCAAGCGATGAAGGGGCGAGCTATCGGAGAAAAATTCGAGTTTCAAGGAGATGTGTTTACAATTACGGATATTAACAGTTACTTTGATCAGTAGAGGTGGCTTTTATGCATCCGTCAAAATCAAGCTGCAAGACATTTCCTCTCGTGCTCGCAACCTCGAATATCCATAAAATCCGGGAATTTCGGGCCATGCTAAAAGAAGTGCCTAACCTTGATGTTCTCTCGCTTCTCGATTTTCCCCATTATCAGCTTCCCGAAGAAACGGGCACGACTTTTGAAGAGAACGCGGTCCTGAAAGCGACCGATGCGGCCGCTGCCCTGAAGCAATGGGTGCTAGCAGACGATTCGGGGCTGGTTGTCCCTGCCCTGAGCGGAAATCCTGGCGTTTACTCGGCCCGCTACGCCGGCAAAGACGCGACCGATGCAGACAATCGGAAAAAGCTTCTTTTTGAAATGCAGCACCTCATGGATGACGATAGACAGGCGTACTATGAATGCTGGATCACTCTCGCCTCGCCGGAAGGGGTAAAAAAAAGCGTCCGGGGCACCTGCGAGGGAAAAATCCTCACCGCAGAAAGAGGAAGAGGGGGATTTGGATACGACCCGCTCTTTGTCAAGCATGAGTACAGCAAAACCTTTGCTGAACTGGAAGAGTCCGTAAAAAACCGCATTTCACACCGCCGCAAAGCGTTTGATAAAATCGTCGGAACGCTCGAAGCTCTAGCAATTGACACCGCTTGCACTACCTGATCGACGGCTACAATCTTCTCTTTTTCGGGGATGAGACTAAAACGTCGCTGAAGTCCCGAAGACAAACAATCGTCGGTTCTCTCCAAAAGGAATTTGCCCTTCTTCATCTAAAAGGGACTGTGGTTTTTGACGGCTCGCATCGAGCTGATGAACAAAGCGGCCTTTCTTATAAAAGCCCTCTTGTGATCGCTTACTCGCATCAAGGGCAAACGGCAGATCAATACATCTTGGAGAAACTCGAGTCGGCGAACAGACCGTCTGAGATTACCATCGTAACCAACGATAAAGGACTCGCCATGCATGCAAGGGACTATGGTGCGAAGTCGATGACGATCCCTGATTTCTTTTCACATCTAAAAAGAAAGCACTCCCAAAAACAGGGAGCCTCCCACGAAAAAAAGCCGGCGGCTGTATCTGAGCGGGAATTGAACCGGCTCCTGAAAATTTTTGAAGAGCGGATGGAAGAAGAGTGAAAGAAGACGTCGAAATTTCCCTCGATCAAATCCATTTGCAAGGGATTCTCAATATCCCGGAGATGGCATTGGGACTTGTCATCTTCGCCCATGGAAGCGGCAGCAGCCGGCTGAGCCCTCGAAACCAATTTGTCGCATCGTTTTTAAACAGGCACAATATCGCCACGCTGCTTGTTGACCTTTTGAGTATGGAAGAAGAAGCGATCGATAGCCAAACGGGAGAGCTTCGGTTTGATATCGAGCTCCTTGCGTCCAGATTAACGCAAATTACAAACTGGGCCTCTCGGAAAACGGAGCTTTCTGTAGGCTATTTTGGCGCGAGCACAGGAGCTGCTGCTGCCTTGATCGCAGCGGCGGCAAACAAAGATAAGAAAATCGCAGCTGTCGTCTCAAGAGGCGGCAGGCCCGATCTTGCGAAGTCTATTCTTGCAGAGGTTTCCTCTCCCACTCTTTTGATCGTAGGTGGAAATGATCGAGAAGTAATCCAACTCAACCAAGAAGCGTATGGAGTTCTTCACTGCCCAAAAAAATTGGAAATCGTCTCCGGAGCTACCCACCTGTTTGAAGAGCCGGGCTGCTTGGAAACGGTCGCTAAGCTAAGCTGCGACTGGTTTCTGACCCAATTCATATCCAAAAATTCTTCTTTTTAATTCAGATTTTTATCAGACTATTGGCCTCAAAATTCGCTACAAGCCTATTTGAGAGATTTTTTCATCGTAAACCTAGCGCTCAAAATCCTTGAGACAGAGCGCAAACATACCAAAAGGTGATAATTATGAACTTAGGAAGCCTCAATGCCTCAGCCTTGCAAGCAAACACAATTTACTCTTTCGAGCCCAATGAAACACTTTCCGCAGAAGGGCCATTTGCCCTTTGCGATCTGATGGAAAATATCTGGCAGGAAAACAAAGACCAATTGATTCCTCTTTTGCAATCAGCCAACTGTGAAGACGGCATTTGCACATTAGGTGCGACGTCTGTTAGCTATCAGCGCAATGATGCCGGGTGCGGCCTTGTGATGGATAGTAAGGATTTAGACCTCAAAGCGCAATTTGGTGTTGTCGAAGGAGCCCACATTTTTAGCATGGAAAAGCCGGGAGCTACACTTTACGGTGAAACAGACTATAATAATTACATCAAAGCTGATTGGAAGTCTGTAAATTATAAACTCGTCTTTGAAAAAGATGAAATCGATTTAAAAGAGGTAACTGATCGAGGTAGTCTGAAAGTTGAGAGGGTCGAAGGATCTGATGGAAAAGAAAACTTTAAGATCGAACTTGTAAGAGCAGAAGGCGATGAAGAAACTCGCTTTTTCGCTGACTGTTCGATTGGTGAAAATGAAGCAGTCTGCGAAACCCGCAAAGGAGATATTTCTGACTGGCTTTTGAGCAATAAAGTTCAAATCCGCATGGAAAAACAGATCGATACCGATACACAAGAGGAAACCGTAAAATTTACAGTGCAAACACACCCTTTGTTTGGATTGATGCCTGCCGTCCAACTTGGGGAGTTCGAAGCGAAATTCAATCCTAACGGAGAGATAATAGCACAGGGGAATGTTCAGCTTCCTAACAGTAAGGAGCCTCTTTTTGCCGGCAAATTACACTGCAAAGATCCTGAGCACAAAAGCTGCAGTGGTGAATACACTATGAAAATGGATTCGGGAACGGAAGCGAATCAACATGTAGCCCAAAACACTATAAGATTTGAATCCACTCCAAGATCCTATGACTTTTCCAGCTCATCAAAGACAGAGCATTCTAGAGATGCTTATTACAATCGTCAAAATATGGAGCAGAGCTGGAAGTTTGCTATCTCTGAAGATGAAAAAAAAGTTAGCTTTACAACTGACCACATAGACACAGTTGATTCCTCTTTTAGAAACAGCCATAGCCACATCACGACGAATACTCAAGTAGAAAAGGGTTTAACTGGTCTAAAAGTTGATCATATCACTCAAGACGTCTCTAACCCGGACGAAAAGAAAACCCTATTAAGCGGAGCCTATCAGTATGATTCCCTATCTCCAATTGCAGATACTCATCGTGCTGATATTAGACTAGCCAATGGGTTTGAGGTAGAAGCCAAAGTGCGCATACCTAAATAAATTTGATAGATCAAGGGAAGAGGCTATAGCGCCTCTTCCTTATACCTCTCACGCCAGATACAGCATGATCAAGAACAGTGCAACCGCGATCACTGGCATCGCCATTTTTTCCATACACTGCGTGTTTGGCTCTGATACACCAAAGTATCGGATGTGCTGGACACGGGATCCGGAATCTTCTTTTGTTCGCCAGAAATGAGAGTAAAGACCTAAAGGGAGAAGGGATTGAAACGCTGGAATTGCAATATCTGTCGTGCGATTCAAAAGGTCTGCGATCCCGCTGCTGCAAGTAACATAGTTTGAATCCTTAAACATTAAGGCATGTTTGAGCTGCAGATACTCTTGTTCTTTAAGGCCTAATTGCACGCGGTAATAGGGGGCGCCTTGCCCACTCAAAGTGCGCAGTTCTTGGGAAGCAGAGGAATGAACATAACGATCTCGGCCACCGCAAACCAGGTTGTGAAGTTCGCCATCAAGCTCCAATTCGATATGAGAGCTGTAGTGAAACCACAACAAAGAACATTCGTGAGGATATTCTTGATTTAGTTTTGAATATAAAGTTGCCATACAATCCACCATAAATATGAATAATTATACAAAAACAACAATTACAGATCAAATAAATTTTAATAAATAAATTTTTATTAGATTCGAATGCAGGGTTCCTCTGTACTGGACAAAAAATAAATTCATGCCGTGCAACCAGCTGGTTCTAAACACGTAAAACACGAAAATAGTCGCCTGAATTTTCTCAGATTCCATCTCCCAAAAATCGCTCTGCGGATCAGATT
>JAKBAE010000037.1:0-16609 GCA_021809325.1 bacterium
GTATCGTCAAATTTTTCGCTTCAGCTTTCCTTTTGTATCTCATTATAAAATTGGGGACTTGAGCGAGTATGCTAAAATGCCCTCAATTTTCATTCCCAATCTATTCGGCACTCTTAATGAATTATCTATTTCATTCTTTATGTCTTTAGGACTTTTGGGGATGCTGTGCTGGATCTCGCCTCTATTGACTTTACTGACCTTGTGTCTCTTTTTGCTCTTTTCATTTTCTCAAAAATATATAATTAAAAAGGTTGCGCTTTTTTCTAAGCTTCTCACAGACTCTTTTTTTGAGTTGAGTCATCAAACAACACAATTACTTCAAGGAATTCGGCTGATTCATTTGTTTTGCAAGGCTGACTATATTTTAGATAAAGCTGACATCGTACTGGATGATATCGTTAATAGCACCAGGAAAGCGTGCTTTTGGAATGGGTTAATCCCATCTATTAGCGAAGTTGTGAATGTCTTGCTAGTGGGCACTATTTTGATTCTGGGTTCGTTCTTATTAGCATGGACTGGAGATGCTGCTTTGTCTAATTTGTTAACTTACATTGCTTTGACTTATCGACTCTCTACTCGATTGCAAAGTGTGATGAGATCGATTGGAACGATCGGGTTTCATTCAGGCTCGATTGCTCGCTTGAATGATTTTTTACTTGAGGAGGATAAAGAATTTGATTTTTGCGGCGGTTGTGATTTTCCTCGGTGGGAAACAACTATTGAATTTCGAAATGTTACATTGCAGTATCCTAATTCGAAAACACCAGCTCTATCGAACCTCTCTTTTTTTATACCAAAAGGAAAAACAACAGCAGTCATTGGGTTGTCAGGCGCCGGTAAATCATCGCTTCTTGATTTGATTTTGAATTTATATAAACCGACAAGCGGTGAAATTTTCGTGGATTCAGTACCTCTCAATTGCTATTCCCATCAAAGTTGGCGCCGTCAATTTGGTGTTGTCAGCCAAGACACTTTTATTTTCAATGGAACCATTGAGGAAAATATCCGATTTGGGGAGCTTAAAGCAGAAGATGGAAAACTAAGGGAAGTCGCCGAACTTGCGGGGGCTGCCGAGTTCATTGATCATTTGCCATGCGGCTATCAAACTCAAGTGGGTGAACGAGGCCACAACCTTTCTGGGGGACAAAGACAACGTTTGGCTTTGGCAAGAGCCCTCTTCCGAAATCCCGAAATCTTAGTGCTTGATGAAGCGACAAGCAGCCTGGACAGTCATTCAGAGCAGCGAATTCAAAAGTCTCTCGAAATTTTGGATAAGACCAAGACGCTGATTATTGTAGCTCACCGGCTTTCAACTGTCAGCAAAGCTGATCAGATTATTGTTTTGGAACAGGGCAAAGTTATCGAACAAGGAAGTCATGAGTCTTTACTGCAGCTAAATGGCCGCTATGCCAAATTATGGCAGCTGCAACTGGGGAAATTTGCTCCTAAATCTACCGTGGCAATGGGTTCAAATTGAGGTTTTTATGAAAAAAGTTCTTGTAATAGGCAGCAACTCTTTTTCAGGCAGCGATTTCATCGATCTCTTGCTGCAGAAGGAAGAGTATGAAATCGTTGGTATCAGCCGTTCTTCTGAAAAAAGCCAGCTTTACCTTCCCTATAAGCGATGGGCATCTTCATTTTTCAGATTTTATCAAATTGATCTGAATCGAGACTTTCCTTCTCTAAAGCTACTTCTCGATGAATTTCGCCCTGAATATATTGTTAATTTTGCTGCACAAAGCGAGGTTGCGCCGAGTTGGGAAAATCCGCATCATTGGTTTCAAACAAATGCCGTGGCTCTCACCCAGCTAGCTGACGCCCTCAAAGAGGCATCTTATCTGAAGCGGTATGTACATATTTCTTCGCCGGAAGTTTATGGGACATGTGTTGGGAATGTGAAAGAGGATGCCCCATTAAATCCAAGTACTCCCTATGCAGCTTCAAAGGCCGCCGGTGATATGTCCTTGTTTACTTTTGCAAAAAATTTCTCATTTCCTCTTAGCATGGTCCGAGCAACGAATGTGTATGGTGCACATCAGCAACTTTTCAAAATCATTCCTAGGTCAGCAATATATATTAAACTTGGCAAACAGATACAATTGCATGGCGGAGGGGAAGCCGTGAAGTCGTATATCCATGTTCGCGATGTCTCTCACGGAGAGCTTGCAGTAATGGAGTTAGGCCGTAAAGGAGAGATCTATCACTTTTCACCGGACAAAGGAATAAAAGTGCGCGATGTTGTGCAAACAGTTTGTAATCAAATGAATGTGGATTTTTCAAATGTGGTGTTAGAGACCGAAGAGAGGTTAGGACAGGATAAGGCCTATGTGATTGATTCATCTAAAGCCCGCTCAGAATTTGGATGGAAGCCACGAATCGATTTCCTAGAGGGTATTGGTCAGACAGTCCAATGGGTAAATCAACAGTTTAGTCTAATCTCTAAAGAACCTCTTCAATACATTCATAAGGCATAAATGAACAAAACAGAACATGAGTTGTTGGAGGTTGCTAGAGCAATCAGGTATCAAGTGATTTTAATGTCGAAACAAGGGCATGCCCCCCATCTCGGCTCTTCACTTTCCTGCGTTGATCTGATTGTAGCTGCCTATTACGCATTTCTTCGCATCGACCCTAAGCGCCCTTCAGATTCATTAAGGGATAGGTTTATCCTTAGCAAAGGGCATGCGGTCAGCACTCTTTACGCAATTCTCGCACATAAGCAGTTTTTCCCGATCTCCCATCTTAATAGCTTCAATCGGGATGGAGGAAATCTTCCGGAACATCCGACTCCTCGCTGCGTGCCTGGAATTGAAATGGCAACCGGATCGTTAGGTCACGGTCTTTCTGTTGGTATCGGAATGGCGTTAGCGGCTCGGATTTTAGCACAGCCCTATCGCACAATGGTGCTTTTAAGCGATGGCGAGTGCAACGAAGGGTCGATTTGGGAAGCCGCGCTTTTTGCTCCTGCGCGTAAGCTCGATAATCTAATCGCAGTCATTGATTTCAATAAATGGCAGGCAACAGGGCGCTCTCAAGATGTGATGATGATCTCGCCTCTTAAGGACAAATGGGAATCATTCGGGTGGGAAACTTACGAAATTGACGGACATAATTTTAAGGAGATCCTTTCGGTGTATTCGAAGCTGGAAAATGCAAATGGCAAGCCTAAAGCGATCATCGCCCATACGATTAAAGGCAAAGGAGTTTCTTTTATGGAAGATGATAATAACTGGCATTACCGGATTCCAACAGACGAAGAGATTCTCAAAGCTAAAAATGAGTTGAGGATTTGCGAATGAGAAACGCTTTTGCTGATGAAATTGTCAAATTGGCAGCTACCGATCCACGGATTGTCCTTCTTTCAGGAGATATTGGAAACCGCCTTTTCGATCCTTATAAAAAGCAATTTCCTGAAAGGTTTTATAATTGTGGCGTGGCCGAGGCGAATATGGCAAGCGTTGCTGCGGGCTTGGCTCTGTCCGGACTACGTCCCATCACATATACTATTGCACCTTTCAACACGACGCGTTGCTTGGAGCAGATCCGCAACGATATATGCTATCACCAGGCACCAGTTTTGATCATTGGCACCGGGGCCGGTCTCTCCTACGCGTCTTTAGGCTGTACCCACCATTCCTGCGAGGATATCTCCTTTTTGAGAAGCATTCCGAACATGACGGTTTTATGTCCGGCAGATTCGATGGAACTCCGAAGTCTGCTGCGCGAAGCTCTTAAGTTGGATCGTCCAGCATACATGCGCATCGGTAAAGCCGGCGAGCCTGTGATTCACTCAGCTCCTCCGGCTCTTTGCATAGGCAAAGGCTCTATTGTTCGAAAAGGATCCGATCTTTGCATTTTCAGCACCGGAAACATGCTTGCCATTGCTTCTGAGGTTTGTGATTTACTGGAAGCAGCAAATGTTGCTGCAGAATTGGTCAGCATGCACACTGTAAAGCCGCTTGACAAGGAATTATTAGAGAGCGCCTCAAGCAGATTTTCCCTTCTTGCCACTCTTGAGGAGCACAGTTTAATTGGAGGGCTTGGCTCTTCAATTTGTGAATGGTTGGTTGATCGAGCGATTAACGTAAAATGCCTCCGATTTGGTACTCAAGATTATTTTCCGCATCCTATTGGATCTCAAACATATATTCGCAACTTATTTGGGTTGAACCCTCAATCTATTGCTAACCAAATTTTACGCAACATGAGCCTTTCATATGCAAACTAAAGCCGCTATACTCGTGAATATCAATCAACTCGTTGTAGACGAGATCACACTGCCCCCTTTGAAATCCGGTCAAGTATTGGTAGAGGTTCATTACAGCGGGGTCTGTCATACCCAGTTGCTGGAGGTTCGTGGCAGGCGTGGGGAAGACCCCTATCTGCCCCATTGTTTAGGCCATGAAGGAAGCGGGACTGTTCTTGAAATTGGGCCCAAGGTAGAAAAAGTAAAGCCGGGGGATAGGGTGATTCTTTCTTGGATTAAGGGAGCAGGTGCGAATGTACTTGGAGCGCAGTTTGATTGGAAAGGCCGCCAAGTGAATGCGGGAGCAATAACCACTTTCAGCCGCCATTCGATTCTTAGCGAGAATCGCGTAACTCCAATTTCGAAAGAATTTCCATTAAAAGAAGCGTCTTTACTCGGTTGTGCCATCCCAACCGGTTTGGGGGTCGTGTTCAATACTGCAAAACCGCAGGCGGGTCAAAGTATGGCTGTGTTCGGTTGTGGAGGAATCGGCCTTTGTGCAGTAAAAGGCGCATCGATCGCAGGATGCGTGCCCATCATAGCGATCGATATTCATCCTTCAAAGCTGCAAGCGGCAAAATTGATGGGTGCAACTCATATAATTGATGCAACTAAAGAAGATCCGGTTGAGGCAATTAAAAAAATTGCTGTTCTCGATTTTTCGATTGAAGCCAGCGGCAGTCCTATAGCGATGAATCAAGCGCTTAGATCCGTACGACCTCAAGGCGGGACAGCTGTAGTTGTAGGCAATGCTCCTTATGGACAGCAGGTGGCATTGGATCCTAAGGAGTTTAATCAGGGGAAAAGAATCCTTGGAACTTGGGGGGGAGACAATATGCCCGATATCCATTATCCAAGATATTGCAATCTGATTCATTATAAACAGCTTGATGCAGCTCCTATGTTGGGAAAGAGCTATGCTTTAGACGAGGTAGAAAAAGCTCTCTGCGATTTGGAGCAAGGAATAACAATACGCCCAATCATTGATATGAGCCTGTAGCGATGGACTCGCTTTCCGTTGGAATCGACTTCGACAACACGATCGTTTCTTACGAAGGCGTGTTCTATTCAGCGGCATTAGAAAAGGAACTGATTCCACCGGATCTTCCTCCTTTCAAAGGTGCGATTCGCGATTATCTTCGTGCTGCAGATAAAGAAGAGCTTTGGACCGAGTTGCAAGGCTACATATATGGTGCAAAAATGGATACGGCCTTTCCCTACCCTGGTGTGGAATCATTTTTTTGCTCTGCTCTCGAAAGAAAATTCCTACTTACATTATTAGCCATAAAACAAAACAGCCTTTTCTAGGTTATTCTTATGATTTGCATCAGAGTGCAAGAGATTGGCTTGAAAAAAACGCATTTACCTCTCCGGCCTTTTTTGAGCTTACTCTACAAGCAAAGCTGAATCGGATTCGACAGCAAGGATGTACTGTATTTATCGATGATTTGCCGGAGGTGTTGAAGAATCCCTTGTTTCCAAAAGGCGTTCGAAAAATTCTTTTCGACCCACACAATCTTTATTCGCCATCGGAAGATTTTGAATATGCCAATCATTGGAATGATATTTTAGAGATATTGCAAATTTTCACTTATGAAACCTGAACAGCTGATTCATCATTTCCCAATTTCTTGCCCATTGCAGATTCTTCCATTGGCAGGTGGGGCAAATAATCGGGTATACAAATTAGAATTCGTTGATCGGCCTCCTCTTGTCTTAAAAGAGTATTTTCAAGATGAGAAGGATGTGCGACCTCGTCTTAGCTCCGAATTTTCATTTCTAAAATATGCTTGGGACATTGGTTTGCGAGTGATTCCGGAGCCGCATTCTATTTCTCAATCTGTCAATGCAGCCCTGTATTCATTTATCGATGCAGGGGCTGTAAATCTCGATCGAATTGATGAAGATCTTGTAATGCAAGCGATCGATTTTTTTCTTCATTTAAATGAAAATAAACAAGCAGCACTTCATTTGCCAACGGCTTCTGAAGCTTGTTTTTCTATAGCTGAATATCTAGAAATGACGGAAAAACGGATCTTGCGGCTACAACGTGTATCTGATCAGGACAGCGAGTTCGGCTTAAAGCGATTTTTGATTGATGAGCTATGGCCTAGATGGGTTGACTTCAAGGAGAGCTGTTCGTCTAGTTTGAGCAAAGCGAGAGGACAGCCGCTTTCGATCGCAAATCGATGCCTAAGCCCTTCTGATTTTGGATTCCACAATGCATTGATTCAGGATAGGCGGCTCTATTTTATCGATTTTGAGTATGCCGGTTGGGACGATCCTTGTAAGACTGTATGCGATCTTTTTTGCCAGCCTAAAATCCCTTTCCCAAAGCAGTTTTTTTCACAAGTTTCAGAAGCCATCGCGAATTGTACAGAAGATCCGGAAGATTTTTTTAAAAGAATGGAGCTAGTCTATCCTGCGATTCAGATTAGATGGTGCTGCATTCTTCTCAATGGGTTTACTAAAACTGGACGAGATCGGCGAACGTTTTCTCATTCGGATGAAGTAAGATATCTTGAAAAGCAATTGGTGCTTGCGCGGGAAAAACTACAGGAAATAACAACTCTGAGGTAAGGTGTGGCATATATCGATTTCATTACAACAATTCATAAGAAGACCAAAAGGGACTATCTCGGCCGTGTAAATGAATATCCTAAAGCCGAAGCCGCTAAGCTTGCAAAAAAGTTTGACTGGGATTACTGGGATGGCGATCGAAAAGTGGGATATGGCGGCTTTAACTACGATGGAAGATGGAAGACGGTAGCAAAGGAGCTTGCTTCCCACTACAAGCTAAAAAACGGGGACAAGGTTCTCGATGTGGGGTGTGGCAAGGCATTTCTTCTTTATGATTTAATGCAGGAAGTGCCGGGCTTAGAAGTTTGTGGAGTGGATATTTCTAAATATGCAATCGAGCATGCAAAGGAAGAAGTACGCTCATCTTTAATCTGTACCGGAGCTCACGAACTCCCGTTTTCTGACCATTCTTTCGATTTGGTTATCTCCATCAACACGCTCCATAATCTTTACTGTTATGAACTCGACAAGGCTTTGCGTGAAATGGAGCGGGTTGGAAAGCAAAAATATCTTGTAGTTGAATCCTATCGAAATGAAGAAGAGAAAGCTAATCTTCTCTATTGGCAGTTAACGTGTGAGTGCTTTTATACACCTGGGGAATGGGAATGGTGGTTTCAACAAACACACTACTCCGGAGACTACTCTTTTATTTATTTTGAATGACCTATTTCATCAGGCGAATCAAGTACTTGCATAGTTGTTGCTTTTTTATTGCTTCCTGATTACCTACCATTTGGACATTCATCGCTGCCGCAAGGGATCCAAGGAAACCTCCGATAACTGGGGGAAATTTTTTAGCCATGCAAAGAGAAGAAAGAGAAAGAAAGGCATCTCCCGCTCCTATCCGATCGACGCTATTGGTCGCAAAAGCAGGAATGCGTATGTGTTTTCCGGAAGATGAGTAGCAAAGCACTCCTTGAACGCCGCGGGTCACAGAAAGAGTTGATGCACCCATGAGTTGGCAAATGTCGGCAGCAAGACCCGGGAGGGAACTTGACCTGTCATGAGCGGATAGGCGTAATTCCGGTTCATTAAGAGAAATATAGTCGGCCCGCCTATAGTTTGTGACAACATTGAATCCCCGATTTCCACTGTTTGTTTGAGCATTTAAGGCAAGAAAGGCAGAAGTGTCAGAGATCGCGTTGATCAAGAGCGGGTTTGTGAAACCATTGCCGAAATCGCATGCCAGGATCAAATCATAAAATTTTGCATTTTTATTCAAATAGTTTGCAATGTTTGTTGCTTGCGAGGGTCTTAAAGGTTCTTCTTGGCCGGAATATGTTTCGAACAGTTTAGTGAGCAGCTTTCCATCTTTGATTACATATCGTTTTTTCACAAGAGTATGCGAATCTTCTAGAATAGTGTATTGCGGCTGCACCTTTGGGTCTAGGTGATGGGAAATAAAGTTTGCGTAGGGGCACTCGCGTCCTATTGCTGTTACAAGAGTAACCTCTTTTGCGAATTGAGCCACATGATTGGCAATCATAAATGAACCGCCAAGAAAAATCTCTTTGTCCTGGCACCGGGCAACCATATGAATGCCCTTTCCAGATTGACCCATTGGTTCCGTATATTGATATTCGTCAATGATCGCATCGCCGATGACGAGCACCTTCATTTTTGCAAGATCTTCGAGTTTTTCAAGAATCGTGTTTGCCGAGTATTTCTTTTTCAGTTTTTCCAAAAAATCGGAAACCTCTTTCGGGATAGAATCGAAAAACTTGTTTAAAAGTGACGAAGAAGAAAACACGACATCATTTGTGTAAAAAATTTTTCCGCCGGATTGTTCTACAGCGAGCATTTCTTTAGTGATCTTGCCCGTAATATCTGATGCGTGATCCGCGTACTCACTTCCTTTGACATATAACGAGGGCCGGATCTTTTGGATAGCGGAAATGGCATCTGGAGAGTCATTTAAAATGACGTAATCTACATCCGCCAACGAAGCGATTGATTCGAGCCTTAAGTGTTCAGGAAATGCTGGGCGTCCAGGCCCTTTGTTTACAAATCGATCAGGGGTAATTGAGACAACTAGCAAATCGCCTTGAGCTTTTGCTTCACGGAAATGTCGAATATGTCCGGGATGGAGAAGATCAAATACCCCATGGCAATGAATGATGCGTAGACCTTTTTGCCTTTCGCTTTCTAGGAGCGCTTCAATTTCTTGAAGTGACTTGATTTTATTGGTAAAGCGGGTTTCTAAGGATTTTTGACTCATTAATTACCTGTTTGTTCCAGCTATCAATTATTGTATGCAGCAAAAAGAAATGGGCAGTTTCAACAAGGCCATAGTCTTTGCGGTTAATCCAGAAATTCAGATCTCCCATCGATCGAAGCGGATTGGACGCATTGAATCCGGTTAAGGTCATGAGTGAGGCTTCCTTTAAATGAGCCGTTTCCGCTGCATTGAGAATATTTTGCGATTGTCCTGAGCTGCTGATCGCAACAAGGAGATCGTGAGGCTTCAGCATTTGTTCCAGAGGATACGAAAAGATGTTTTGATAGCCGATATCATTGGCAAGGCAAGTTAAAAGATTTGAATCATAAAATGTTTGTGAAGGTACTTGCAATGCCTTCATCAGATCGTTGCTGAAATGAGATGCAATGCCGGCACTTCCTCCGTTGCCGATTACATATACAATTCCGCCATTTTGTCTTGTGGCTCGAATGAGGTGATGGGCTTGAGCAAGCGCTTTCTTGGCTGTCAGTGATTCTTTGGCCGAGGTATAGCCGCAAGTGCGTACAGATGCTGCAAGCTCATCTAAACGGACATCGAACATAGCCACCTATTTTTGCAGGTATTGAAACCAGGTTTTTGTTGCTTCTTGGATTGATTTTGGTTCCCAAAGTGGGGCGTCGCGGAAGTCGTCAATGCGCTCTACAATGCGTCTTACTCCCTCTTCAAAGGAAATCTTTGCTTTCCAGTTAAGAAGTTTTTCAATTTTTTTGACATCTGCGAAAGTGCAATCCGGCTCGCCAGGGCGTTTGGGGATATAGGTAATAGGACCTCCCAGAAGTTCGACCAAGCGATTGACGCTATAGTGACCGGAACTGCCGACGTTCATGAATTCATTGGAAAGACTGGAAAGTGCTGCGGTATAGAATGCGTCGGCGACATCAGCGACATAGGTAAAATCGCGTGTTTGCATGCCATCTCCTACCACTGTAAAGGGCTTCTGATGTAGTTTCTGCGCCAAAAAAACGCCAAAAACGGCTCCGTAGACCCCGGTTGTACGCGATCTTGGGCCATATACATTAAAAAGGCGAAGTGAGAGGGCGGGCATTTTGTATACTTGGGCCCAGTGGAGCACGAGCTGCTCTCCTAAATACTTTGTGAGAGCATAAGGATACTGTGGATCTGCAGGGGCTATTTCGGGAGTTGGATATTCTTTTGCAATCCCATAGCACGATGATGATGCTGCATAAAGAAAGCGCTCTACCCCTGCCTTTTTTGATAGCTCCAAGACGTTAAACGTTCCATCTACGTTTGTTTCAAAGTAGTCGCGGGGCTTTTCGATTGATGGAACAATATCGGCTAATGCCGCCAGATGAAATACCCAATTGATGCCATCAAAAAATCCTTGCAATGCTTTGCAGTCGCGAATGTCTGCATGGATAAATCGAAAATTAGGGTGTTTTTCTGCTAAGGCCAAGTTTTTCATCCATCCGCCGCAAAGGTTGTCGATGACGGTGACAGAGTGTCCTTGACTCAGAAGTAAGTCGGTTAGATGGCTTCCGATAAAACCGGCCCCACCTGTAATAAGGATTCGTTTGTAAAGCGATTTTACATTCATTGTAGGTTCGCAGCCAGCATGGTTTTAATATTGAAGTAGCGTATATCGGCCAATGTATTGCGGAGTTGGCCGGTCTCAAAAGCTTTGACTAGATCTTCCATTGCGGTCTCAATCGAGTGAGTAGGTTTAAATCCCAATTTTTTTGCGATTTTCTCAGATGAGACATGATAAGAGCGATTGTCGTTGGTCGGTTCGACCACCAGATCAACCGGTTTTGTTTTGCTTACAATTTTCTGGGCCATTTTGCCAAGTTGCAGCACGGTATGGTTGTCATGTCCGACGTTGAAAATTTCTTTTTGGATTTGCTCTGCAGGAGCGGCAAGCACATGCAAATAAGCTCGTACCATATCTTCAATGTGGATGTTGGGCCGCATTTGAGAGCCGCCAGTGACTTTTACTTTTCCAGTATGATAAGCGAGATTGGTCAGGATGTTTACAACAACGTCGAGACGTTGCCGTGGAGCATAGCCGCAAACGGTAGCAGGACGAAGGATTGTGCAAATAAAATCGTCAGATGCGTGCTTCAATAGCAGCTTTTCACATTCAGCTTTGAAGCGGGAGTAGTCTGTTAAAGGCTCAAGCGACATTTCTTCGGTTACGTTTGGCTCCGACTTTACGCCATAAACTGAAGAAGAAGAGGCGTAGATGAACCGTTTGATCCCTGCTTCCTTCGCGATTTGCAAAAAAGGCGCAAAGCAATCAAGGTTAATTGATTTTCCTAAGGTTGGATTGAGTTCGAAACTCGGATCGTTTGAGATACAGGCTAGATGGATGACTGCATCGCATCCAATGACGGATTTTTTCATCAGCGAAAGATCTCGGATATCGCCTTTTACTTGCTTTAGATTTGAGCTGGACTTGAGGTTATCAAAGAGACTTTCTCCATAAAGAAAAAGATCATAAACAGTAACGGAGTATCCTTGATCAAGCAGAACGGGAATCAGCCTAGACCCTACATAGCCTGCCCCTCCGGGAACGAAAACACGCATAGAACCAACCTATCACGAAGTTAGAGAAATGGAAGTTAATCGAGCAGGGATATTCGAATCAAGAAATGTTTGAGGCTTCCTATTATGGGGAGGGGAGTTCATAGCTTTTTTCATGAATCCCTCAGCTATCACGCGGTCCAAATTCCAAGTTTGTGGCTGAGGGGGTAAAGTTGAGATCAATTTAGTCGCTGATGATTACCAATCTTCCGATATCTCATAACCCCATTCTATTAGATAGTTATTCCAAAGATTTTTAAAAGCGGCAATATGCTCAGCATTGAACTCTGTTTTCCATCTTCCTATTTTTCCTTGATCAAAGGTGAGTGTGTTCCCCCAGAATGTATCATATAGATTGAGTATTAATTCAGGACTCATAGAATATTCAAAGTGGTCAGCAAATTTTTTTAAAGTTGTGCTGAATTCTTCAAAACTTCCTCCACCTTTTTCGCCGACCCATGACTCGTACTTAGTTATTAAAATGTTTTGATTGTAGCGAGCTTCTTTGACGTGAATATCAGCAAAAATAATGTTTTCCAAAATGCTGTTTTCATAAAGCGGGATTCTAGGATCCAATGTAATAAAAGCCATCAATTTTTCGTCATCTGTCATTGATAGCCACTCTTTATATTGTTCGATTGGCTTGAAGTTATTCCAATTCTTGCCTCTTTCTAATCCTATTTGAACGAATTTATCTGCGAAACTTCTGAAAGATGCGAAGCAATCACGTAAGTCTCTAATATTTACCACTCTGCGAGGTGCGTACGGATAAGGTGTATTAGTGTTGTTAATCAAGTGGCCCACAAAAGTTCCGTTATGCCAGACATCCCATAATCCTAAAATGCGACAAATAAGGTATGTTCCTGATTTAGGCAAGCTATATACATTGATGTGCAATTCAGCATTGCTCGGTGAAATAAATATGGATAAAAATAGAAATATATATTTCGTCATAAAGGTTTGCTCCGATAAAAGTGGTTGTTTATTTGTTCCGTTTCAATGGTACCCAAAAAGGCTGAATTGAAACGGAACGGGAATAAGCAAAAAAACATTTTGCGGTCGGCGACTGTATGTTTTTTCAGCAACTAAATCAAGAAATATTTGATGCGATCTCTTTAATATGGCATGGAAGTGTCTATGCGAGTCCATCCTTTGGCCGGCAAACCGGCAGATTCCTCTGTATTGATCGATCCGGAAAAATTGCAAGCAGCCTATTTTGCAGAGGTTCCTGATCCGAGCGTTAAAGAGGAGCTCGTCCAATTCGGAACGTCGGGCCATCGCGGCAGCTCCTTTCAGCGCTCATTCAATGAAGCCCATATTTTGGCGATTACTCAAGCAATCTGCGAGTATCGGAGAGCACAAAAAATTACCGGGCCGCTTTTTTTAGGAATCGATACCCACGCACTTTCTGTTCCGGCATATGAAAGCGCAATGGAAGTTCTTGCTGCAAACGGCGTAGAGGTGATGCTCTCCAAAACGAGCAAATATACACCGACCCCTGTGATCTCACATGCGATTTTAGTCCATAACCGGGGCAAAAAAACAAATCTTGCTGATGGCATTGTCATTACTCCGTCACATAATCCTCCGCAGGAGGGCGGATTTAAATACAACCCTTCGACAGGCGGTCCTGCCGATGTTGCCGTTACGCAGTGGATTGAGAAACGAGCCAATCAATTACTGAAGAGCGATCTAGGAGATGTAAAGCGGATCGCATTGAAAAAAGCAATGCAGGCGCCAACAACGCATCAAGTTGACTATCTCAAATCGTATGTTGACGACCTGAAAAACGTCATTGATATGTACGCCATTCGAGAAGCTAAGCTGACGCTTGGGGTAGATCCTTTGGGAGGCGCGGGCATCGATTATTGGCAGCCGATTGCAGAGCAATATCGATTGAACTTGACAATCGTCAATGAGGTGGTGGATCCCTCATTTTCTTTCATGACAGTAGATTGGGATGGAAAAATCCGGATGGATCCATCTTCTCCTTATGCCATGCAAAGGCTCGTAGGGTTGAAAGATCGATTCGATATCGCTTTTGCATGTGATACGGATCACGATAGGCATGGGATTGTGACGAAGAGCTCCGGGTTAATGCCTCCAAACCACTATTTGGCCGCCTCGATTTTATATCTCTTCCAGCATCGGCCTGAGTGGAAAAAGGACGCTGCGGTTGGAAAGACGCTTGTGAGCAGCCGCATGATCGATAAAGTCGCTTTAAAGCTCAAAAGGAAGCTCTATGAGGTCCCCGTGGGGTTCAAATGGTTTGTCGATGGTCTTTTGAATGGAGATCTCGGCTTTGGCGGAGAAGAGAGCGCGGGAGCTGCATTTTTGCGCATCAATGGAGAGCCTTGGACAACGGACAAGGACGGAATCATAGCGGCTTTGCTTTCGGCAGAGATCACGGCAAAGATGGGGAAAGATCCCGGAGAGCTGTACCAAGATTTGACAAAGGAGTTTGGAGAGTCGTTTTATGACCGGATTGACGCAGCTGCTACCTTTGAGCAAAAAAAAATCCTCAAACAGCTTTCTTCAAAACAGATTACTTCGACTACCTTGGCGGGAGAGAAAATTCTTTCGATTTTAACCAATGCCCCAGGAAATGGCGCTCCGATTGGAGGGGTAAAGGTTGTTACAGAAAATGGTTGGTTTGCGGCCAGGCCTTCGGGAACCGAAGAGATTTATAAAATTTATGCGGAAAGTTTCATAAGCAAAGAGCACCTAAAAACGATCCTCGAAGAAGCGGCAAAGATTATCAATAAGGCATTGAAAGATGAATCTTAATCATTCGCATCCAAGCGAAAAACTAGAGGAATATGGACGGCTAAAGCAGCTGGCTATGAACCTGATTTGGTGTTGGAATCATAAATGCGACCAGATCTGGCGGCAGCTCGATGCAGATCTTTGGGACCGGACCCATAATCCCTGGGCGCTCTTGCAAGCGATCTCCAGCCAAAGCGTTAAAAAAGCATTTGCCGATCCTGCGTTTTGCGAGCAAATCGACGCTCTTTTAGAGCAGCAGCAAAACGATGAGACCCGCCAATCGTGGTTTGAAAAAACCTATCCGGACTCACCTCTTTCTTGCGCAGCCTATTTCAGCATGGAGTACATGCTCAGCGAAGCATTGCCCATCTATTCGGGAGGCTTGGGAAACGTCGCCGGCGATCAACTCAAATCAGCAAGCGATCTCGGTGTTCCCGTCATTGGGATTGGTCTGCTCTATCAACAGGGCTATTTTCGACAAGCTATCGACAAGGACGGCTCGCAGCTTGCATTCTACCCCTATAACAGCCCGGAGGACCTCCCGATTCAGCCGCTGAGAAGCCAGAATGGCGAGTGGCTCCGCCTTGAAATCGATCTTCCCGGCTGGTCCGTTTGGCTGAAGGCTTGGGAGGTGAAAGTCGGACGGGCAAGGCTCATTCTGATCGATACCAACGACCTTGTCAACTACCCGCCCCATCGAGCTATCACAAGCGAATTGTATGGCGGAGGAGTCGAGATGCGGCTTCAACAGGAGCTGATTCTCGGAATCGGCGGATGGAGGCTGCTCAACGCGTTAGGAATAGAGCCCGAGGTGTGTCATTTGAATGAAGGGCATGCTGCGTTTGCCGTGTTAGAGCGGGCAAAATCGTTTATGGATCGAACGAATGTCTCCTTTGGTGTAGCTCTTGCGGCGACGAGGGCCGGAAATCTTTTCACCACCCACACAGCTGTTCCCGCCGGATTTGACCGGTTTCCTGAGGAGCTGATTCGGCGCTATTTAAGCAAGTACGCAGAAAAAGATTTGAAAATCTCCGTGGAAGAGTTGCTCGCTCTGGGGAGAGTTAATCCCGGAGATTCCGGCGAGCCATTTAACATGGCCTACTTGGCCGTGCGGGCAAGCGCCGCTGTCAATGGCGTCAGCAAGCTGCACAAGGCAGTCAGCCGGAAAATTTTTGAGAGGATTTTTCCTCGTCTGCCTCAAGAAGAGGTTCCGATTGACTCCGTCACCAATGGCATCCATGTGCCGAGCTGGGATTCTCCCGCAGCTGATAAGCTGTGGACCGAATACTCGGGGAAAGACCGCTGGCTTGGATCGACAGATCACCTGGAAAAACTGCTTCGAGCTGTTCCGGATGAAAAGCTCTGGGAGATGAGAAAGACGGCAAGAACGACCATGATCTCTTATGGCAGAGCGCGCATTCGAAAAATCTGGAAGACGAGGGGCATTTCTCAAGAAGAAGCGGAAATGGCTGATAAGATGTTTAACGTTGATGCGCTGACTCTCGGGTTTTCAAGGCGCTTTGCGACCTATAAGCGGGCAAATATGCTCCTTCATGATCCGGCTAGGCTCATTCGCATCCTGACAAATCCACAAAGACCTGTACAGCTTTTAATTGCCGGAAAAGCACATCCCGCAGACAAGCCCGGTCAGGCAATGATCCAGGAATGGGCGCGGTTCATCCAGCAGCCGGAAGTGCGGCCCCATGTAGTTTTTCTGACAGATTATGACATGTTTGTCGCAGCCAATCTTGTTGGAGGCGTCGACGTTTGGATCAACACTCCCAGAAGGCCATGGGAGGCTTGTGGAACAAGCGGCATGAAAGTCCTTGCCAACGGCGGCTTGAACCTTTCGGAGCTCGATGGCTGGTGGGCCGAAGCTTACTCTCCCGAAGTGGGGTGGGCTATTGGCGATGGCAAAGACCGGGGCGACGACCCTGCGTGGGACGCTCAGGAAGCTCTGCAGCTCTACGATCTTTTGGAAAATCAAGTGATCCCCGAATTTTATGACCGAAATGATCAAGGCATCCCTGCCGCTTGGATCGGGCGCATTCGAGAGAGCATGGCGCGGCTCACTCCGGAATATTCCGCGAACCGATCGGTCAGGGAATATGCCGAGCGCTTTTATCTATCCGCTGCCAAGCGGTATCGAGCGCGGGCTGCCAATGGAGGAGGCATTGCAAAAGAGCTTGCCGACTGGATTGCTTCCACACAAAAGCGTTGGGCAGTGTTCCTCTTTT
>JAKBAE010000037.1:16619-19135 GCA_021809325.1 bacterium
GATCTGCGTTGGCCAAACGTCCGCTTTTTATCAGAAAATGTGCAAACAAATGACAAAGAGCATCATTTTGAAGTGAGCGTCGATTTTGGAGGAATGCGGCCTGAAGAGGTCGCAATTGAGCTCTATGCGTCAGCCGTCGATGGCAAGGCAAAAGTAAAACAGGAGATGAAAAAAGAAGGTGAGAACCGTTATGTTGCAGCCGTTCCCAATGACCGAGAAGCCAATCTCTTTACTGCCCGCGCCATTCCTCGACACCCCGATCTCATTCTCCCCTTGGAGCTGCCCTTGATCTCTTGGCAAAAATAAGCATCAAGGATTTTCTCGAATAAAATGACTTGGGCTCTTACAATCACAATCTTATGAAACGGCTGAGCTCATTTTTTCTAATGCTGTTATTTTCCTCTCTTTGCGCAGAAGAGTACGCCTTTTTTGGAAAACACTTTTTTGCGAGTTATCTTGAGTGTGATTTGCAGCTTCTTGGCAATGTTGATCGACTCATCGAAGTAATGGATGAGGCTGTTCGGGCTTCCGGTGCAACAGTGCTTGATAAATCTTTTCATGTCTTTGAGTCGGATGGTCTCACACTTGTCTATCTGCTCTCGGAGAGCCACGCCAGCATCCATACATACCCGGAATTTGGCGCTTGTTTTGTCGATCTCTTCACTTGCGGAGAAGACTGCTCTGCAATCGAATTCGATCGAGTGCTGCGGGATTATTTGCAGCCGGCAGAGATCAGCGCCCGACAATTTTTACGCCATCAAACCATTGAAGAGTTCTGGTGAAATAGCTTTTTTGCCATATTAGAAAACAAAAACAGGGGAACTGAGGTTAACAACTATGCAACAGCCGCCTACCATTCAACCGGCGCCGAGTCCGGGACCTGACTACGATCCGATGGACCGTCTCGTGCAAGATCTTCAAAATATCGAGAGCTTTTTGCTCCGCCTCGAGACGAACCCTAAAGATTTGGCCTATCTCCAATCTCATCTTAGCCCTATTTTAGGATTGAGAAGGACGATTTCTCAACAGCTCGATAAACTCTCTGAAGAGCCGTACGATTATACGCCTGAGAGATTGAAGAAGCTGCATAAGGACAATGAGCAAGTTTTCATTTTTCTTGAAGGAGTAGTTGGGTCTATGAACCCCCTCAATGAGCAAGAATTCAGACGGTTTCTCCGTGAAGCCGGAAAAACGCTCTCAGATTTCGATGGAGATTTGACTCCTTAACATTGAATCTCTTTTCTATGCAAAAGAGACAAGAAAAACCAATAGAATGCCAAAGTGGGTATAAGCAATAGGGCCCCGTCTGAGCAGGAAATAAAAAGATAATTAAAAAGACCGAGCGCTATGCATCGATGGGGGATGCTGAGCCTTTTGGAAAACATCTGATAAAAAAGCGGCGCCGAGATCCCAAAGAGAAAAAGCGGCAGCGCTAGCCACCCAAATGAGATCGCCACCCCCGCATAAACAATTTCACAAATCGATCCGAAAGGCTCTCTTGCAAACAGATTAATGGAATTTAATAAGTTGAGCGTCTCTCTGCGGCCGCCTAAGTCAGAGGATATAAGAAAGCGGAATGCAAATCCGTAATATGATAGCAGTGCCAAGAGGCAAACAACGATTGCAATGAGTCTTTTCATCATGGTGAAAAGAGTTTTTGAAAGATTTCGAGTTACAAGAAAAGGGAAGCATAATTCGTGAAGGATCAACCCAAACCAGACAGTGCGGGAAAAGGTTAAAATGAGAGAGAGTTTGACGATCGCGCCTCTCCATTTGCCCTCTTCAAGAAAACAGTAGAGGGGAAGGAGGATCAGGATGCAAACGCCAAAAATATTTCCATTGTTGTAGGTGGAGATCAATTTAAAAACGATTCCGCGGTTGATGTGCTTATTTTCAAGCTCTCCCAAGTCGCCCAGATTTGTTGTAAGAAGGGGGATTTCGAGGAACCTCCCTGTCACTTGTTTTAAAGCGAAAAGGAAAATGCCGTAAGCGGCAATAAAGAAGATACCCGTTTTAAATACTCTAAAAAAAAAGCGAGTATCAAGCGAATCAATCTCGTGTGAAAAGAGAAGATAAAATACGAGTGGAAGAAAGAGAAAGCTGACCCAAAATGAGATGGTTAATCCGAGGCCTGAGCTTCCATTGAAAAACATCGTCAAAGCACAAAAACATTGAAAGGGCACAAGGCACAAATACGAAATCAATCGTTCGCGAGTGACATGGATTGATCCCTTGAGAATTGCTGCAAGGGAAAACATTCCCAGAAACAAATAGCCCCAAGTTAGAGGAATACCCGCGACTTTAATTCCACCCTTGGGAAAAACAAGTAGAAAAAGAGTGAGAAGAAACAGATTGAACTTTGGGCCGAAGAGATTCACACGGCTGAGCCGAAGACGAAAAAGCATCAGATTAATACCATTGAGGCAGTTGCAAAACTCTGACGAAGTGGGGTTTTAAGGAAAGCACAAAAAAATTTAGAAAAGACACGCCTTGCTCTATAATGTCATTTGGAAGAA
>JAKBAE010000038.1 GCA_021809325.1 bacterium
CTGCCAATCAACTTCCACCTCAAGAACCCATCAGGAACTCTCCCAAGCCAGCCAGTCTGTATCGATGGGCATTGCTGATGGCGCGAATTTATGAGATCAATCCCTTCTCATGCCCCAAATGCACTCATCCCATGCGGATCATCGCATTCATCCAGGATCGGCCCACCATTTGCAAAATTCTAAACCACATCCAGGAACCGTCTAATTCGCCGCCAATCTCTCCGGCCAGAGGCCCTCCCGAACCCGAATTTATACCGTGCGCGGATAGATGCTTGAATTTTGGCGGTCTCAGGGTGATCCAGATTTTGACGATCGAGAGGAGGGCCATATTGCAGCAATATGGCCGACGAACGATCGTCAAAAGATGGGTCGCCATGATGGCCGCTAAAATTTAAGCAGCTACCCGCGCACGGTATAACTATGATCAGACTTATGAATTCGCCTAAAACACCAATTGTGGACGGCTTATTTCTTCTGTAAATTTATTTACAAAATATAAATTAAAATCTAACACAACAAATACGAAGCGGGGTTCGCTCCCAACTCCTGGGAAGGGAGCAAACGTGTGGTTAAATTTTTTTCGAAAAAGTGAGTTCCTCAAACCTGGTAGTCAATCAGTTTTTCCTCGATTTTTGAACTTTCTTCGGTATAAGTAAAAGATAATTTCATTGTATTGATTATTTAGCAAACACAAACACATTTATTTTTGACTACACTTAGACTTGATTGATTTAATTCTCTCTTTTATTATAATACAAGCACAAAAAGGAGAGGAAAGAATGGCTTTCACACTAACTTCACCCGGCATTACCTTGACAGATCCTCCACTGCTGCCGAAAATCGTGAATGACCCAAATAGCTCAAAGCCTGTTGACCAGATTGCAGATCAACAGCATCTCTGCACTGTGAAGGACAGGATCGTTCAAATTTCTTCTTGCATCCTGATCGCCTTCGGAACGCTCTTTCTCTTGTTTAACGCGGGCCTTCTTTTCTCGGAGATCCTTGCCGGCACAGCGACGGCTGCGCTTATGCAGAACTTCTATCCCCTAAGCATTTTTTCTTTGCTTGGCGTCATCAGCCTGCTTCAGGGCCATAACAACAACTTCAGAGCGACCACTCAACTCGGCCCCCTGTCAGTAACTATTTGATGTAAAAGAAAAAGTTTTGTTCAATGCTCTCTTAGTCTTTTGGAGGGCCCATGCACAAAAAACATCTGTTCCCGCCTTATGTAATCTTCTCTTCTCTTGTAGCGGCTCTAGGGTCGTTTCTTTTCGGCTATCACACAGCGATCATCTCGGGAGGAGTGATATTCATTGCCAGGGATTTTGGTTTAACCGACTTTCAAGAAGAGCTCCTCATCAGCATCACACTTGTCGGCGGCATTTTTGGAGCGATCAGCGGCGGCGTTTCCGATTATCTTGGACGAAAGCGGACGATGATCATTGATGCCTTCCTCTTTCTGATTGCAACGTTTCTCCTCTTTGATGCCCAAAGCTACGGCGTATTGATGGGAGGGAGGCTGCTCGTCGGATTTGCGATTGGACTCGCTTCGATCACAGTCCCTCTCTATATCGCTGAAATCTCCCCTCCCGAGAGCCGTGGCAGGTTCGTCTCCCTCAACCAGCTGCTTATTACCATCGGCATCTTGGTTTCCTTTTTAGTTTCCTATGCCTATGCTGCCGAGGGCAATTGGCGGATGATGTTTTCAGTTGCCTTTTTGCCTGCCCTTTTACAGCTCTTTTGCCTTTTATTGATTCCCGAGACCCCGCCATGGCTGATTAGCAAAGGACAAAGAAGCAAAGCGGAAAAAGCTCTCCACAGGCTCAGGATCGCCCCCCCATCGGAGCATCTGGTCATCAAAGAAAAGATTGCCAAGCGCCCTGTAAAAAGCCAATTCCAAGACCTGCTTGCGCCATCGGTGCGGGCGCCATTTTTCATCGGCATTGGCATTAGCATCTTTCAGCAGATCACCGGAATCAACACCGTGATCTATTATGCGCCTAGGATCTTTCAGCTCGCCGGATTCCCCTCAGCCGAGTCGGCAATCTTAGCTACGGTCTGGATTGGCGCCATCAATGTGATCATGACACTCGTCGGACTCTGGCTTGTCGACCGCATCGGCCGAAGGCCTCTACTAATCGTTGGCGTTTTAGGAATGACGCTCTCTCTTGCCTTACTCGGGTTTGCCTTCCAATTTCAAAATAGCGGAACCGGCATCGAAGCAATTATTGCCCTCATCGTCTACGTAGGCTGCTTTGCTCCCGGCCTGGGCATCGTCACTTGGCTGATCATCTCGGAAATCTACCCGCTCGGCGTCCGGGGAAGGGCGATGTCGATTGCTACCTTTGCAAACTGGACCTCCAACTACATCGTCACGCTCACCTTTTTGACCCTTGTCCAGCTTCTTACGGCCGGAGGGACCTACTGGCTGTTTACGGCGATTTGCGTCCTTTGCCTAATCTATATCTGGAAAAAAGTACCCGAGACGAAAGGCAAATCGTTTGATCAAATCCAAGCATTTTGGCAAAAATAGAGGTGATGATGACGCTCTCCGAAATTGAATCCCTTCTCGGTCAAGAGGCCGAATCGCTTTTGAAGCACGTCTCGAGCACCGTCTCGAAAGAGATGCTCCATAAGCCCGGCCCTGATTGGGTGGACAGGATTTTTTCACAAAGCTCCCGAAATATTCGGACGCTTTGCAATCTGCAAAGGATCTTTGACCACGGACGGCTGGGAAAGACGGGGTATCTCTCCATCCTGCCGGTCGATCAAGGCATAGAACATTCGGCCGGAGCTTCCTTTGCCCCCAACCCCGAATATTTCGATCCGGAAAACTTAATCCGACTGGCAATGGAAGGGGGCTGCAATGCGATTGCAACAACCCTCGGCGCCCTTTCATCTGTCGCGCGCCGCTATGCGCATAAGATCCCTCTCATCCTCAAGATCAACCACAATGAGCTCCTTTCCTATCCGAACAGCTACGACCAGACCCTTTTTGCCTCTGTCGAGCAGGCGTATGAAATGGGCTGCGCAGCGGTGGGAGCGACGATCTATTTCGGCTCGATCGAGAGCCGCCGGCAGATCCAAGAAGTCGGAAAGGCCTTTGAGAGAGCGCATGCGCTTGGCATGGCGACGATCCTCTGGTGCTATCTGCGGAACAGCTCATTTAAGGTAGCAGGGAAAGACTTTCATGAAGCAGCTGACCTAACCGGCCAAGCAAATCATCTTGGCGCTACTCTGGAAGCCGACATCGTAAAGCAAAAACTACCCCTCACAAACGGCGGTTTTACCGCTTTAAAGTTCGGCAAATCATCCGAGGCGATGTATAACCGCCTCTCTTCGGACCATCCGATTGATCTGACCCGCTATCAGGTAATCAATGGCTACATGGGCCGCGTCGGCCTGATCAATTCAGGCGGCCCTTCGGGAGAAAACGATCTTGCAGAAGCTGTGCGGACCGCAGTCATTAACAAGAGGGCCGGCGGCATCGGCTTGATTTCAGGGAGAAAATCCTTTCAAAAACCAATGAAGGACGGCGTACGGCTCCTCCATGCAATCCAAGACGTCTACCTCGCTCAAGAGATCTCATTAGCTTAAAGATCCCTAAGGCCTGGGATGAAACGCTTTGAAGGCATTTTTTAAACGGCTTCCGGCTACATGCGTATAGCGGTCTGTTGTAGAAATGTCTTCATGGCCAAGCAGCTCTTGAATGAGGCGGAGATCGGCCCCGTTTTCGAGAAGGTGCGTTGCAAAGGAATGGCGGAGCGTGTGCGGAGAGACCCGCTTGCGGATGCCGGCTGCCTTGGCATAGGCTTTGATGCGGGACCAAACCCATACCCGGCTAATCGGCTTTCCTTGTCGAGAAATGAAAAGAGGCTCGCAACTCTCCGATTTCCCCCTGTAATGCAATAGATAGTGATCGATTGCATCCAATGCGGCTTTACCAACAGGGATCAGCCGCTCTTTGCGTCCTTTGCCCTTCACCTTGACAAACTGATCGGACACATCGGAGATCTTCAAAGCGCAAAGCTCAGATACGCGCATGCCCGTCGCATAGAGAAGCTCTAAAATCGCCTTATCTCTTGCGCCGGACGCATCTTCAGCCTTGGGCTGGGAAAGAAGCTCTTCCATCTCTTCTAAACTCAGCGATTCGGGAATCAACTGCCAAATTTTGGGCGTCTCAAAATGTTTAGCAATGTCTTGGGCGATCACCCCTTCTTTCTTCAAGAACCGAAAGAGCACCTTGATGGCGATGAGCATCCTAGAGATGCTCGAGCTCGCATAGTCCTTTGTCTTCAGATGATGCAAGAAGCCATAAATGGAATCGCCCGTTGCCTCTTTAAATGAACTTTTATTCTCGCTTTTCAAATGGGCGCCGAATGCCGAGATGTCTCTCCCATATGATTCAATCGTATTGGGAGAGAGCCCTTTTTCTGAGCGAAGGTGGTCTAGAAAATCTGAGGTTTCAGCGCGGATGTCCATCAACCTGGATTGTATCTGAATAGACAGGATTGCGGCAAACCCACTCGCCATTTTCCTTTTCCAACCGAAAGGTTGCAGTCAATGGAAGCTTCACCATTTCACCATCAAGTTCAGGTATCAAAGTGAACTGGAAATCATAGTTCATCTCAAATGACCCGTCTTCCTTTTGAGTAAAGCGCTGCTCAAGTACATTCGAGGTCGGAATATAGAGCCCCGTTAAAACTTCATTGCGCTTCATCTCCTCTTGAAAATAGAGCACAAAATTCTTGGACGTTTGGCTATAAAGAGCTGCCAAAAGATGAAAGAGCTTCTCATCTTCTTTTGCTAGTTCGCTCAATTTCGAAAGAACTTTCATTCCTTCAACTTCACCGCTCTCAAACCGCTCTCCTTGAACCGACGTTTTCGGAGATCTGTGGAAATCTATGCGTGTTTGATGCGGCACGGTAAATTGGGCGCCTTCAATGTTTGGTTTTTCAAGAGAAAGCAAATCCTCTTCAAGGGCTTCTTGAATTGAGCGGCCCTGAATTGCAGGAGTTTTCATCGCAAGCTTATAGACCTCCGGAAACTCTTTTGCGGCGAGCTTTCGATACTCATTGTGTCCTCGCAAAATCATTGCCTCGTCTTCGCTGAGAAGAAGCTCGGGATATTTAATTTTTCCATAAGCTGTTTTTCCACGCTCTAATGAAGAAAACGCAGCTCCAAGAGAGCAGCCAAGCTGCATCAAGGGAAGGCCCTTTTCCTTTTTCTTTGCCATCCTTTGGATTTGAGCCGAATCAAAACGGCCGAAGACAGCCGATCGCGTCTCTTCGCTCGTAAAAAGAGAAGAGAGAAGATCTAGCGCCACAGGCTTCAAACGCTCTTCGTCCGACAAAAATTCCATATCAGGAAACTTGGCAAGCGACTCTTCATGCGCTTGCATTAACGCTTTTATAGCTTTTTCCTCTCCTATATTCTTCGTCAAAAAGCCATAGAAAAGGGGCATTGAGCTCTTAAGCGTATCCATTAGCTCAGAGAAATCCAGCTTGGCTGGCACGGGGGCCGAACGGACCTCTTCCATCATCTCTCGAAATTCTTTAGCGACAAGAACCCTCATCCGCTTGCCAAAATCTCCAAATTCCGTAGCAATCCAAAGCGCATCCCATCCGGCCGCCCCGCTCTCTACGGCATTTTCAAACCTTTCTCTGGAAAAATCTTTCTCGATCGTCTCCCAAAAACGAGGATGTTTCTTTTGGATATGCCGGATCATCGCCTCTGCCTCGGTCTTTGCTTGAAACTCGCTATCGCAGCCGAGATCAAAGAAGCCTTGCGAGAGGCTCGTTTTACCCCGAATTTTTTGAAAGAGATCGTAAACTCCACCGCCTAGCTCGGCCCTGGCTTCCAGATACACGCTCGTTTTAACTTGCATGTCAGCGCGGGCAAGAGTTGGATCGGAGTGTTCCAAGAACCTCATGAACTCCTCATCCGGGCCCTCGTTCAAAAGCAGGATAAACCCCATGACCATCTGATGGAGCTTCCAAACTAGATCGGCAGTCAAATTAGACGTTGCGGCGCAGTCTACAATAAACCAGCAGATGGCCAAAGCGGCAAAGAACGCAAATGTCCCTGCCGGGCCCAATGCAAGAGCCCCTGCAATGGATGCAAGAGCGACTATAATCAACAGCGCGGCTTTGACGATCTCCCGGCTATTTGCTTCAGATACCTTTTCAAGCAAGCTCGCTGACTCTGCATCAGCATGGCCGCGGTTTTTCAGCTCGGCTACTTTAGGGGCTATTTCTTCAACAACTTCGCTTCCGATCCTTCTTCCGAGATGGGCCCTTTTTCGATCCAAAATCTCTTTTGTTTTTTCCGCCCTCTCTGTTGAATCGGCAATGGCATCAACCATTTCTTGTTCTTCTTGATTCAAAAAGAGATTTTCGTGAAGAAAGTCGATCCCCCCTTTTACGCCGCCTTTTTCAATCGCTTGGTTAAAATCAGAGCGGAATGATCCTGCCATCGTCAACTGATAAAGACCAATGAGGGCAAATCCGACATTCATGACTAGCAAGCTCGGGCTGATCGCAAATGTCGAAACAGCCTCGGCAAATCCCGCAGCAGAAGCAAAATAACTCGATACGCTGAGCATGATGGACGAAATACCGAACGCCAAGTATCCCGTTCCGCTCAGTGCCTGGAGAAAGCCCAGATTGAATTCTTCATCTTCTTTCGAATTCAGCATCTTTTGAGCGCCTTTGGAAATCAGGATTGATCCTCCGACGACCCCTGCGGCGCCGCCTAGAAATCGCAGCCCATCAATGGCGATAGAGGCCTTTGAATGGATATTTTCAAGGGCAGCGGTCTCAAATGCCGCAAGCATATTGCGGATAAAAGACAAAACATCTGAGCCAACCCCAACTTTCTCAGAGTAGGAGTGGAATTCAGACAAAAGGCTTTTTCTTTGTGATTTCTCTTCTCTCGTTTCTTCCAAGGACTGGCCCAAATCAATCGTTTTCCCGGCGATGATGAAGAACTCACGCTCTTTTTCTTTCTTGTATACGATGTTAAAAGAGCCTCGGTAATTTTGAAGGTGCGTATAAAGGGAGCGCGAACGGAGTAAAAGCTGGACAATCCGCCCAATTTGTTCTTGCTTATCTAGGGGAAGATCATGGTACCGGCATACCAGCTTTTCTCCATTGTCCGTTTGTACATGGAGTGAGCCAATACGGCTCAAAAATGGCTGCATATCGACATTTTCAACAGGCTTTGTCGCAGAAGGAATCACACCCATAAATCACCATCATTAGTTGTATTATTATACCACAATTTGAATTAAAATTAAATTAAACTGCTGTTATTAAAATAATAACACAAACGCTTATAATACAGTGATTTACAAAAGCTCAGGATTTACCCTCTGCTCCGGAAGAGGGAAGAACTCCCTTGAGACCCAGGAATATAAGGCAAGGGTCAGACAGACTGCCCCGGCCCCGAGAGCTAGAATAAGAGGAAGGGCGCCCCCACTCAAAATGATTCCGGCAACTAATGCGGCAAAAGTTACTAAAATGGCAGTGATTGCAAGTGCATTGAGTGCGATTTTGCAATAGCTGGCCTTTTTCGTTTCTTTGATAAGATCAAAAGCCTGTTTAATCCCACCCTCCATTTCAGCCGGATCTGCGATCTGGCGAAGCAGCTCTTCGCTCGTGTTGGCGATAGCAATTAAGCATTTTAAGCTTGTCCGACGTTTTGCGTGGCAGACCTTATTTTCAAGAATTTCCCTTCCAACCTCTTCCCTCTTTGTCAAATCGGGAATTTCTAGTTCCAGACGGGCTTCTTCTTCCGGTGAGAGCGAGATCATCTCTTGCAAAAATCGAAGTGCCCCGGCAATACGCTGCTCTTCACTTAAGTGGGGATTTTCCAAATATTCGTTCAGCTGATTTAAAAATGTATTGCAACGTTGGATTCCAAAGATGGAAAGAGAAGTCCCGATCACTGATCCTATAGTCATAAAAAGGGCAAAAAGCGGCAAACAGGCTGCAGTGGCAACCCCTGACATTCCGGGTGCGGCAAACGACCAGAGAGACTGGGCAATGAACACCCCTCCGGCAGCGACCCCTAACTGGCTTTGCACGAGTTCTGCTTCAGCCCGGGCGTAGCCTTCTTTGTCGGCGATTCTTTCCGCTTCAGCCATTTCTTCCTTGGCCTCTTCTATTTCGACCATTCCCGAAACGAGATCGATTGCGCCGATAGCGCCCCCTAAAGAGTTCCCGATCACTCCGGCGCTAGCCCGAAAGGAAACTGCAGCGAGAGCGTCCTTGCAAAGCCCCAAGCCTTTGTCGCAAGGCCCCAGGATAAATTTCTTTGCAGCCTCGCGAAAGGTGTCAGGAACGGGAAGCAAAGAAAAAACAACTTCTTTTCTCTGACTCGATCCGTATTCAAAATTTCCCGTATTTCGGATAAACCCAATTGAGTGCGCCAAAATCTTTTCTATTCTCTTCGCTTGGCTCTCGGTTAATTCAATCTTGATTGTTCCATCCGATTTTTGCAAAACGGCCAAGGTTCTTCCTTCCAAAGAAAAATCTTCGGGGTCGATGAACTCGAGTCCAACTACTTGAGAAATTTTTTGAGATAGATTTGTCTTTAAAAATTGATTCGCTTCATCTGAAAGATGGCTCGCCGAAGCAGAACTGAAGCTCAAGTATGGAATTGAATAAGACCCACTCATATTATTACCCACTTATTACAGATGGATATTATAATAGAATCGATCTTAAATATCTACGAAGCTAATAATTTAACTAAGCCCAGTAACTTTCTAGACTTTCTAAAAACTGCTTGTTTAAAAGATTTTCAGAACTTTCACCATGTATACGTACCGGAATTACTTTCGAGGCGGCAGCATTAAATGCACCAAAGAGCTCTTTCTTTTTTTCACTTTTGAATAGATCATAATGTAAAATTTGCTGCTTGTTAACATCAAGCGACTCAGCCAGTCCTAATAATTCATCCAAAGAAATGTTTGTAAATTCAACATGTTTCCCTTGGAAATCTTGCCAGACTTTTGCCAACTCTTCCCTCCTTCGAAATTGATCCGGATCTCTTAAAAGGGTGTATGTGGGTTTCTTCGCCTTGGGTTTCCAAACGGGACGTGCTGGAGCGATGCTTGCAAGAGAAGGGGGCGGATCTGCGAGGCCAAACCCTAGTACTTCAGGGGAAAAATCTCCTCCCCCCGTTTTGTGCCTGCTGATTTTAGGCATAGCCAAAATGCTAACCGTATGAAATAGACCCCGTAAACGGATCAATCCATCATGTACATTGTTCAATTTTTCTGTATCTGGACCATCCACATTTTTTGAATGGGACACCCAACCAATCCTGCCCGTAGTTTCCTGTACATCAAAATCATCCGTCTTTCCCTCTCTCCAGGATTGAAAGACAGGATTTGCAGCCTTTCCCACCAAAATCGCTGTTTTCGGCTCGGAAGTATC
The DNA here is from genome assembly GCA_021809325.1 of bacterium. Lineage (GTDB taxonomy): Bacteria > Chlamydiota > Chlamydiia > Chlamydiales > SM23-39 > JAKBAE01. The sequence continues at coordinate 9,444 of JAKBAE010000038.1, forward strand.
CTCCCCCGCCTCAATCTGAAAGGCAAGGTTTTCAAGACTTAACGCTTTATAATCGCAAGATCTATCTGCATGTAAGGAACTTAAAATCTCTAAAGCCAGATTTTGAATCTCTTTAGCACGTCCCCGGGGCAAGCTATTTATATCCGGAAGACGCTCATTTCCTTTGAAGCCAACCCAAATGTCGTAGGCAACTCCATTGCTAATGATTCCTCTTTCAATTACTAACGAGCCATTTTTTGTAGTTAGCTCAGGAAGAACCGCAGATAATTCAAGATTATTCATAATTTCTACCCATAATATTTAATAGATTATACCATACATAATAAATAAAAAACAAGCCCTAAATTAAAAAAAATCTTGACAGATCCTTGCCTGGATCAAGAGGATAAGCTATGCTGAACATCAATCCGAGGCCTTATGCATGAAGAACCCTTGATCCCGGCTCACAGTAGACCTTTCCGCTCCATTTTAATCTTTGGCCCTCCGGGTTCTGGAAAGGGGACCTTGGGCAAATTCCTGAGCAGCGCAGGAAACCATTTCCACCTCTCTTCCGGCGACATTTTTCGGGGTCTTTCTCCCGAATCACCCGCAGGAAAGCTCTACCACAACTATGCAGGCAAAGGGCTTCTTTTACCGGACGAAGTAACCATCCGGATCTGGCACCATTTTGTCCATGGGCTGATCGCAACGAACCGCTATTTCCCTGAACAGCAGCTCCTTCTTCTCGATGGGATTCCGCGCACGCTGCGCCAGGCGGATCTATTGGCCCAGTATATCGACGTGGAAAAGATCATTGTCCTTGAAGTTGGCAATGTGGAAGAGCTGATTAAACGGATCCAGCGGCGGGCTCTCATTGAAAAAAGAACAGATGATATGGATACCCGGGTGCTGCACACCCGGATGGAAGTCTATCAAAGCGATACCAGCAAAGTGCTTAAACACTATCCGGAAAAGCTCCTTTCCCGCTTTGACGCATCGCAAAAGCCGCTTGAAGTGCTGCGCGATGTTCTAGTCGGGCTTTCGGATCTCCTATGATCCGAAGCCCGATAGAATCATGATTTAGCTGTTACCAAATCCAAGAAAACAAGCCTTGGTTTTTTTGCCTTTGTCTTTCTTCCCACGCTGCGTGATCCACCTTGTACTTCTCGACTTCAGCTGCATTGTACATAAGTTTAACTGTGCCGGGTTTAAAGGCCTTTAGCAAAGGGGGCTTTGGCTCAGGATCAGAGTCTTCCAAGACGACCGTTTTATCAGATGAAGCCGAGAGGCTAGAACTTTGCGTCTCTAATTCAAAGTCTTCCTCGTCATCGATCTCAGAGTCAGATTCCTCATCGGTTGACTCACCCACAGATGATGTTAGAGTATCCTCAATGAACTCTTCGTCGTATGAATTCGAGAGGCTAGAGCTTAGTAGCGACGGGGGCGCACTTACCGCCTCATCGACGCGCTTCGGAGTAACGGAGGGGCTATCCGAGATTCCCGCTCCAACTACATCTTCCTCACCCGGAATCACTACCGAGTTAAGATCTCCATCTAGAGCGCTTCTGAACGATTTAATTTGCTCTTCGTTCTGGAAAATTTTAGATTCAATTTCAGAAAGCTGTTGAGTAAGAAAGTCTACCGATTGACCTTTCAGCAAATTTCCTTTCTTCAATTCAAGTTCTTGAATTTGATCATTTAGACCAACTACTTGTGCCTTAAGAACCCGTATTCTTTCAGGATGCTCATATAGCGCCTGTACATCTCGATACATAGCTTCAAATTTTTTAGGTGCTTCAGAATCTTCTTGCGAGATCTTACCGTAAGCAGCCGGATCTACTTCCTTAGGGAGAGATTCCAAGAGGCGGATCTCTTTCGTTGCGCGCTCGATTTCAATTTTAATTTCAAGAGACCGTGCTTCAATCCCATGAACCTCACCGAGATAGCTGCGAATTACCTGAAAAGCTTCTCCTAATTTTTCATTCTCTTTATTAAGATCTTCGATAGAAGACTTTAAAAATACAATCTTGTTAAGGATCTCAGTCGTGTTGATAGGCGGAAGGCCAATCTCCTGCAGTGCATTAACTACTCTGTCCAAGTCGCTAAGAGCATTCAAATCAGCGAGAAGTTTTGATTGGACTTCTCTCCTAACTAGGCTCTCATCAGCTGCGCTTAGAAGATTTACTTTTTTACCTGTAACAAAAATCAATACATCGTTCATTTTCAACAACTGATTTGTTGCTTTGAATGGATCTTCTGCAAAGTTAGCAACGAATTCATCTCGTATTTCTTGAGATTTTTCGGTAAAGTAAATACTAAAATTAACTGCTTCGGACACAGAACCTAAAAGTAATTTTTCAAAATAATTAGGATTAACTGCACTTCCCATCTCAACAAACACAGACCCCACAAATTGAAGCGCTTCATCATGCTCCATATTTTGAATATGCTCAAGAATCTCGCTTGCCAACTCTTTTCTCATTTCTTTTGCTTTAGAGGCAGTATCAAGGCTTATTTGACTTCCAACAGACACAAGCGCTTTCAATGCGCCGGCTTTTTCTAAAATCTTTTCACCCGGAGCTTTCTCTACAGGAACAGGAGAAGGTTCTATCATTCCAACTGGTGAGCGGACTTCTACGTCTCTATCTTCCCAATTGTATGCGCTTTCAAGAATATGACTTGTTCCACGGATTGCGTCGGCAAGAAGAAGCGCCGGGAATGCAACAGCCCCAACTAGAAGCATTGCAAGTCCAGTAATCACTTTATCTACGTTTGATTCTATTTTGCTGAAACGATCTGCAAATTTAGTTCCTTGCTCAACCGTCCACGAATGAAATTCGTTTTTTGAAATGCTAGCATCAGCTTCTAAAGACATACATCCTCTTTTTTATTGTTTTTGTCTTATTTAGTAACGAGTAATTATCATACAATAATACAGATACAAAATCAAGTAAAATAACCTATATACACAATAGTTCAACTTATTTTTACAGGGTTGAATAAATGAACAGACGGGTGTATAATCTAATCAAGATAATTCTAAATTTCATTAATAATAAAAAATGGAGTTATCCATGAGTATTAATACCATTGCAAAACTAGAAACCCGAATCGATTTTCTCGAAACGGAAATTACTTATTTAAACAATCTTTTAGTCAAGGTTGGGTTTCCTGATGGAATCGCCACTTTAAAAGAGACTGCGCTAGAGATCTTGAACGACCCCAGACCGTTTGAGAACCCTTTTGATGTATAAATAAATTTTATTACGGCCGCTTTGCGAAAGAGCGGCCGCAAACGATCCTTGCCCTTTTCCACAAGATGCGCTAAACTTTGCATGTAAAAAATTGGTGCAGGGCAATGGCAAAGTTATTTTTTGAAGATACGGATGATGAAATCGATCTTCCGGACGGAGCTCCCATTGCTGAGGCTTGCGAAGAAGCAGGCGTCCCCTTTGCTTGTACGGAAGGGGTTTGCGGCACTTGCGTTATCGAAGTGACGGAAGGGATGGACAACTTGTCCGAGTTCAGTCAGGCTGAAGCAGATTTTCTGGGCGATTTGAACTGCGAGCGGCTAGCTTGCCAGTGCAAAATCCAGGGCGGCAGAGTGAAAGTCAAATTTTAAATTTAGAGGAAAGATGGAAGAGCGTATTCACCGGCAGATGACGATTGAAGAAATTTTTAGCCGATTCCCGAGCAAAAGCCAGAAGCTGGCCCAAGTGATGTCGAATGCAGGACTCAACTGCGTCGGCTGCTGCGCATCCACCTGGGAGACCGTGGAAGCCGGCGTCCTCGGCCATGGCTTTGGAGAAGAGACGCTCGAGAATCTTCTTAAAGACCTCAATGCGATTCTCGATGAAAAAGAAGATTTGACAACGATCTCGATGACAGAGAAAGCCGTCAAAAAATATCGAGAAATCCTCGTGGAAGACGGCAAAGAGGGCTGGAGCCTTCGCTTTGGCGAAAAAGCGGCAGGGTGCAGCGGATTTGAGTACTTCCTCGACTATTCTGAAAAGCCTAAAGAAAACGACAAAATCTTTGAATCGCATGGATTGCAGATCCATGTTCAAGAAAAATCAGTTCCCCGGCTCCTTGGATCGGTGATCGACTATGTAGACGGCCTCAATGGCGCCGGCTTCAAGATCTCCAACCCAAATGCCAAATCCTCCTGCGGATGCGGCAGTTCCCACGGGTATTGATTACAGATCCAATAACTTGAGAAAATGGTTGGCGGTTAGAATCTCATTTTTTTCTGCAAATCCCGCAAGATCGCCTTTTTCTGAACCCTTTTCATACATGACTATTTTGCATTGCTTTGCAAAATAGTCATGACTTTCTTGCATTTCGTTGCAGAATAGTCAATCTCTCTAAAGATGAATTGCACCGGGCCCTGCCATTAAAGCCGCTTCTTTGATCGCCTCGGCAAGCGTCGGGTGGGCATGCGACGTCTCGGCGATCTGAGCTACGCTTGCGCGGAGCCGGACGGCAAGCACTGCTTCCGCAATCAGCTCAGAGGCGTGGGGGCCGATGATGTGCGCACCGAGGAGGCGCCCCGAGGCTGCGTCGCTAATGAGCTTCACAAACCCTTCGTCTTCTCCGGTGCAGCGGGCCCTCGAGTTCGCTTTGAAAGGAAACTGGCTTGCTTTGATCTGCAAGCCCCTGGAAAGAGCCTCTTCTTGCGTCAGGCCCACAGCAGCCACTTCCGGGTAGGTATATGCAACGCTTGGGATTGAAAGCATATCGATATCGGGCCTATGGCCGGCAATGAACTCGGCGACGGCAACCCCCTCATCCGACGCTTTATGGGCGAGCATCGGCCCTTCTACCAGATCGCCTATGGCAAAGATGTGCGGCTGGGATGTGCGAAAATTCGCATCTGTTACGACGAATCCCCTGCCGTCCATCTTGATGCCGGCGGCGTCGAGCCCTAGCCCCTTCGTGTTAGGGCGCCTGCCTACGCAAACAAGAACCGCGTCCCCCTCAAACGCCGTCTCGCTAGACGGCCCTTGCGCTGTCAGACGAAGCGAGCCAAGATCGGCTTTGAGCACTTTGTGCGAGAGGTGGAATTGGAGCCCTTGCGCCGTTAAGCTTTTTTCAAGCGCCTTGGAAAGCGCCCGATCAAAAGATGGGCAGATCCGATCGAGAAACTCGAGAAATACGACCTCCGCGCCGAGGTGGCGATAGACTGAGCCAAGCTCGACGCCAATAATTCCGGCGCCTACGATCAGAAGTTTCTCCGCGACCTTTTCAAAAGCAAGAGCCCCTGTCGAAGAAACGACCCGCTTTTCATCAAACGGCAAAAACGGCAGCTCGACCGGCTCCGATCCGGTGGCAAGGATGATGTGTTTCGCTGAAATCGTTTTGCCCCCAACATCGATCTCATTGGGACTTTTGAAATGCGCAGCTCCCTCGATCCGCTCGATCTTGTTCTTTTTAAATAAGCCGTCGATCCCTTTGACAAAGCCGGAGACGATCTCTTCTTTTCGCTTTTGCATCTGCTTGAAATTGCAGTTAAGGCCCGTGAACTCAATCCCCTCTTCTTTGCCGTGTGTCTGCAGTTTCCAAAAAAGCTCTGAAGAGTGGAGGAGCGCTTTTGACGGAATGCACCCCACATTTAAGCAGGTGCCGCCGAGAGTCGGCCCCTTTTCGATGCAGACCGTTTTTAATCCTAGCTGCGCTGCCCGGATTGCGGCGACATAGCCGCCGGGCCCAGCTCCAATCACTGCGACATCGACCATCATAAATCCAATAGAAACCTTGCCGGCTCTTCCAGGTTTTTCTTGATATGCACCAAAAAGGCGATCGAATCCTTTCCATCGACAATCCGGTGGTCATAACTCAACGCGAGATACATGATCGGACGGATCTCAATTTTGTCCTCGATCACAACGGCCCTTTTCACGATATTATGCATACCGAGAATCCCGCTTTGGGGCGGGTTTAAGATCGGGGTCGAGAGCATTGAGCCGTAGACGCCGCCGTTTGTGATCGTAAACGTCCCTCCCTGCAGATCGTCGACTGAAATCTTCCCGGAGCGGGCTTTTTCCGCAAAATCTTTGAGCTTTTTTTCGATCTCGGCCGAGCTGAGCTGATCGGCATCCCGCAATACCGGCACCATCAGCCCCTTATCCGTCCCCACCGCAATTCCTATGTCGTAGTAGTGATGCTGGACGATCTCATCTCCCTCAATGCGGGCGTTAATATCGGGAAATTCCTGCAGAGCAGCGATGCTGGCTTTGATGAAAAAGGACATAAACCCCAGCTTGACGCCGTGCTTTTTCTGAAAGCTTTCTTGTTCCCTCTCGCGAAGGGACATCACGGCCGACATATCGACCTCGTTGAAGGTCGTCAGCATCGCAGTCTGGTTTTTCACCTGCACGAGCCTCTCTGCAATCGTGCGGCGCAGCTTCGTCATCTTTTTGCGCGACTCCCCTCTCCCCTCAGGCTTCTTTGGAGATGGCAGCGGCGGCGGCTCGGGCGCTTTTTCTTTTTTTTCTTCCGTTTGCCGCAGCTCTAGGGCCTCGTCGATCCCCTTCCGAATTCCGGGGCCTTTTTCTTGAGGAGCAGCTTCTTTCGGCTCGGGTTTGGGAACGGGCGCCTGTGCGGAAGGCTGGGCTTTGGACGCAGATCCATCGATGCTTCCTACAACCTGTCCTACTTTGACCGTATCTCCGCTTTTGACACTGAGGGTAACCACCCCTGCAGCCGGAGCATAGACGGCCTGGTTGACCTTGTCTGTCTCCAGCTCAAAAATCTCCTCATCGACTTTCACCTGCGATCCGGTCGGCTTGAGGATCGCCCCGACGGTCCCCTCGCTCACCGATTCGCCGACGCTTGGAATTTTGATCTCTACTTTCATTTGAATGCCTCTTCGAGAAAATCGTGCAGCTCTTTTTCATGCCGGCGATGCGATCCCGTAGCAGGCGAGGAGCTGCGGCGCCGTCCTGCATAGCTGATCCTTTTCCCGGAAATTTGCTCTAACTCGGGCCGGATATACTCCCATGCGCCCATATTCTCATGCTCTTCTTGCACCCAAAACAGGGCCGCCTCTTTCCCATACTTGCCGAGGACCTCTTTGATTTTTTCCCGATGGAGCGGATAGAGCTGCTCGATCCGGATGAGGGCGACATCCTCGCGCCCCCGTTTTTGCCGCTCTTTTTCGAGATCGAAGAAAACTTTGCCCGAGCAAAAAAGGAGGCGCGCAGCTTTTAGCGGGCTTTGAGGATCGTCGAGGATTTCTTGAAAAGAGCCGCGAGTAAAGGCGTTTAAAGGACTGCAGGTTTCTTTGGAGCGGAGGTGGCTTTTCGGGGTAAAGACGACTAGGGGCTTTTTATTTTCCCTCTTGATTTGGCGGCGGAGCGCATGGAAGAGCTGCGCCGAGCTGGTCGCATTGACAATCTGCATGTTGTTATTGGAGGAGAGCTGTAAAAAGCGCTCGATGCGGGCGGAAGAGTGCTCCGGCCCTTGCCCCTCCATCCCATGCGGCAAAAGGAGGACAAGAGATGAGGTGCGCATCCATTTCTGCTCGGCTGAGGCGATGTATTGATCGATCACAACTTGCGCCGTGTTGGCAAAGTCGCCGAACTGCGCCTCCCAAAAGATCAAGGCATTCGAATAGTTCCAGCTATAGCCGAACTCAAACCCCAAAACCGCATATTCGGAAAGCGGTGAGTTGTAAGCGTAAAATTGCCCCTGGTCTTCACTGAGGTGGGCAAGCGGGAAATAGCGCTCCCCATTTTCCTGGTCGATTAGCACGGCATGGCGGTGGCTGAAGGTGCCTCGCCGGACGTCTTGGCCGGAGAGCCTCACATGGGTCTTTTCTAAAAGAAGCGTCCCCATGGCAAGGCATTCGCCCAGGCCCCAATCAATTTGGTTTTGATCGAGCATTTGCCCTCTCTCCCCAATCCACTTGGCCAGCTTGGGGTGGAGGTGAAATCCAGAGGGAAGCTTTGCAATTTGACTCACGACCAGGCGCAGTGCCGCCTCGTCCACGGCTGTAGCAGCCTGTTCAAAAGAAAATCCATTTTTCGTCTCTTCGGCAGCAGGCGCCCCATCTTTGGCAATCGCCTGCTCTTTTTCCAAATTGGCTTTAAACTCTCCTTCAAGCGCTTCAGCCATCTCTTTTTCTAGATGCCCTTCGGAAAGGAGCTTTTGCAGGTACAGTTCGCGAATAGGGGTCTTGGAGCGGATCAGCTTGTAGTGCAAAGGCTGTGTGAAAGAAGGCTCGTCGCCTTCATTGTGCCCATACTTGCGGTATCCATTCAAATCGAGGATCACATCGGCGCCAAAGCGCTGACGGATCTGCATCGCCATTTTCGCCGCATAGATGCAGCTTTCCGGATCTTCCGCATTGAGGTGGAACACGGGAGCGCCGAATGCTTTGGCCAAATCGGAACAATAGCGCATCGAGTGGGCCTCTTCGGGCTGCGTGGTAAATCCGATCTGGTTATTTAAGATGATGTGGATCGTCCCTCCCGTCTCATAGCCATCTAAAGAGGCGAGCTGCATCGTTTCATAGACGACCCCTTGCCCTGCAAATGCGGCGTCTCCATGGAGGAGAATGGGGATCGCCTTGTCAAAGCCGCCCCCTTTTTGCACTTGGGACGCTTTGGCCTGGCCGAGGATGATGGCGTCAACCGATTCGAGATGCGATGCGTTCGGCGCAAGGTGGATCATGGCGTTTTTTTTCACCCTGCCGGAGATTTCGGAAGAAAATCCCTTGTGGTATTTAACATCGCCGCTGCCGTCTTCCATCGAAAGAGGATAGAAAGTATCCTCAAACTCTTTAAAAATGACCGAATAGGGTTTTCCGAGAATGTTGGAGAGGACGTTAAGCCTGCCCCTGTGGGCCATGCCGAGGAAAAACTCTTCTATCCCCTTTGAGATCCCCTCTTCGATCAGCTCGGCCAAAAGCGGGATGATCGTCTCGACCCCCTCCAAAGAAAAGCGCTTTTGCCCGGCGTATTTCGTGTGCAGGTACTTTTCGAGAAGCTCGGAGCGGTTGAGAGCTTCGAGGATGAGCCGCTTTTCTTCGATTGTCGGCTCGATTTTCAACTCCGGCTCAATTTGCTCTTGGATCCATTTACGCAGCTCTTTGTCTTCAACAGAGAGATACTCAAACCCGATGCGGCTGCAATAGATCTTCGAGAGCGTATCGACAATCTCAGAGAGAGGAGCCTCGGGCGTCCTGCAAATCCCAAGGGCGGGAAACGGCTTTTGCAGATCCTCTTTCGAA
>JAKBAE010000150.1 GCA_021809325.1 bacterium
CGAGGAAAGAATTAGCCATTGCCTTGCTCTCTTTTTGTTCTTCCAAATGACATTATAGAGCAAGGCGTGTCTTTTCTAAATTTTTTTGTGCTTTCCTTAAAACCCCACTTCGCCAGAGTTTTGCAACTGCCTCAATGGTATAAGTCAGTGATTGGCCCAGGAAACCCGAGGCTCCGGTAATAAGAATCTTCATGGCTCGAATCCCAATTATAAAATAAGAAATATAATTGGTTTCGTTAATCATGGCTAGTTTTGAGTCAAATGGCGCGATTTTTTTTCAATCACGCCAAATAACCGTTTCATTAAACAACAGACCAGTTTCCTTGAGATGCATACACTGCCCAAGTCAGATTCTGCGTTGTGCATACAAAGCTCAAAGCGTCTCCGGGGTTGGTCGAAATGAGAGATCCTCCCGTTCCCGTCGTTGTGACGGTATTTCCAAAAATAACGGACTGTCCGGCGGCTTGGCCAATTGAAACCGTACCGCTCACCAGAATCACTTTTAGCTCATCGCCAAGAGACGATGCAGTTGGGAGCCCAACTGTGAGATTCCCGTTGACAATGTATCCGTTATTGGAAGAGGCAGTCGCCGAGCTGACGATCGAATTCCAACTGATGCCTCCACCCACTGCGGAAAGGATAATTTGGCCGGGAGAGTTCGCAATCATGATACCGGTTCCTGGGGTCAGGGTTGCTGCTACGGGATTGAGTCCTGAAGATCCGATCAGAAGCTGCCCATCCGTCAAAGGACCAATGGTTCCAAGCTGACCGAGCGGATCGATTACAACAGGGGCGCTAGCGGTGCCGGCTGTAGAAACCGTTCCATAAATACCGCCGACAAAACATTTAAGCATTGTCGCGGTTGCCCCGATGCGAGTGACTGCGAAATCACCAGGAACTCCAAAAACGTTTGCACCAATTAAAATGTTGTTCGACTCCGAACCCGTAAAACCAGAACCGGCCTGAAAACCAAGAGCAGTATTGGTTCCACCCGTTGTTGCTATACTAGAATAAAGCGCTTCATAGCCAACAGCTGTGCTTTGGACTCCGCCTAAATTACGCATAAGCGCTTGATATCCAACTGCTGTAACACTGGAAGTATTCACGGCATAAGCCGCTCGACACCCAACAGCCACTGCGCCTGAGCCATTGTATAGACCTTGAAGGGCTTGGGCGCCAATAACAACATTTTCCACTCCTGTTTGTAAGGAGTTTAGGGCCTGAGAGCCGATAGCGACATTTTCAGATCCGCTGAATATCGTACTAATAGCTCCATATCCGACTCCGGTGTTAAAGCTTCCTGTCACAAGGGCATTGAGGTTTACATATCCAACAGCAACATTGCCAAGTCCTTGTATTTGAGAAGATAGCGCGCTGCTTCCGATTCCGATCTGCTCCGTCCCGGTGGTATTGGAGTTAAGCGCGTCAAACCCTATTGCGACGTTATTTACTCCTGTTATATTCGAGAGCAATGCGTTAGAGCCTACGGCTATATTGCTGTATCCCCGTGTATTCGCAAAGAGCGCCTGATATCCAACAGCAGTGTTGTTTATTCCCGTTGTATTGGCAGCTAGAGCTGCAGAACCAATCGCAGTGTTATTGATACCCGTTGTATTGGCTTCAAGGGCAGTAAATCCCATGGCCGTGCAAGAGCCGCCGGTTGTAAGCCCATTGAGAGCCTGATAGCCCATGGCTGTATTGTTAAGACCCGAGGGATTTGCCGTGAGACCGGTCACTCCCACAGCGGTATTGAATGGAGAAGCATTCGTTGTCAGAACTGAATCTGAAAGGGTATTGTAGTTACTTGAATTATTAAGAGCCATAAAAACCTGAGATGAAGTTTAGTGTTTTTGAATTGATTTATAAAAGAAAACAGAGTCTTACAAAAAGTTCGCTCAATAGAAATTGCTTTCTTAATTTCGAGATATAAATAAAACTCGAATTCTTGATCAACATAATTAACCTAAAGTTGATTCTTTCATACATACCTCCCTCGGCCACAAACTTGGAATTTGGACTGCGTGAAAGCCCTGGGATTCAACGATCGCAAGTGACCTTAACGGTATCTGCGTCCCTCTTTGGGCGCTGCGTACAGAGCAAAGCAGCGGCATAGGAAATTTCGGAGACCTTCCCCACCTCATTGACTGGTGCAAATCGGTTGGCCTCGACTGCTTGCAACTTCTCCCGATCACCGATTCCGGAGAAGATCCTAGTCCCTATAACGCCCTCTCGTCTTGCGCCTTGAATCCCATCTATCTCGATCTTGCCGCCTTGCCCGACACGTAATTCGACATAGCCGCTTTCCAGCCATTTGCTTCGAGCGATAGGCTGAGCTATTCCCAGGTTCGGCGGAAAAAAATGCGCTGGCTCTTCAAATATTTTGAATTGACCTTTTCCTCACTCCAAAACCAACCGGACTACCTCTTCTTTCTAGATCAAAACCGCTCCTGGCTCGACTCGTATTCCCTATTTATGGCCGTGAAAGACGAGTTTGGGGGCAAAGCTTGGAAAGAGTGGCCGGAAGAAAAACAGTCCCGCGAAAGCTGTACAGCCGATCCTCGCGCCATCGATTTCCACTGCTTTACCCAGTATCACGCAGCTCTTCAAATGCAAAAGGCCAAAAACCATGCGGAGCAAGCCGGGGTCTTTCTCATCGGCGACTTTCCCCTTCTCATGAGCTCCGATAGTTCGGATGTCTGGGCAGGCCCACAACTCTTTGATTTGAGCCGCAGTGCGGGGGCGCCTCCTGATTACTACAATCCGGACGGCCAAAGATGGGGCTTTCCCCTCTTGAACCGCCCAGAGATGCGAAAAGAAGACTTCGCCTGGTGGAAAGAGCGCGTAAGACACACTGCTCGTTTTTTTTCACCTCTACCGGCTCGACCATTTTGCAGGCCTTTTCCGGGTTTGGAGCTATCAGCCCGACTCTCCTTCTGAAGGATCAATGTTCCCGGGATTGTGAGCCCTAAAAACTGGACATACCGCTTCAAGCCAACACTGGAAGAGCTCGTTTCAAACCAAAAGCTGGCAGCAGCCATTCGAGATATTTTGCAAAGCAGCTGCTCCTTGCCCAAAAGCGAGTAGATTTGATAACCTCCTCCGCCCATTCATTCGAGGAACGCACATGTACGTAAAAACAGATTGATGGGTCTGTCGGGACAGAGAACTGGTCGCAGCATAAAGCATCGATTCTACCCGCCCTTGGGATTTCTGCTCTCGGAACGCTCGCTATGATCCAGATCGGCTACAACGCCGAATTTGCATCTTCTAGCACAGAAGATGCAGTCCGTGCATTTACCCTCATGACGGTCAGCTAAAGTCAAGCTGCCGATCATGACTTCTTTAGGATTGACGAGATAGATAGGACAGTTGGATTGGAGAGAGCCTGAAGTAACGCGATAGAGAATAGGAGCATTGCCCTGCATTTGAGAAAAATGAACGATTTCTTGAGAGACAATATCGAACCGGTTCCATTCTAAAATTGTTTTTCCAAAAAGGAACCCTTGCATTCCATATCTTGATTAAAGAACAAAGTCCTACAGATTAGCATCCACGGCCAGTTGGCGCTTGCAATGCTTCTGGAGAGGCTTCTCCTTTCGCGTCGTTGTTCTCCTCATTGGAAGTTTCTTTAGCACGAGTCGGTTTTGACGGCTCATTTTTTGAACATGACAAAATTGCAGCGCACAATACCATCATGATCAATGCAGTTTTGAGTGACATCTTTTTCCTCCTGTTTATCTTTCTTCCGCCTTAAAGGCTATCATACCGTGCGCGGGTA
>JAKBAE010000039.1 GCA_021809325.1 bacterium
GAAGACTAAAAAGACTTTATGCACGTTCAAAAAAACCAATCATGCAGATCTTGTCAAGAAGTCAGAGATAGGCTCGTTTCCGTATCAAGAGTCTATTGGTTTGGAAATTGGTATGATCCTGGACCTCGCATGAGGCCGCTTGATGGAAAAATCCTCTACCTTGATTCGCATGAGCTGCAAGTTTGGAAGGATGCTAGTTTTCATAAGAAACTGACTGCTGTCTTGGCGAACATTCTTCCTCTTCCTTATTCTCAGGTCAACCGTGAATACGAGCTGGCAGCTCTTGCTCTTGCTACAGGACGGGGATTTCTTGTGAAATTTGAAGATTTAGTGGGTAGTTTAGGCGGCGGTTCTGATGAAATACAAGATAGGACAATTAGAAATATACTGAAGTTTTTTAGATCGAAATGTTCCTGAAGATGTTATTGAAAAGGTAAAAAACGAGTTGTTTGCAAATCGTTTTTCACCGACTTACAGACAGGGCTTAATTGGATCGTGGAAGACGCATTTCCTGCCGGAGCATATTTTACTCTGCAAAATGACACTGGGACAGACTCTAATCGATTGGGGTTATGAATCCGACTATGATTGGTGATTTGCGATAATTCGCCTTTGCGATACAACTCGCTTATGGCGCGGAAAATTCCCCTCGGATCGCTCATCTTGCTCATTGTGGCTTCGATCGACTCGATCCGCAATCTGCCCGCGGCTGCGCTTTTCGGGCCATCTTTGATCTTCTTTTTTATCCTCTCGGCGATCATCTTTCTCATTCCTGTTGCCCTCGTTGCAGCCGAGCTTTCCGCTTCTGCCCCGGAAGAGGGAGGCGTCTATTCTTGGGTTTCTAGAGCATTTGGAGCTTCGTGGGGAATGGCGGCCGTTTGGCTGCAGTGGGTCAACACGATGATCTGGTATCCGTCGTTTCTCTCTTTCTTAGCCGGTACGGCCGCCTATCTAGTCGATCCTCATCTAGCGGAAAATAAGCTCTATCTTGTGGGAGCTATTCTGGTGATTTTTTGGGGCATGACGTTCCTCAATTTTTTTGGCATCCACACCTCCGCTAAAGTCAATGATTTTTTGGCATCGCTTGGTACGATGTTCCCCATTTTGCTTCTCATTGGACTGGGAGCATATTGGGTAGCGGGCGGGAAGCTTTTGCAGATTCAAATCACGGCCTCTAAGATCTTTCCCTCTCTTTCCGAGAGCTCGAACTGGGTTTCTCTAATTGCTATCATGGCCTCCTTTCTTGGAATGGAGCTTGCGGGCGTTCATGTAAGCGATATTCGCGCTCCTCAGCGCAATTTCCCGAAAGCGGTGCTCCTCTCTTCCGCATTTATCCTCTTTTCAATGCTCTTCGGCTCTTTGGCGATCGCTTTCGTCGTGCCCGTGGAAGAGATCAACCTCATTGCAGGAGTCATGCAGGTATTCACCGTATTTTTTACCTCGTTTGGACTTGGGTGGTGCATTCCCATCATGGCGATCCTCATCACGCTAGGAGCTTTAGGCGGCCTGATCAACTGGCTCGTCTCTCCGGCAAAAGGGCTTTTGCAGGCGGCCTCAGCCGGCTTTTTCCCGCGCTATTTTGCGGAGAAAAACCGGCATGGCGCTGCATGGCGCATCTTGGTTGCCCAAGCGCTTCTCGTGAGCCTTCTTTGCTCCGTTTTTTTGCTTTTGCCCAGCATCAACGGGTTCTATTGGTTTTTAACGGCGCTTAGCACTTCGATGTATATGCTGATGTATATTTTGATGTTCTTAAGCTCTTTACGGCTGCGCTCACGAAGAGATCCCCAAGCAAAGACTTTTCGAGCGCCTTGTCTTTGGCTGATGGTATTTTTGGGGCTCTTTGCGTGCTTTGCAACCGTTGTTGTCAGCTTTATCCCGCCCGAAAACATCGATATCGGCACTTCCGGGCGCTACACAAGCCTGATCGGATTTGGAGCAATCGCCGCACTTTTCCCCATTCCCTTTTTCTGTTGGTACCGAAAGACAAAACGCTAATTTTATCTAAAAATGGTTTTGCATAAAGGCCTCGCAAGGCTTTGCAAAAGCTGCTCGATAATGTAAAAACTTTTGTCATTTCGATCCAAAAGCGGATTGTACTCCGCCAGTTCAAATGCGAGAGGAGGATGGGACTCAAAAAGATGGAGCGCGTCAAGCAGCTCTTCAGGGTTTAACCCCTTATCTACCGGCGTTCCGACGGCGGGTGCTGCAGCCGGATCGAGGCTGTCGAGATCAAAGCTGACGCCGTATCCCGCGGTGTTTTTCGAGACGATCTCAATTGCCTCGTGAAGCACAACTGCCAAGCCGCGCCTTTCGATTTCGTCCATCATGTAGATTCGGACATTGAGCTGATTCAAAAAACGGAGTTCCGCCGGCTCAAAACTGCGGATGCCGATCATGGCAAGATTTTTGGGCCGGACCTTGGGAAAGGGGTCTCCAATGGTAGTGAGCCTTTTGTCTCCATAACCTAAAAGAGCTGCTATGGGCATCCCGTGGATATTCCCCGAATCGGATGTCTGAGAGGTGTGGGCGTCCAGATGGGCGTCGATCCAGATCAAGCCCAAATCGCCTTGCTCCCGGATCGCGGCAGCGCTCCCCGACCAAGTCCCCACCCCGCAAGAGTGATCGCCGACAATGGAGAGAAAAAAAGGCTCTTCGAGTGTTAAAGAATAGGAAAGTTCAGCAAGAGAGTGGTTGAGAGAAGCAATCGCTTCCATTTTCTCTTGATGATGTTCTTTGGACAAAATCAGCCCGCGCCAATCGAGATCGAGCCGTTTTTGAAGCTCCAAAGGTCCTTTTGCGCAGCCCGGATTTCCGGCTCCAATCCCTGAAGCCAAACCAATACAAGCAACCATACGGTACCTCTAAAAGAAATTCTTACAGCAGCTTAACCCATTGCACGATTACAATGAAAAGGGCAAATGCGCCTGCTAGAACAAGAGCGGGTTTTCCCCCTGCGACCTGATAGCCGCTTTCAAAGCGCTTTCTGTAGCGGCCGACCCAGATCATCGCGACGGGGATAAGGCCGGATAATAGCCCATCGCCAAAGCCCCCGCTAATATCGAGGAAGTCTAGAAGCGCCTTTTGAAATTGCATTGCAAGCAAAAGGCAGGGGAGGATTGAGACCAGGATAATGGCATTTCTGCTCGGATAGCGGCCAATGCCCTGGAAGAGGTCCCTGACGAAGTCGAAGAGGGCAATCGATAGGCCCATATAGGAAGTCGCCAGAGCAAGCAGAGCAAACAAGTCGATCATAATAAAGAGAAGGCCATGAGAAAAGTGTGCTCGGAAAGGCTCCACTATGAGTGAGTTATTGACAAACGCCATGTGCAGCCCGTTTTCCCCTTCATAAGGGATCATCCCGTGGATGACCAGCAGCCAGAGCGAATAAACGGCAAACGGCACTGCTGTGCCGATAAGAAGGGCCTTTCTCAGCTTAGCTGCATCGTAGCGCAGATAGGAGCAGAGGGAAGGGACGATCATCTGATGGCTGAATGCAGCAAAGATCAAGGGGTAAGAGTAGAGTCCGGCAATCCATGCAGGGCGGAATTCCAGATAGCCGGGATTGAGGCTGCTGATCCCTAAAAATGTCAGGTAGCAGTAGATCGCCCCCATCAGCAGCACAAGCCAATTATTGACTTTGCCAATGAGAAGCATCCCAAACGAAACAAGCCCTCCAAAGATCAGGGTAAAGAGGATGCAGCAAGTTTTGTATCCAACGGAAAGACCGATCAGGCTCAAAAAGTGCTCGAATAGCTGAGCTCCCCCGGAAGTGTAAGCGACGAGTGAGGTTGTGTTCATGAATAAATAAACGAGGAGGCCCAGGATCCTGCCCGGGGTGCCTAAGAGGATTTGGGTCAAAGAGGAAAAGTGGGCCTGATTTTTCAGCCAAAGGGTTGCCTCAACAAGCAAAAGGCCTGTAAAGGTCATAAACACCCAGCTGGAAGCGAGGACCAGGAAGGATAACAAAAAGCCTGCGTCGGCTGTTTGGATCGGCATTGCCAACATGCCTCCCCCGATACAGGTTCCGGAGACTAGCATGGCCCCTTTCCAGATGGAAAGGCCGCCTGTTTCAGCATCTCTTGCAATTGTAGTTGACATGGTTCCTCATGGGGAGTTTTTCATTTTTTTCGAGTGGTACGAAGTATATCAAAGGGTTAAATTGACATTCCAATAGTTTTCAAATTTTTTAAATACGGGCGAGCCGGTTCATGAGAAGAGCGTCGGCGAGAACGAGCGCCAGCATCGACTCGACGATGGCCACGGCGCGGATCGCGACGCACGGGTCGTGGCGAGATCCCGGCGGGAGTTTAAAAGCGGCCGGTTTCCCGGTTGTTGAGACAGTCTTTTGCTCTTTTTCGATGCTTGAGGTCGGTTTGAAGGCGACGCGGAAAAAAAGGGGGGCTCCGGTCGAAATCCCTCCGAGCGTCCCTCCGGCGAAATTGCTTGTAGTACGGATCTCTCCTTTGGAATCTGCTTCGAAGGTGTCGTTATGCTCCGAGCCCTTCATCCGGGCGCCGGCAAAGCCCGATCCAATCTCAAACCCCTTTGTCGCAGGGAGCGAGAGCATAGCATAAGCGAGGTTCGCTTCGAGCTTTTGATAGACCGGGTCGCCGAGCCCGGCGGGCAGGCCGCTGGCGGCGCCTTGGAGGATGCCTCCGAGCGAATCGCCCTCTTTTTTTGCCGCCTCGATCGCGGCCATCATTTGCTTTGCCGCCATTTCATCGGGACAAAAAATCGGGCTTTCAAGCGTCTTTTCTCTCAAGGCTGCGAGGTTTTTTAAGTCGGGAGGGTCCATTGCAATGCCGCCGATTTCAGCGACGAAAGCGCAGGTCCGGATACCGAAATGGGCGATGAGCTTTTTGGCGATCGCGCCCGCGGCAACCCTTGCGGCAGTTTCCCTTGCAGACGATCTGCCCCCTCCGCGGTAATCAAAGATGCCATATTTTTGCAGATAGGTGTAGTTGGCGTGGCCCGGGCGGAGCAGGTCCTTAATTGGCTCGTATTTGGAGGAATCGGCGTCGCGGTTGCGGATCAAAAGCGCGATGGGTGCGCCGGTTGTTTTCCCTTCGAAGACGCCGGAGAGGATCTCGGCCTCGTCCTTTTCTCCTCGAGGAGAGGTGTAAGGATTTTTTCCCGGCTGGCGCAAAAAGAGCTCTTCCTGGATCTCTTCTAGAGAGATAGGGAGCCCAGCCGGGCATCCGTCGATGACGACCCCGATCGCAAGGCCGTGGGATTCCCCAAAAGTTGTGATTCGAAACAGCGATCCAAATGAGTTGCTTGGCATACAGCCAGTATACAAGTAGATGGAATAGCTGTATATCGAAAGGTTGCTTTATTTCAGAAAGGTAACCATATAGTAAATTTAATGGACCATTATCTGAAATTCTGGGGTACGCGGGGATCTTGCCCCGTAAGCGGATCCCAATATACCCATTTTGGAGGGAATACCTCCTGCTTAGAGATCCGCTATGGCGCAAATCTTGCCATCATCGATGCGGGAACGGGCATTTTGCCTCTTGGCAACCGGCTTTTAAAGGAGGGGATTCGCAAGTTCCATCTCTTTTTCAGCCACATGCACTGGGACCATCTGATCGGCTTTCCCTTTTTCAAGCCGCTCTATCGCCCCGATGTAGAGATTGCGATCTATGCCCCCAAGGGAGACGGTCGAGCGCCAAAAGAGCTTTTCGAAGAGCTCTTTGCCAAAGAGTTTTTTCCGGTGGATTTTAGCGCCTTGCCCGCTAAAATCGAATTTTGCTCCATGCAGCCGGCCACTCCGGTCCGGCTTGGCGATTTAGCCATTGAGTGCCATTTAGCCCATCATGTCTACACGACTTGGTGTTTCAAGATAAAAACTCCGAAAGAAAAGATCGGCTATGCCACAGACAATGAGGTCGAGCTCCCTTTTGATGAGGGCTTCGTCGAGTTTTTCCAAGGATGCGATCTCTTCATCCATGAAATGCAATACAGCGAAAAAGAGCATCTAGAGCGCAAAGGCTGGGGCCATTCTTCCCCGAGCGTGATTTTACCCTTTATTGAAAAGATACAGCCGGGCCGCTGGATTGTAACCCACCACGATCCGGACCATACGGACCGGGATCTGCATGAATTTTGCCAGGAAATAAAACAGAAAACACCCGTTCCCGTTGAGTGGGTTTACGACGGGGCTGTGATCCCGCTAAAAGAGTAGAGATGGAAAAGACGACCCCGCGTCTTACGATGCGGATCAATATTCTCACGATCTTCATGGCCCTCGTCGTGGCGGCTTTTACGGCGGTTTTATTCTTTTTGGGATCAAAAAACAGAGAAATCGTATCAGAGCAGTCCCAAGAAATCATGAGCCACGTCCAAGAGGATGTCAATCAGTACCTGGATACTCTTTTGGAGTCTACGGAACGGATCGATCTGACGATAGCCGGCCTATACCACTCTTTGGCGGAGATCAACCCTCAAAATGAACAGATGCGCACTGTCATGCTCTCGGTTGTCAAGAATTATCCAAATGTATCTTTTCTTTATATTGGTACTGAAGAGGGCGATACTTATACGGCAGCGGACCTCTCCTTTTCCAACCAAAGCAACTTTATCTCTAAGCCGAATACCCCTTTGCCAAAAAATGCAGCCTACTACTGGCAAGCTATTATCCTGTCTAGTGGAAATCCCACTGAAACGACTTATTATCTCGATAAAAACTTCAATGTCCTTGCTTCTGAGTCTTTCCTGCAAGAGCACTTTGATGCCAGAGACCGCCCCTGGTATATTGGAGCAAAAAAGACAAAGGGACTTTATTGGAGCCCCGTTTATAAGTTCTTCGAAACGAATAATTATGGGATTACCGTTTCAGAACCTCTTTTTGATTCTTCAGAGGCTGTTTTCGGCGTAGTTGGAATTGATCTTTCTTTTGATCTGTTGTCTAACTTCTTTGCAGAACAAACAATCGGAAAGAGAGGCAAAACCTTCATTCTCGATTCCAAGGGAGAGGTTATCATCCCGGAAAGCGAAGCGAAATATTTTAAAACGATTTCTCCTGAAGTGATATCGGCTGCTTTTCAGAGTTATCAGAAGACAAAGGTTAAGTCCTTTGAAATTAAATGGAAGGGGGTTTCGTATCTTTGTGATTTCGAGCCGTTTGCTTTAAAGAACAAAGAAGACTGGCTTGTCGCGGTGATCGTCCCTTCTGACGATTTTTTTGCGAAGCTCCGAGCGACGCAGCAAAGCGCAATCCTCATTGTCTTTATTATCTTGGGAATTTCCGGTTTGGGGGTTGTCTATCTCGCAACCCGCCTATCGAGACCGATCGTCCTTTTGGCCAAAGAGGTCGACAAGGTGCGCCATCTCGATTTTTCCAAAGAGGCGAGGGTTGCTTCGAGGGTCAAGGAGATCTATTTGATGGATTATGCGATCTCCCAGTTGCGCTCGGCGATGCAGTCTTTCACCCGCTATGTGCCTAAAGAGATCGTCCAAGCCTTGTTCGCTCAAAACAAAGAAATCAAGCTAGGCGGCGAAAAGAAAGAGGTGGCGGTCTTTTTCTCCGATATTGAGGGATTCACTTCGATAACCGAAGAGCAGCAGACAGAAACTTTGATGGCCCTTTTGGCTGAGTATTTTGACGGAATGTCTAAAATCATTCTTACAGCCAAAGGGACGATTGATAAATACATCGGCGATAGCGTCATGGCGTTTTGGGGGGCTCCGACTCCCGAGCCGAAGCAGGCGGCGCTTTGCGCCGAAACGGCCCTTCTCTGCCATGCGTTTGTTCAGGCCTTTAACCGGCGCTGCAAGGAGAAGAACCAGCCTCTTTTTAAAACTCGGTTCGGCATCAACTCCGGTGTCGCTATCGTTGGCAATATCGGGACTCCGGAGAGGATGAATTACACTCTCATCGGCGATATGGTCAATGCAGCGTCCCGGATCCAGCAAAAAAATAAAGTCTATAGCACCTCGATCTTAATGGGAGAGGCGATCCGAAAGCAGTTGGATGACCGGTTTGTCATCCGGCCGATCGATAAGGTGGAGGTGAAGGGGAAAAAAGAAAAGATCGCCCTTTTTGAGTTGATGGCGATGAAAGGCGGCCCGGTTGAAATCTCTCCGGCAAAAGAGACGCTTGATCTTGCGATGCGATTTACAAAAGCCTTTGATGCCTTTCAAGCAGATCGCAAAGGAGAAGCGAAACAGCTCTTCGAAGAGCTCCATCGCGATTTCCCCAATGATCTGCCGACACAATTGTACTTAGAGAGATTGCAATGACAGAGAAGCTTCGATTGGAAGAAACAGATCCTCATCTCGGCTCTCCGTGGGTCAAATGGGGCCCCTATCTCGCAGAGCGGGCCTGGGGGACGGTTCGCGAAGACTACAGCACGAACGGCGATGCCTGGAGTTATTTTCCCTTTGAAGAGTCCCACAGAAAGGCTTATCGGTGGGGGGAGGATGGAATAGCCGGCTGGTGCGATCGTTATCAGGTGCTTGCATTCGCCCCTGCTTTTTGGAATGGGAAAGATCCGATTTTGAAAGAGCGTTTGTACGGCCTCAATGGACATGAAGGCAATCACGCAGAAGATGTCAAAGAGTACTACTATTATCTCGATGCCGCCCCGACCCACTCTTACATGAAGTATCTCTATAAATATCCGCAAGAGCCGTTTCCCTATCAGCTCTTAAAGGAGAAAAACCGCTCTCTTGGGACCCATGCGCCGGAATATGAGCTGATAGATACGGGCGTCTTCGACAAAAATGCCTATTTCGACATCACGATCGAATACGCCAAGGCCGATGCGGAAGACACCTGCATCCGGATCACTGCCGCCAATCGAGGAGACTCTCCTGCGCCCTTGCATCTTCTTGGACAGATTTGGTTTAGAAACCAATGGTCCTGGAAAGAAAAAAAAGGGGCGGAGCCGATGATCTACAAAGACGGGGCTTGCCTGATTGCCGACGACTCGGCTATGCCGTCGCCGCCGAGCCTTCCTTTCAACTACCATCTAGGCAAGAGATATTTTTACGCGAGCCGAGGAAAGGACCCCATTTTCACAAAGAATGAGACGGGCTGGAAGGATGCGTTCCACCGCTTCTTGATCGAGAAGGACGAATCGTCCATCAGCAAAGTATCGGGGACGAAGGGGTGTCTCTACGAATCTTTCGATATCCCCCCAAAAAAAGAGGTGGTCGTCTATTTCCGCCTCTCGGCCCATCCTCTTGAAGATCCCATGAAAGGGATTGAGGAAGTGTTTGCGGAGCGGATCCGGGAGGCGGATGAGTTTTATGCGTCCGTTCATCCGAAAGAGGCAAAGGAAGAAGAAAAGCAAATCCAGAGGCAAGCCTTGGCGGGGATGCTTTGGAGCAAGCAGTTCTACTATTTCGATGTGGAAAAGTGGTTGAAAGGGGATAACGCCGCCATGCCTCCTTCCGAGTCGCGCTACAGAATCCGCAATGTCCATTGGCAGCACCTCAATTCGATGAGGATCCTTTCCGTGCCGGACAAGTGGGAATATCCTTGGTTTGCCGCATGGGATCTGGCCTTTCACTGTCTGAGCTATGCGCTTGTCGATTTGCGCTTTGCCAAAGAGCAGCTTTGGTATCTCCTTTTTGAGCAGTTCCAGCACCCCAACGGTGCAATCCCGGCCTATGAGTGGAACTTTTCCGACTTGAACCCTCCGGTACAGGCTTGGGCTGCAATCCGCCTTTATGAAATGGATGGGAAAAAGGATAGGAAGTTTTTAGAGAGCTGCTTTTTCAAGTTGATGCTCAACTTCTCATTTTGGGTCAACCAGGTGGACAGCTCGGGGTGCAACGTATTTGAAGGGGGCTTTTTGGGCCTCGACAACATCACGATCCTCGATCGCTCGGAAGCTGTCTTGGACAACGCCCTTGTCAAGCAATCGGACGGCACCGGCTGGATGGCGATGTTCTCGTTGAATATGATGCGCATGGCCTTGGAGCTGGCCAAAGAAAATCCGACCTACGAGACGATCGCGACGAAGTTTTTTCAGCACTTCGTCCATATCGGAGCTGCGATGAAGACGAGGGGCAACAAAAAGTATTCGCTCTGGGACGAGGAAGATGGCTTTTTCTACGATACTCTGGTCTATGCCGATGGCCACTTTTCGCCCCTCAGAGTGCGCTCTCTTGTGGGGCTGATCCCTCTTTTTGCAGTTGATAGGATTAAAAAAGAGGATTTGAACCATACGACTGAGTTCAAAGAGCACCTTGTTTGGTTTATGAAGAACCGCTCGGCTTTAACCTCCGAGTGCATTTTGGAAGATGAAAGTTCATTTTTTCTATCGCTTGTAAGCCAAAGCCAGTTGATCCGCATTCTCGGATATCTCACGAATCCGGAGGAGTTTCTCTCGCCCTATGGCATTCGAAGCCTTTCTAAAATTCATGAGAAAGCCCCGTTTTACTTTAATGAATCGCAAATCAAATACGAGAGCGGAGAGTCGCTCGTAAAGCTAAAGGGAGGAAACTCGAATTGGAGAGGCCCGATCTGGTTTCCAACGAACTACCTTCTCATCGAATCGCTTAAACAGTTCGGCGAGTTTTTTCCCAAGATCCGTACGCCCATAGGTTCTATTTCAGAGGCGGCCGGAATGATTTCTATGAGGCTTCTTTCTCTCTTTCGGCAGGGAGATGGAAGGGGCAGGCCGATTTTCCGGGATTTTTCCAAGGAGAAAGACCCGCATTTTCAAGATCTTTTGCAGTTTTATGAGTATTTCGATGCCGAGACGGGAAAGGGGTTGGGGGCGTCTCATCAGACCGGCTGGACAGGTCTTGTCGCCAACCTAATTGCCGAGTTTAAGGATATCTTGTAAATCCATCCTCGATAGGATAAGATATCCTCTTCTAAAATTTTGGTGAGGATACAATGGATGAAAACGATGCAAAAGTCAGAAGGCAATGGCTTATTGTCTTTATCTTGAACATGGTCAATAGCGCTCTCTGGTGTACCCTCAATGCATTTTTTAATCCGTTGTCAGCACAGGTCTCGGGCGTTTTTACCTTGATGGGAGGCTTGGCAGGGCTTATTGGGGTGGGCTATCCGATCTATCGATGTATTTATCAAAAGCCGGGCACCAAGCTTGTGACGGCCCTCCTCATCATTTGCGTCCTTAGTTTCTTGAGCATGCCGGTTCTTCTCTTCTCAGGCAAAATGACCCCTCCTTATACCATCCCTTTTTATGGAGTGCTGCAGGCTATCTCGTATTTGATCAGCATTTGTTGGATTGTTGCCTGTTGGAGGATCCGCAAGGTCAATCGCAAATTACAGCTGGCTGTTATCTCTAAATCTTGAAGATGGTGCTGAGTCTTCTCAGCACTTCCAGCTCATATGGTGGGCAGTTCTGCAGGCCAAGTTTCCTTACTTCTCTCGTCCATTCGATCAGATATTTTTCCGGATCATGAAAAAATACAGGATTTTGAAGTACTTGGCAGTACAGTAAAATTGCTTTTTGTTCCTCATATGTATAGGGGTAATCGGGGATGATCTGCATCCAATTGCTATGATCGCATTCGTTGGTTGAGAGTTTGTAAATGGTCCCTTGATCTGTTGACATGAAAAATGAGCCGGGTAATGCTATTTGAGTGTAAAATTTTAGCTATGATGCTCCCTTTTTGTCGATCTCTCCCGCTTTTGGTTTCATCGTTTGTTGGATTAGAGCATGCGAGCGTAGGAATCTATGCGATCGACTGTACAACTAAAAAGGTCGTGATCGAAGAGAATTGCGATTTGAGCTTGATCCCTGCTTCTTGCATGAAAATTATCACTACAGGCGCCGCTCTCCACATTCTGGGAGCTCAATATCGTTTTGAGACTAAGCTTGAAGTAGATGAAACTCTTGGTTCCAAAGGGGTGCTTCATGGGAATCTTTTTATCCGGGGAGGAGGCGATCCTTGTCTTGGGTCTAATCGGATACCGGGTTCTCTTTCTTGGGAAGAGCAAATTCGGATCTGGGCTGATGCCGTAGAGCAGCTAGGCGTGCGGCGCATTGAAGGGCGTGTAATCGGCGATAGCGGGAGGTGGGAGCTGGCAATGGCCGCTCCGAGCTGGTCTTGGGAGGACTTGGGAAATTACTATGGGGCGGGAGCCTCTGCTCTTTCTTTCCATGAAAACTGCATCTCCCTCGTATTTCAGCCGGGGGATGTGGGAAAAGAGGCCAAGCTATTGAGAGCGGAGCCTCCGGTGCCCCTACTCGTTTTCCAAAATGAAGTAAAGACGGGGCCGGAGGGTTCGGGCGATGGCGCTTGTATCTATGGATCTGAGTTTTCCTTTCTTCAATGCATCCGCGGGACCATTCCTGCTGGTGTTTCCGAATTTACCATCAAAGGGGCCATTCCTGATCCGGCGGCTTTTTGCGCCGGCCTATTAGCCAAGGAGCTGCAAGAAAGGGGAATTGAAATTGTAAATGGAGATCTCCAAGGAAAAAAGCGAACCGTATTTCACTCAACCCTCTCTCCGAGTTTGGGAGAAATTGTCTTCTGGACCAATCAAAAGAGCATTAATTTATATGCCGAGCATCTCTTAAAAAAAATGGGAGAAGTTGTTTGCCAGGAAGGTTCTACCCAAGCCGGAATTCGGGCGGTCACCGAGTTTTGGCGCTCTCAAGGAATCGATCTTAATGGATTCCAAATGGCAGATGGGTCGGGGCTTTCTAGAAAAAATCTCATTACGCCAAAGCAAATGGTTGAGATCCTCGTCAAGATCAAAGAGTCTGAACATTTTTCTCTCTTTTTTGACTCGCTTCCGCAAGTAAACGACTCTATAAGAGCAAAATCAGGATCGATGTCTCTTATCAAAGGCTATGGCGGCTATGCAGGAAAGATTGCGTTCATGGCGATTGTTAATCAATGTCTGGATAGAAATGGGATGAATAAGGGTTTAGAGAGAGTTCTTTTAGAGTTGAATAAACTTGATTAAAATATCTATCCGTTGATAGGAGGAGGAAAAGAAGAGGGAGATAAGGTTTTATGTTTAAATTGAAAATTCAGTATTGGTGTTATCGTGTTGCAACCATTCTTAAATCAATTAAAGCACTTTATACCTTGCCTCCTGAAAAAGTTAAGGCATATGTCGATTCTTACAACATTTATAATTACGATTGGGGAAATGAAAAAGATCTTATTAATGAATTTGGTCCCAATTATTATAATGAGGCAAAGAGGCATATAATTGATTGCTATAGTGTCTTGAATCTTCTGTGCTCTATCGGCCAAGTGGAAAAGATGTACATTCCAGCCGCAATGGATCTTTCCAAGTCCTTCACTGCCAATCAAATCCTGTTTGAAAAGAAGATGAGCCAAGACCTTGGAATAAAAAAGAGTCATCGCGTCTTGGATATCGGGTGCGGCAGGGGACGCATTGCCGCCCACATCGCAACTTTGAGCGGGGCATCGGTCACAGGAATGAACATTGACGCCGTTCAATTGGAATGCGCTCGCCAATATGTTCTTGGAAACGGATTGTCGAAGCGGTGCAAGTTCAAGATGGCCGATCTCAATGAATACCCCCTTCCATTTCCCGATCATTCTTTTCATGCTGTCTATGATGTGGGAGTGTTTACTTATTCTAAAGATTTGCCCAAACTCTTCAAAGAGATCCATCGGATCTTAAAACCGGGGGGCAGGTTTGCCTGTCTTGATTGGGTCCGCCTTCCTAATTTCAATCCCGATAATCCCCATCACGCTGACTTGTTAAGAAGGGTAAAGCCGCTTGTGGGAGCGATTGGGACACCCTCGATCGAAGAGTTTTCCGGAGCGATAAAGAGCGCCGGGTTTCAGCTTTTGATCAATGAGAATGCCAGCATTGACGCTCTTCAAGCTCCTCTAATCGAAAACGCTGACAAGTTTTTCTCCCGGGTTGCAAAAGCGATGCATTTCTTAGATCGTTGTAAGCTTGTGCCCAGCCACTTCAAAGTTCTTTTCGATAGGATGACGAAAGATGGGGAGGCGTTTGTTGAAGCCGACCGTTTAAGAATTGTGACAAGCAGCCACTACATCTTAGCGGAAAAAAACTAATTCATCGTCGGGTCCAAAATGATGAGAGGCCGCTGAGAAGCGCGCAGGGGATCAAAAACCAGATTACGGCATAGGGCTCAAATCGGGCGGTCAGAAGGGTATAAAAGACTGGGGAGAGCCCCATGAGCGCATAACTGACGTTATAGGAAAGGGCAACGCCGGTATAGCGCGCCTGAGTGGGAAACAGGGCCGAGAGCAAGGGGAAATAGCTTGTGGTGGCAGCAGAGAGAAGCGTTTGGTAGATGAGCATGAAGATGATGAGTCCCAAAGAAGACGTGAGTAAATAAAAGAGAGGAAAGGCCAGGACGGCAAATCCAAATGTGGCGGTTCGAAAAAGGGCGGCAGGGCTCCAGCGGTCGGCAATGGCGCCGAAAAAGGGGAGAATAAGGGCAGACCAGCCCATCGAGCAGGTCATGGCGAGGTAAATCACACTTTGGGCAAAGCCGAAGTTTGCTGCGAGAAAGGCAGGCAAATAGAGCACAAAGATCACAAGCGAAGAGAGAAAAAGCGTTGTGCCGATGCCAAAAAGAGCTTCTTTCCAATGATTGGATGCAAGTAGGAGAAGCGGAGATTTCAATCCAAAGCGATCAGGCCGGTTTTTTGCCGATTCCAAATATTCGGGAGTCTCTTGCAAATGTTTTCGGATAAAGGCGTTGATGATGGCAAGGGTTCCCCCAAAAAGAAATGGGATGCGCCATCCCCAAGCGAGGATTTCAGAATCGCTCAGCACTTTTGTAAGGATAAAGAGAACCAAAGAAGCTAAAAGAGATCCTAGAGTAACGCTCGAAATAACGAATCCGGAATGAAGGGCCCGCTCTTTTTTTTCTGAATGTTCGTAGACGACCGTGATTGCACCGGGAAGCTCTGCGCCGAAAGAGAGGCCTTGCAGCACGCGGAAAATGATGAGCAAGACGGCTGCGTATTCTCCAATTTGGCTCTCTGTCGGCAAAAGCCCGATGGCAAGAGTGGCAAGGGCCATCAGCATCATGACGGCGAGAAACGATTTTTTTCGCCCAAACGCATCGCCGATCATCCCAAATAAAATGCCGCCGAAGGGCCTTGCCAAATAGCCTGCCGCAAAGACGCCAAAGGCCTTCATCTGGTTCACCCAGCCCTCGCTGCTGGAAAAAAAGAGAGCATTGAGATAGACGACCATCATCCCGTAGACGATGAAATCGTAATACTCCAAGCCGGCGCCGATGCTTGCGAGCAAAGTTGTCTTTTTGGCTCTATAGGACATGGGAATAGAATCTCACTTCCATGGAATTCCCTGCAAGAAATGAGCAATTCTCGATTTAGGAAAAATCGACTCTTGCAAGATTTGTTTGTCAATTTGGTTTCGATATGCAAGTATAAAAAATTTAGATTAACCCTGTGAGCGTAGCTATGTGGAAAGAAAAATTGCGGCTTGATTTTTGGATGCACTGCGTTGCCGTAGGAGGATCGGTTCTCTTCACTCCTCATCTTTTTGCAGACACACCCGTTGCCATCATCGGAGGGCAAGATAATATGAACACAGATCCTTACGCGGCGCTCGTTTTTCCGAGCGGCAGTACTCTAAATCTATCCGGTTGGGCGGCTGGGGTGGGGGTCATACAAAGTGTTGCGATCAATAATAGCGGCGCAGGCGTCATCGGGGGGTCGGATAGCAGCGGCATTTACGCGGCGCTCGTTTCTGCGGGCGGTGTTACAACCAATCTATCAGGTTGGACGGGGAATGGGTCCATTAAAAGTGTTGCGATCAATGCAAGCGGCGTAGCCGTTATCGGAGGGACGGATAACGGCAGCCTCAATCCTTACGCGGCTAGCGTCTCTTCGAGCGGTGTTGTAACAAATCTATCCGGTTGGTTTGGGGGCGGGCTCATAAACAGTGTTGCGATCAATGCAAGCGGCACAGCCATCATAGGAGGACTGGATGCGGCCGGCGGTTATGCCGCGCTCGTCGCTCCGGGCTCAAACATGGCAGTTAAGTTAATAAATTTGCCGTTGACGGTAAATTCAATCTATAGCGTTGCGATCAATGCAAGCGGCGCAGCCATCATCGGAGGGAATGATCTTGCCACCGATCCTTATGCGGCGCTCGTCTCTTCAAGCGGCGTTTTTACCAATCTATCCGGTTGGGCGGCTGGAACAGGGACCATACAAAGTGTTGCAATCAATGATAGCGGCGCAGCCATCATTGGGGGGTTGGATAACGCCGGTATCGATCCTTACGCGGCGCTCATCACTCCGGGTGGTTTTGTAACCAATCTATCCGGTTGGACGGGTGGAGGGGAAATTAAAGGTGTTGCGATCAATGCTAGCGGCGCAGCCATCATCGGAGGACGTGATCACGGCGGAGGCGAACCTTACGCGGCGCTCGTCTCTCCGAGCGGCGTTGTAACCAATCTATCCGGATGGGCAGCGGGAGGGGAGATTTTTGGCGTTGCGATCAATGATAGCGGCGCAGCCATCATCGGGGGGACGGATAACGGTGGCAACGATGTATACGCAGCGCTCGTCTCTCCAAGCGGCGTTCTTACCGATCTGTCCGGTTGGACGGGAGGAGGGGTCATATACAGCGTTGCGATCAATAATTCTAGTATTTTGAACAATGTGGTTCCGACCAGTTTTGGTTCGGGAAACAGCTATATGAACGCTGTAATGCCCGCAGTTAGCTTTTTGTCCAATCACCTAAAAGAGCAGCTTCTCGAGCCTTCCCCCGCTACGGGGCAATACGTAACCTCTAGGGCAGATGTTCTTCTTTCCACGGGCGCTTGTGAGAAGGCCCCCTATAGGATTTGGGGAGGTCCAATTGGAGCTTATGCGAGACAAGACAGGGTGGCGACGACCCCCAAGATGGAAAATTGGATTGGAGGGATTGTTTTTGGTTTTGATTATCAAGAGCATAGCTGTCCCTATGATTATTGCGTAGGCGGCGGCGCTTCCTATGTTTTTGATTACGTCCATCTTTCGGATGGCGGGGGTCATGCGAAGATCCAGCAAGAGCTCTTAGTGGCGTATGGAACATTCCAGGGCGACCATTTTTTATTGGAAGCGGCCTTATGGGGAGGGATTTACCAAACTCATAATGACCGGCACACGCTGGGATTCATCAGCTCGAAATCGTACTATCGCGGAGGGCTTTTAGTTCCTCACCTAGAACTTGATGTACCGTATGAATTTTGTCAGGCGGGGGTTATTGTTTGTCCTTTCGTGCAATTCGACTGGGCGAACAACTGGCAGGGAAAGGTGCAGGAGCATGGAGCTTCCGGGTTCAATCTAAATATCAATTCTCTATATTCTTCTCTTTTGCGAAGCGAAGTGGGTTTACGCTTATTTGAAGAAAAGCGCTTTGGATGGGGGCTCTTTGCTCTCGAAGAAAAGCTCAGCTATGTCAATAAAAAACCCTTCAATGCAGGGCCCGTTTCTACGTTCTTCGTCGGCTCCATTTCCACGTTCACGGTGGATACTTTCAGCAGCGAAGTCCAAAATTTGGGGGCGGGGCAAATAAGCGCGTTCTTCCTTCCTTCCTGCACAAAATATCCGTATGGCCAAGTGACTTACCAGATTGAGTTCGGCTCCGGATTTTTATTGAATACGCTGGCTTTAGAGATTGGAAAAGAATTTTGACCTTGGTCAAATTTTAAATGCATAAAACGCAATCTTGTAAAAAATCTATCTTTTAGAAATACTATTCTGGCATAAAACGAACATAAACTTTTTGAGGGTTTTTATGACCAAATCTTATGGAATTGAAAAGTCTATATGCACCCAAATTGATACTTTCGAAAGTCTTCTTTCCCGTTTTGATGTCCAATTAAAGTGTCCTGATTATGCTTCAAATGAACGGCTCAGCGGCAAACAAAAAAAATTTGATGAAAAAATATCGCTTGCCGTGGCTAACTTATCAGTTTTTTTCAATGATTTGAGTGAGGAAAACTTCGAAACACTTTGCGTTTTAGCCGGCAGAAACAAAAACGGCAAACACGACCCATTAGGACACTGGTGGAGATCTTTTACATTAGAAGAGCGCGATATCTGTCATAATAAACTGGCCAAAGAAGGTAAAGCGCTTGTGGATATAATGAAGAGAAATTTGCAAAATGCGCCGCGGTAAGAGCAGCGCATTATATCGCAACAACAATAATCCAATCGCGGGAGCTTTCAATTCAGCCTTTTTGGGTGCCAGTGAGGCGGAACCAGTATATTTATGAGCCTATCTCTGACTTCTTGACAAGATCTGCATGATTGGTTTTTTTGAACGTGCATAAAGTCTTTTTAGTCTTCAAAAAGGAACAGGATTTGCAT
>JAKBAE010000040.1 GCA_021809325.1 bacterium
GATGCAGGGAAGCCCTGCAACCCAAAAGGAAATAAATTTATCCTGCCTATCTTGCCGCTTGCGATCTTGATCATCCTGTCCTCGCTCGACTTTGCAGGCGTCCTGATACTGGTTCCGGTTCAATCTTACCCAAGAAAACCGAATTTAAAGCTCCTTCAAATCGAACAAAAAATCGGGGTCAATATTGAATTTAATATTGACCCCGATTTTTTGTTCGATTTGAAGGAGCTTTAAATTCGGTTTTCTTGGGTATATCTGAATCAATATCCTTTTTGTTTAGCACGATCAAGAAAGCTACGCTCTTCAGGTAGAAGATCTGCAGAATTCTTAGCTCTTAAGTCTGCCATATAAGAGACTAATTCATTTTTAGACCATAGAGAGGAATTCTGAGAAGCTCCGGAGAATGAGCAACCTGCATCCTCTTCATCAGATGAAAATTGAGGAGCCTCATAATCACTACCCATTGTCTTTAAACTTGCTAGCCAAGACAATGCTGAACTAGCCTTGTTTAATTTTTCAATTCTATCTCCATTCTCTTGTTCTTTTTTTTGCAGAGCAGGCAAATTTGCAAGATATTCAGAGTCCAGTTCCTCTTTTTTATTCACTTGCTCATTTTTTTGCATATTGGACAAATTTGGACGAGAGTCAGATTTCTGTTCCTCATTTTTATTCCCTGCTGTTTGAGACAGGGCAATTCCATAAAACAAACCAACAACAAAACCTGCTACAGCTCCAGCCACAGCTCCCATTGGACCAAAAAACGAAAATCCGGCAAGTGCACCTGCAGCGCTGAATCCTAATGCAGTTCCTGCAATAATAGCTATGCTACGCCCATTCCATCGACTTTCATTGTGTAAAGGCAAACCACCATTTCCACTACCACTTACTTTCTCAATACTCATAAAATCACTCCTTTAAATAGACTTTGTTACAAACATTGTACCAAATTTAATATTTAATTTAAACAAAATCGCTTTTTTGTAAGCGTTTAATTGAAATGTCCGCTTTCCGTTTTTTAGAAATGTCCTCTTTTTGGTAATCATAAGTTATTGGTTATCAATAAGGAGACAACTAAATGGAAGGACGTATTCCAATGAGTACAAAAGACTTAGAGCGGCTTGAGGTTTTAAAGGAGGTCTCGGAGCATCGACTGACGCAGGCCAAAGGGGCCCAAAAATTGGGGGTTACCCCAAGGCACCTGAGGCGATTATTATGCAGATTCAAGGAAGAGGGTCCAAAAGGGATCGTTTCCAGGAAATTGGGGGCTCCAGGCAACCGCCAGCTTTCCCTAGAGCAAAAGGACTTGATCCTGTCCTTCTTTCAAAACGAGGATCATAGAGACTTCGGTCCCACCCTTGCGCATGAGTATTTGACTAAGGATAACAGCTTTATGGCATCGACTAGCGCAGTTCGAACAGTTATGATCCAAAATGGCCTATGGAATTCCAAGAAGATCCGCAAAGCAAAAATGCATTACCTCAGGCCTAAAGGATAGTTGCTATGCTGAATTCTAAAGAGGTAATGACTCTGGAGCGAAGGAGCCTTGCTATAATCATGTATCAAACCAAAGAGGTGAGCCGATTGGAAACTACTTACGGAACGGAGAGCAATCTCTGGAATTGCCTCATTGAGGGAGAAACTAGGCCAGAAGTGAAGGCCTAAGGCGAAAGATTATAGAGGAAGCCGGATGCGGGAAACCCGCCTGTCCGGTTTGATGAGGGGGTGGGGAGCCACCCCTACTCCACTGTTCTTTCTTCTGAATCACCGGTTACTAACCCGGCACCCAAACAGGTGACAATCGGGTGAGCGAGGCAACGGCAAATCGACTCTTTCAGAATGGCGGCAGTGCTGCGTAGCCACGACCCATTCTGAAAGAGTCGATTTGGCTAAGCCGCAGCCAGCCGATTGTCACCTGTTTGAGTGCCGGGTTAGTAACTATACCTCCCTCGGCCATAAACTTGGATTTGGACCGCGTGAAAGTCCCGCGATTCAAATCCAAGTTTATGGCCGAGGGAGGTATAAGCGAATGTGGGAATGATGAAAAATAACTCTTTAAGAGCAAGTCACTTTATCAATTAGCGAACAAGTTGAAAAGTAAGCCGATAGCGATGGCGTTGCCCTCCGTATGAGAGTTCCACTGTTGATCCATAGGTCAGTAAATCTCGAACATTACCCAGGAGAGCTTCTCTATCGCGATCGTAAGTATCGTAATGATCTCCTTTGTAATTTAGGTAAATGCCAAATCCGTATTCATTCAATACTTCACTCCTGCTGTGAAGATAATCTCTCCTATTCGCTGATGGAGTGTAAATGAATCGCTGAGTGGAGCGTTCTGAACTATTGATATCTTCAACTTCAATAGCAAGCCATAGATCTCCAGAAGAAGAACATTGCCAACGAATGGGGCCCGGCGGATCTGCATAGTGGCTTGGGGCCACTAGTGTGAAGCAATCGCGACTCCACCAAATATCGCTTCTAATTCTAGTAGCTTCTGAAAGATACCCTGCATTTTTCACCAGCAAAAATAGAGGTTTGATGAATTCGGAATCATCCAAGGAATTCAAAATTCTCTCTAAATCAGCAGGAACAGCGGGTAGTTGAGAAGAAATCAGAGGTGCTGATCTCAAGGAAGAGGAAATAGCAGCCATTAATGAGCTTCTCCCAATCCTTTGATCGTAACCGAGATGCCATGATGGTCTGAGAGGGCTTCTTGGGTGTTGTAAGTCTCATCGAAAGCGCGGATGAGATGGCAATCGGAGAACTCAAGCTGCTCCGAAGCTGCGTCTTTGTAGAGGGAGATGTAGTCGATCGTCTCTCCCCAGGTGCCTTTGGCTTCTTGATCCCATTGGGCTACGAGGTGGTTTGTGCAGGTGGGCTCTTCGCCGAGATAGCCATGGCGGAAATGGGAGGCAAGGATCTGCCCTTCTTCTCCGTCGCGCTCGATGTTCAAGTCTCCTGCGAGAATCGTTGGGATCGGCTCTTTACGGCTTTGGATCCCGTCGACAATTTGCGCTACTTGCCCCATTCTCAAAATTTTGTCGGAAGCGTCGTCTCCATGTCTCAAATGAGTGCCGAGCACGCGGCAAAGAGGCGCCTTAGCACTGGGAGATGCTTTGATCTCCAAAGAGGCAAACCCTCGGTTCAAGGTCCAATCGTTGTTTGTAAAGGCGGTATAAGAAAATCCGGAGACGGCTGCTTTTGAAAGGACGATCAGGCCGCTCTCGCTTCCCATCACATTTTGGCCAAGATGGAAAAAGAAATGAGCGTACTTCGACTCGAGACGCTCGATAAGCGCTTCCGCAAAAGCCCCGTCATAGTATTCTTGAAGCACCAATACGTCGGGATCTTCAAGTTCAAGCGCTGCTACGATATTTTGGACGCGGTAGCGCCAGTCGATGGCGCCCCCATGGTTGAGCGACATGCCGCCCCCCGGGCCGCAATGGTTCCAGGTTGTGACTTTCAGGTCGGAGATCGTTTTTTCGGGGGCGCTCCCTCGCACATGGGAGTAGCCTTCTTTTTGGAAGGCGTAGGCGGCTGCCCGCAAGAGTTTATGCCCAATCCCTAAAACAGCAGAGCCGCCGATAACGTAAAAAGGCGCTGCGATGAGAGAGGCAAGGGAAGCTGCGCCGAGGAGGGCCCTGAAGGCGACCTCTTCCACAAGATTTTTTTTGCACTCAAATTTGGTCGGGTCGAGCGGGGCGACCATCCGAAAGCGCAAGAACCGGAAAGCCTGGCAAAGAGGCTCGGCCAAAACAGAGGAGAGGTTGAACAGGGATCGGTCCCACTCGCTTTGGGAAGTGTCAAAAGTGCAGCTCATCAAGAAATCCCGGGCGTAAAATGAATAAGGTATTTAGAATGCCCGGCTTTCCATTTTAAAAACAGGAGTATTGGGATGCACGCCGTTTTAAGCCGCTTAGAAGAGACCCTTTTGCCTTTTCCAGATACTATGGTCCTTAAAGAGGGGCGCATAGAAAGGGTGCGCCTTTCCCTTACAGACAAGGTGCAGCACTCTGCCGGCCGGGCGTTTCAAGCTTTCCTGTATCTCCTGGCGCTTCCTCCGGCAGCCCTATATTCAGCCGCTCTCTCGCTCATGAGCTCCGCATCGCCTCCAAAAGAAGAGACGCCGGCTGCGATGGATTTGATTGAAGAGATTGCAGCGGCCTATCCTGCGACCCATGGCTTTGCCCAGTCGCTCTTTCAAGACGAAGGGTTAGGGACCTACGCCTCTCCGACCTCGCTTGAGGGAGAGTGCAACTGGAATCGCTGGCTGAGTGCGGAGCATATCGAGGGGGAAGTGACCGATTATCGAAAATACTTTGTCCGGATCTTAAGCAACCCCAAACCCTTTGTTGATCTCTTGAAGAAGATGGGGGTAAACGCCCATCGATTTTCCTTGGAATGGGCCGTTTTAGAGCCGAAAAAAGGGGAGATCGACCCCCGGGCGCTTGCCCTTTATAAAAATTTTCTCCATGAGCTGAAAGAGGCCGGCATCGAGCCTTGGGGAACCCTTCACCATTTCGTCTTGCCTCAGTGGGCAGAAGATGCAGGCGGGTTTTTGAATGAAGAAGTTCGAGACCATTTTGTCCAACACTCCCTCAAGATGATGGAGCTGTTTCCCGAAATATCCCATTGGATGACCTTCAATGAGACGGGCGGCTATGCGATGCAAAGCCAGATCCGCGGCGTCTATCCGCCGGGAACTTCCGGAGACTTTGCGAAAGCAGGTCTTCTCATCCGGAACCTTTTAGCCGCCCATTCGATGATCTATTTGGAAGCAAAAAAACAGCATGGCGACAAGGTGCAGATCGGCATTACCCATCAATGGCTGAAATTTCTCCCCCTCGAAGGGAATCTTCTAGAGAGGCTGATTTGCTACGTGATGTCGAAAATCACTCACTACAGCATCTACAATTTTTTTAAGACCGGCCGGTTTGAATATCAAGTTCCGGGAGCGGCGAACGTCTGCTTCGAGATCCCCGAATCGGAATTTTTAGGAAACCGCCGCTGTCTCGATTTTATTGCGCCGCAGTTCTACGGATTTCCCCGGATCAAGGCGGGCTGGAATGGAGGCCATCCATACCCGGGCTATCAAGTGAAAAACTGGACGTTTTGGAAGTTGGGCTTTTCCTTCGGCTCGAGCTGCCATCCGGGTGAACAGATGCAAGCGTTTGGCCCAAAGGTCGATCCGGAGTCACTACGCGAGTGCCTGCAGGAGGCGTCCGAGCTTGCCCCTATCGCAATCACCGAGATTGGGTGCGACGCAATGATCCAAGAGCATGGCGCATTTGGAGACGATCATTTTACGCTCAATGAAGAGGTGCAAAAATCGTACTTCTCAGCGATCGCCCCCATTTTAAAAGAATATAAGGATCGGATTTTTGCGATTTTCATCTGGACGCTGATCCGCGGCCAGCTCGAATGGGACCGGGGCAACCGCCCTGCTTTAGGCCTCGCTCCTGTCCAAGTCGATTCGGACCGGAATATCATAGGATGTCAGATGACGCCGAGCGCAGGCCTTATCCAAAAAATCTACCAAGAGAAGATGCGCCAGATTGCTCAGACGCAGGCTGCCTAATTCGTGGCCGAGCCTTTGGATTTTTTGAGGAATGTAATGAGTCCCGAAAGAGCAGAGACGGTGGCGAGAAAATAGAAAAGGCCCGGGGCCCCGAACTGTTTAATGCAAAGCGATGTTCCCAAAGGGCCTAGAATGGCCCCGATGCTGTAGGCGATCACAAATTTTCCAACCGTATGGGCAAGCCTTGCATCTTCAACGCCGTCGCAAAGAAATGCCAAGCTCAAAGGATACAGGGCAAAGGAGGCGCCCCCGAAGAGCCAGCCAAAAACGAGCAGCCAGGAGAAGGAAAAACCGTCAATCGCCGCGGAAGACAGAGAGCAGAGCATCGCTAAAAGGCAGACAACCTTCAATACGCGGCTATGCCCCGAGATGTCGCTCCATTTAGCTAGCGGCCACTGAAAGAGAAAGCCCCCTGCAATGATGACGCACATAAAGAGGCTGATCTGTCCGAGCGATAGGCCGATCGCGTTGCCGTAAAAGGGGATAAGCCCGTAGATCGACGCGATCACGATTCCTGAGGCCATTGCGCAGAAAAATCCGATATAAGGGAGCCTTGACGAAGGTGTCGGAGAGATAGCCTTTTTCTCAAACGTAGGTGCATTTTTTGTACCAAGAAGCAGTGGAATTGCAGCGGATGCGCTAAATGCCGCTGAAAGATAAAAAAGGCTGTTCAACAGCGGGTCCGCTGCACTCAAGAGAAGCTGGCCTCCCGATACGGCGATATAGTAGGCGATCAGATAGAGCGAAAGCGCTTGGCTGCGCATCGAAGGACTTCCCTCTTTGAGAAACCAGCTTTCCATGACTGTAAAAAAACTCCCCAAGGCAATTCCGGAGAAAAAGCGCAAAAACGCCCAATAGAAAGGATCGATCCAAAAAAGGTGCAAGAGGATCACAATCGTATTGAGCGCATAGATTGCAATGAGAGAGCGCATGCAGCCAAATTTAACTGCCAAAGAAGGGGATAAAATCGCTCCCGCTAGAATGCCTGCATTAAAGCTGGATGCGATCACTCCAATGGAGGCGGAGCTAATCCCTTCAAGATCTAGCCGCACCGATACAAAAGTAGTAAATAATCCCGATCCCAGCGCCATAAACATTAGGCTGAGAATGGGTATAAAGAGAATTTTAAATAAGCCCCTCATAAATTAAATTGTATCAATCTTTCAGTTAATTTTATACAGAAGCTTCTTTGTTGCGGGTAAATCAACTGCTTCGGTATTATTATCGCGCAAAAAATCATTTACAGGAGTAAATTATGCAAATCACAAAGGGTCAAGCAGCTTTTGCAACCGTTACCGTTCTTGCAGCCGCTACAGCAGGCAGCGTATTCGCGGCTGTCGCAACCGTATCTAAAGCAGCGCAAATTGCTTACGGTGTTCTTGGAATTACTTGCGGCGGGGCGTCTATTGCTTCTATTACAGCCTATTTCGATCCGCAAGCAAATACGGCAAGCGAGTATTTTAATGCATTTAAAGATCACGCAGGGATTGCCATCGCGGGAACGTACCAATTTGCATCGCAAGTGATTCTCCAGGCGTTCATCAAAGGTCTAGCTGATGGGGTTTCAATAGCGATCCGCAGAGCGATCGCCGGCCCGGATATAACTTTTTCACAGGTATAAGGTTTAAATGCAAATCACAAAAAATCAAGCCGCTTGCGCGACGGTTGCTCTATTGGCCGCCACTGCAACCGGCAATATGATCGCTGCGATGACAACCGCATCCAAAATGGCGTCTCTCGCATACGGCGTTCTCGGAATCATTTATTCCGGAGCCTCTATTGCCGCCATCTCGGCGTGGCTGGACAGGTCATCGAGAAGCGCGAGCACCTATTTTGATGCCTTTCGATCCCATTTGGAATATGCCGTTGATAGAATGGTTCATCTTCTGAATCAAGCTTTTAGTTAATCAATATCCATCCTAAATACCTGAAGCCCCATTTAGTTTAAATGGGGCTTTTTTTTGTAATTAAACTGTAAACAAATAATTGCAGTTGAAATTATGATCGTAAAATATGATAATAAAGATGGGTATTGTGAGGATGTAAATATGGCAAAAGTTCGCGAGATCAAGACTCTTTCGATGCAAGAGGCGATGGACAACCTCGCCGCCATCGTGGAAATCGACCTCGAAAATCCCCCGCGCTTAGGGATCATTCAGCGGATTCGCCTGGTGACGGACGCATCTGCAGTCGGCCCGCACGAGATTACCTGGCTGAGCGCAGAGGGAAGCGAGGGGATCTTGGAAATCCTCGACATGACCTTTTATACGATCCATCAGCACCTCGTTAACCTAATGGAGAACAATGAGGTTGATTGGGAAGATGCAAAGGCGCGCAAAGGGGTCGAGGCGATGTTTGCCCTCGTTGTCGAAGCGGCGCGCATCATGGACCGTTATTTGGCCTTCCGCTTGGATAGGGAAGTAGGCGAGATCGTGGAAAACCGCCCGTCCTATCAGGAGCTCCATTATTTTTACCATAACCGGTTCGCAAAAAAGCTCAAGAGGACGGAAGAAGAGCTTTGGAGCGAGGGGTGGGAAGAAGAAAAGGAAGACCAAAAAAGCCCTCTATTTGAGCTTTCAAAATCGGGGCTGAAAGATTTTGAGTCGGTTAAAAGAGATCTGCAGTATGAGCTTTTTTCAATCCGCAATGAAGATGGGAAGCACTACTTTAACCCGGCGCTTTTGCGCAATATCAAGGTCGCTTGTTTTGATGCCGGTAAAGAAGTCTCTTTTGAAGAAGACCCTCTTCTGCGCGTCCGGGCGATGGAAGACCGCGACCTGCAGGCTTCGGCCCGCCAGATCCTATCCGATTGCCAGGCGCCGATCGTCGACTTTTGCAAGGCGGCCAAGCGCCTCGGCGATCTCGCCTTTGCCCAATACCTCAATATGACCCTGACGGCTCTTTTTCTTGCAGCCAATCCGCGCAACCTGATCCAGAACACATCAGGCAAAAGCTCGCTGCAATATTTTCACGATTTTCAGATGTTTTTAAGGCGCGCGATGAATTCGGACGAGTACCAAAAATACATCGCCTACCCTCCGGCCGATAGCGACAAGATTCCGAATCTCTTGCTTCATCTTGCGCATGCGCTCTCCTACGCCCTTTTCAATCGCTTGGGCGGTGTGCGCCAAGAGGCGATCGGCTTGATCCATCGCTGTATGCGCAAAGGAGAAGAGGCTGACAGGAGAAAGGCCATCAAAGGGGACAGCTTTTGGAACCGGTTTTTGATCGATGATGAAAAGTTCCGTACCCACCTCGCAAAATTTCCCAATGGCCCCCTCTTTAAGATCCTCGATCTAGTTCGAGAAGAAGAGCTGGAGCTCCTAGCATTCGATCCGATTTTCCAGGAGAACCTGCCTCAAAAAGTCTTCACTGTCGAAGGGCTGAAAAAACCGCTCCATATCTTGCGCATTCCTTGCCCTACGCGCCAATCGCTCATCCACAAAGTGACGATTGTCGAAGAGTTCCGCGGCCTTCTTCGGGCCTACGCCGCTCCTAAGAAAAAACATTTGCTGATCAACCTGCAAGACCGCACTTCTTGGCAGGAGTTCGCCCGCTGCCAAGGGTTGGAAAAGCTCCAGAAGAATGCCGAGTTCAGCGGCCAGATCGTTGTTGTCACTTTGCCGAAGAACACCGATTTCTATTATCAGATCAACGAGTACATGAACACGAATGACGCCTCGGAGTTTCTCTCCCTGTTTAAAGCCCAGCTCGCCTCTCCCGAAGAGTGCGGGTTCTTCCTTCCGCAGCCTTTGCAAGGCAGCGATTGGGATCAATTTATCTCAAAAGCACTTACCCTTATCCACGAAGAGATCTTCGACAAGGAAAAGCAGCTTACACGTCAAAAGCGCGAAGATTTTTTAGAGATTTTCTACCAACTGTTCATTCTCAAGTGCATTGAGCTCACACAGCCCGATTCGCTCAGCTTTACCTGCAAAGATGCGATCGATACCGGAGCTGCGGCTCTTGCTTCTTTCTTCTCTACTATTCAAATTTTGAACGGCCTGATGGATAAGGAATCGGATTTTCTCCGTTGGATCCTCTATACGCCGGCTCTTTTCATTCGCGAGAGGGCCATCGATCCCGAAAGGCTTAGCCGGACGCTCTCTTCTCTTGAGACCTTCGATCGGGCGATTGCAAAGCAAGGCTCTAAACTGCAGAAAGGTCTTGAAGGGCTTTATGCCGGCAAGTTTTTGCAGTCACTAAAAGTTAAAGAGTAGATTTTTGCAATCTGCGAGAGCCGATCAAATTGACGAAGAGCCCTCCGATGACGAGAAGTCCTGCATAGATTTTCCAGCTCTCAAGAGCTTCTCCAAGCAGAAGCATCGAGCTGCCGGTGCCGACGATCGGGATAAGGAAGGTGAATGGGGTCAAAAGAGCGAGCGGATAGCGGCTGACAAGCCAGTTCCAAATGCCGAAAGTGAGTACCGTAGCGAAATAGGCAATATAGCCTGCAGAGCCGATAGAAAGCCAAGAGAGGTGCCGGAGGGTGTAAAAGACGGTTCCGGCCCCGTCGAGCCAGCAGGACATGAGAAACAAGGGCGGCCATGCGAAAAAGCTGCCCCAGACGACTAATGAGACCGTATCGATTCGGCCGATTGATTTCGCGATGATGGTTCCCATTCCCCAGCAGCAGGCGGCACAGAGGATGAGAAAGAGGCCTAGCAAGGTGATTGTTCCCGAAAGATTGATGCCGATCAGGGCGATCCCGGAAAAGGAAATGAGGGCGCCCATGATCTGCCACCGATTGATTTTTTCTCCTAAGAGAAGGATCGCTAAGAGGATTGTAAAAAATACTTGCGTTTGAAGCAAAAGCGAGGCGAGGCCGGCCGAAACGCCTGCCTGCATCCCAATAAAGAGAAGCGTAAACTGTATGGCAAATGTATTTAGGCCATAGAGGGCGACTTTCCAAATCGCGGTTTTAGGAAACTTTACGAACAAAATGGCGGGAAGGCTTGTCAGGAAAAATCGGACGCAGCAAAGGAGTATCGGGGGCATCTCCAAAAGAGCCACCTTAATAGAGACGAAGTTTACCCCCCAGATTGTGACAATGAGGAGAATGTACAATAAATGGGCGGGGTTCATGTGAAAAGAATAGCGCAGAGAGGCTGTTTTGCGAAAGAGCCCCGGGAGAGAGTTCCCGGGGACGTATTAAATCTTAGCTTTTGACGTGCTTGCTGATGCAGCCGGCAAGCTTCAACATATCGACAGGTCTTGAGCCGATGACTTTGGCCAGTTTTGCATCCGGATTGATCATCCGTTTGTTTTTTGTGTCTTGGCATTTGTGAGCCTTAATGTAAGCCCACAGTTTTTTGACAATTTCCGGACGAGTGCATCGTTTTGTTTTGATGATTTCTTCGAGTTCCGGAGAAACAGAATAGGTCATCTGTGTAAGACCTGATTTTCTCTTAGCGCCGGTTTTTTTCTTTTTCGCTACAGGCTTTTTCACAGCCTTGCGAACAACTGTCTTCTTCTTCACTGCTTTTTTTGCTGTCTTTTTTGCCATAGATTTCCTTTTTCTCAAATAGAACCTTTCTATCTTCTCGTGTAAGAATTTTCAGATATTCTTGCAAGAGGGAAATCAGATCAGGGCGATTGCACGAAGAATTTCTTGACATGCCTTGTTCATAGAGAAGGACAGGATGAGCATGATCGCAAGCGGCATGATAAGCAGGATTATTTTTGGGTTGCAGGGCTTCCCTGCATCATGCATATCATGTGCGATCCTCCCGCGAAGCGGATCCTGTTTTTCTTTTCAAGCAAGTTATCGTGCAATCGCCCTGGAAATCAGATATGGCGGTGTAAACTCATAATTCTCCAGCCTTGGTAAGACAGGACATTTGCAAAGGCGATGTTTATTTGTACCACCTATAAGAGCGAACTTTCTAAATGGGATTACTCTCCCGTTTCGTCAAGTTTTGCGACAAGGTCCTGGTTGAACAGTTTGAGCGAGTCGCTTAGCCCTTCGACTTGGCGAAGGAGCTGTGCGAAGTCGCGGCGGAACGGCTCGCTCTGGACAATGCGCGCTTTTTCTTCATCTTGTTCGGCGCGGTTCATCATCCCGCTGATGCGGCCGAGGGCCGTATTGATCGAGTCTAGCTCACCTTCAAAATAGGTCTTGAATTCTTCCGGCGAGTCGAGCGATTGGAGAAGGTTTGCCTTTTTCGTGCGGCTCCGCTGCCAGGTTTTATTGTACTGGAAGAGGAGGCCAAAGTGGTTGATGTCGTTCATGAGGGTCTCCGATTTGCTCATGAGCGAGTTGAGGCGGAGGTAGAAGTCGTCGTTTTTCAAGAACCTGCCGAGAGTCCCATAGCCGGTAGCCAGGTTCTGGGTGATTTTGCCGAGATTTCGCAGCGTCAGCGCCCCTTCGGTGTTGAGAAGGCGGGAGGTGTCGGAGAGGGAAGTGAGGAGTGCTGAGAAGCGAGAGAGAAGCTCGTCGTCGACAAGTGAAGTCCGGATCAGCGACATATTGTCCGTGAGGACGTCGAGAGATTTTTTGGTTGCAGGGACAAGGCCGGTTTCGTGGGCTTGGGCTAAGAGGCTGTCGAAAGACTGGGCTGCGCCCCCGATGGAAGCCGCTGCATGAGAAAGCATCGGCGCATTGTCTTTGAACCAGGCGTCAAAGCGGTCGATCGACTCTTCGGCTTTGGCTGCAACTTTTCCCATGCGGGTGATCGTATTGTCAAGGGGGTCGATGGAGTTGGCATAGAGGACGGCATTATTGGGAAGAGAAGCGGGGCTGTCGGAGGGTTTTGGAAGGATCGCGATCGATTTTTCTCCCATAAGGCCGGTTGTCCGGATGGCGATTTCGTCATTTTCAAAGACGTTGAAGCGCGAATCGTAGCAGAGCGTGAGCTGGTAGGAGTAGACCCGCCCTTCTTTATCTAAGGCAGAAGATCTGGCATCGGGAACCTGGGCGATCTTGGTCACCTCGCCGATCGGTTTTCCTGCATAGGTGACGCGAGTTCCTTTGTTTATGCCCGCAATGTTGGCAAATCGGACTTGGACTGTCTTTTTCCCGTCTCCGATCGTCGGTTTTAGGAAAAAGACGAGCAGGACGCCAAGGCCGAAGGCCGAGGCGACGAAAGAGCCGATCAGAATGTTTTTCCAACGTTCCGTCATGAGATCTCCTTTCTGAGGCAATGCGTGAGAGCATCGCGCATAAAATTAATGATGGGGTCATTGATCTGGATGAATTCATCCGGTTTGGCGATGTAAGCGATTTTACCGCTCCGGTGCAAAGCGAGCCGATCTGCAATCGTCAATGCCGAGGCGATGTCATGCGTTACGACGATGCTGGTCCCTTTGAGCTCGTTTTGCGTTTGTACGATCAGCTCGCTGATCTGGTGCGCCGTTACAGGGTCGAGGCCTGTCGTAGGCTCGTCATAGAGCAAGATCGAAGGGCGGTAGACGAGCAGACGGGCCAGGGCGGCCCGCTTGCGCATCCCTCCCGAGAGATCGGACGGCATCTTCTTTTGCGTCCCTTCCAAGCCTACTTTTTTGAGCGCCGTATTGACGAGATCGCTAATCTCATCCGAGGCAAACGGTTTCTTCGTATGGGGATCGCCGTGCTGATGGAGATAAAATGCCGTGTTCTCTTCAATTGTCATCGAATCGAAAAGGGCAGATCCCTGAAACAGCATCCCCATGTTGCGCACGGCCTTGAGGAGCTTGCGGTTTTTGAGTCCCGAGATCCGCACCCCGTCGATGTCGATGAACCCTTTGTCCGGCTTTTCGATGCCGATGATGTGGCGCAGAAGCACGCTTTTGCCGACGCCCGATCTGCCCAGGATCACCAGGATCTCTCCTTTATACGCATCGAGGTCAAGCCCTGAAAGGACGTCGAGGCCATTGTAG
The DNA here is from genome assembly GCA_021809325.1 of bacterium. Classification (GTDB taxonomy): domain Bacteria; phylum Chlamydiota; class Chlamydiia; order Chlamydiales; family SM23-39; genus JAKBAE01. Next base: position 13,433 of record JAKBAE010000040.1, read on the forward strand.
CTTTTCCAGAGGTTGCGGATTCGGATCATGTGTTAAAACCAGCTGGCCTTGATTTCTTTGTAGATCATATTTAGCCCCATCGTCAAAAGAAGATCGAAGATGAGGATGAGCACGTAGCTTGTCACGACGCTCTGCGTCGTCGCCTTGCCGACTCCTGCGGCGCCTCCCGTTGTCTTGATCCCTTTGTAGCAGCAGACGGTGATGAGGAGGACCCCGAAGATCGTCGACTTGATGAAACAGGTGGCCAAGTCAAAGAGGGAGATGTGAAGCGGCATCGGGTTGAAGTAGTTTGATGGCGACATGTGGAAGAAAAAGACGGAGATCAGAAAGCCGCCAAAAATGCCCATGACCGCACTGAAAAGGGTGAGGAAGGGGATCATGATCGAGCCGGCGAGAAAGCGCGGGGCGATGAGGTAGCGGTTCGGGTTGATCGCCATCGATTTGAGCGCGTCGAGCTGCTCTGTCACTTTCATTGAGCCGATCTCTGCGCACATCGATGAGCCGACCCTTCCTGTCACCATGAAAGCGGTCAAGATGGGGCCAAGCTCAGTGATCATGGACTTGGCCACAAGGACGCCCGTGACGCCCGAGAGCCCCTTTTCGCCAAGCTGGTAAAACGACTGGGCAGCGAGAACAAAGCCCGTCGTAAATCCCGTGATTGCGACAACCCCGACCGACATGACGCCGATGTGGTAGAGCTGCTCGCGGACGAGCGCCCAACTAGGCGGCCGGCGGAGCGAGGAATAAAGGACGTCGACGATAAGCGATACATATTCGCCAATCATTTCGAGCGATCTCAATGTGTTTTTTTTCAACGCAGCGGCAATCACGCTATCTCCTTAGCAGGGTCCAAATCGCATTCTAGATTGAAATGGAAATTGATGAAAACGTCAAAAATCAAAGAATTCACGCATTTCAACCGGAATAATCGGGCATTCGTTTTTAGGTTTTGCAAAGATACGATGCCGGATTCGTGCAACTAAGTCATATGCCCAATCGGAGAGCTGTTTTGGAATGACGGATAAGAGCAGAGCAAGCAGCCGCCAAAATCCGCCGAGGTGGGATAAAATCTGAAATACCGCTCTTGATTTGATTAAGACGCCCTCTTTTGTCTCGACGGTAATGCTATCCCCTCGGCCTTGGAGAGAAGCGAAGCGGAACGGAAGGCGCTGCTTGTTTTCTGAGAGGACAAAACGGACGAACGAGTGGCAAAATCCGCATGTCCCATCATAATACACAAAAAGTTTTTCTTTTATCGGACGCGGTTTGATCCAGCCCGGATCAAAAGTAAAGAGGTGGATGATGATCATTCCCCAGGTCAAGTCGGAAAAGTTGATAAGTCCTAAAAGAGCGGCATGCATGAGCAGCATCGCACTCCAAATCCAAGGTCTGAGCCGTTTGACAAGAGAGAGAGGGGCAAACAAAATTTCTAGAGAAAGAGTTCCCCAAGTCATCGCTTTGAGAAGAGATGCAGGTGCAGTTAGAAGAAGATCTCGAAGGGCGTTGCAGCGAATGAGCGGGTTTTGGAGTAGGTAGGAGAGCGCAGTGCCATCTACCCAAGAGGGGCTTTCTAACTTTAACATTCCGCTATAGCTGTAAGCGAGAGACATCACTACCCATGCGGAAAGAAAAAGGGGGCGGGGAAGGCTCCAATTAAAAAACACTTTTTTCGGCACAAAGAGATGAGCTAAAAGGAGCCAGCCCACAAAGGGGAGGGATGGGTTTGCAATAAGGGGGTTTCTTCCGAGAAAGCAGGCGAGGAGATACCAAATCCAGGCTGCGGCGATCCGGTCAAATTTTCCACTCATAAAAAAAAGGGCCCCGATTGCGCCTAAGAGGGCTAGGGCCGTTGTGAACAAAGGGGAATCGTTGAGGGACAAAATATTGGGAAAGAGATGCAAGATTGGGCTTGAGCTTCCGTTTTGGATCAGCCCTTGAGAAGAAAATAGTTCGCTGCACCAGGGCAAGAGCTGAAGGAAATGGATGAAGAGATAACATCCAAAAATCAGTCTGTATAAGGTGTAGTGTCCTCGAGTCCAATCGTTTTTCATTGCAGGTATACTTCTTTCGTTAAATTGAGATGGCTGCACTCAGAGCCCGGGCGGGGGGAGACGGAAATTTCGACTTTTCCATCCTCTGGGTTGATCCCCAGCTCTTGAAAGAGCGCAGAGCCTTGAGAGAGGACTGCCTCATAAAGCGCTTTAGTGCTCGCCTGTGCATCCAAAATAGGGCCGTAAGAGAGAATGGCGCCATAGACGTTGCGGCGGTTATAGGGGCCTTGGATCCGCGCCGCCATCTCCGGGGTTAAGAGGGCGAAATGTTCCACGCCATCCTCTTTCCAGCGCAACTGAAATCGGGAAGAAAACGTTTCGAGTCCATGAGCCGAGCAAAAGACTTTTGGGGCGGGAGATGCATTGAGCGCCATCCCAATGCCTTTAAGAGCTGAAATTCCTGTCAGATCCCCGGCCATCTGCAAGCATCCGATTCCAATCAGGAAAGAGGGGAGGACAACTCCTTTTAGCAGCTCTATTGTCGATCTCTTTTTTTTCCGGGACACATCCACGCCAAGAAGCATTTCGAAAAGCCTGTGTTCCCCCTCTTCTCCGAGCCCGCATTTTCCCTTCCATGCTTTGGGGTTGCGGAAGGTGCCAAAGAGCATGTCCCAAAGGGGAAGATCGGCGTAGTTATAGGCGTGCAGGCCATCTTGGTGATGCACGCAGTGGCTTTCGGGCCTTTGAAAAATGAACCCGACCCAATAAGGAGTTGAAATATTCCAATGATAAAACAGCTCCGCAAGGGCCGAGAGCAATACGGCATAGGCTGCAGCTGTTGGGTTGAGGCCGAGAAGGGGATAGAGGATCAAGCTGCAAAGGACGCTGTCTGCAATCAGCTCAAAGGGGTGCTTATAGAAAGCAGTGATGATCTCGAGCCTTTGCGGGCTGTGATGGATCTGGTGGACCCAGCGCCAGAGAAAATCGCTTTTGTGGCGAAGCCTATGCCACCAGTAAAAGATGAATGTGATGACCAGGTAGCCAAGGAGGCCGCCTGCAGTATTTCCCAAGGAGTGCAAAGACCAGCTTTGATGCTCTAATAAATAGCGGTCCCAAGTAAGCCCTGCGAGATAGACCGTACCGGCTTGCGCTCCATTTAAAAGGCAGGCCCGGAGCCACCAACCGCTCACTTGCGGCCAGTCTCTTCCCTGACATCTTGCTTCATAGGCGAACATTAGGGCGGCGATCAGAAGTACAATTGCCGGAATAAGCATAAATCACCAAATACAAGAAAGTGATTGTAAAAGTGATGAGAGATAAATAGAAGTGTTAAAATAATTTGTTGTTTTTATTAAAACTGGAGTTGAGGTAGCCTGCCCGAGTTGAGCAGGCTTATGCCATTTATGAGATTCCTTTAACTGAGGTCTTTGGAAGACCAGTAGTTAGCATCGACAAGAAGTCCTTCGCAAACACCGTTGGCCGATACGGAGGTGAGCTCATCGATCTGCATCGAATCCATGATGCTATAGAGCAGCGCCATCCCTAAAACAGCTGTATTCGGAAAGGCGAAGTGCTTCATCTCTTCAGCCGGCTTTCCTGCATGAGCGTAAATTGCTTGCAGGAGCTCTTCTTTGGTAAAGGTCTTTTTGCCGACGCCGGTAGCGCCCATGGCGAAGATGAAGTTTTCATTGCCGATTCCTACAACTTCAGAGTCAGGATGTTTGAGTTTTTGCAAAAAGACATCGGTCATAGGGGGCATTTTTGCTTGCAGGATTTGAACAAGCGGCTCAACTTCTTGAGGTTGAACGGGGGATACAGGGGAGGAGAGATCGAGAGTTTGGCCGCGGATAGCCATCAATGCCTCAAGACTTGGGATATAGCCTAGCTGTCCTTCAATCACTTCCAACTCACCGTTGATGTGCGTTGTCATCTGAAAGCTTCCAGAGCCTGAATCAACTGCGATCAGCTTTTCCGGGTTAATTTGGCTGACTGCAGCAGCCGTTGCAAAACCAAGGCGCCCCTCTTCTTCTTGAGAGATAATTGAGATGTGCATGTCAAGTGCATCGTGAATCCGATCGTACATCTCTTGCGCGTTTGTCGCTTGTCTAGACGCGGCGGTTGCTATCCCTTTCCATTCGGTTGGCTTATAATGGGCAAGCTCTTCTTTCAATCCTGCAAGGGTTTTGATTGCGGTCTCTTGGATCGTTTCGCTGAGCATTGAGTTGCCGCCTACCTGGATGTCGCGTTTAAAAGCGACCGGATGCTCTTCAGAATAGAGGGTAGCGTGGATTTTTTGCGTTTGCGGATCGATTTTAGCAACCGTCACTTTAATGCTTCCCGAGCCGACGTCGATTGCTGCGCGGTTCACGGTATCCGGCGTACATTTCCATCCTGCAAAAAGCAAAACAGCTGTGGCTGCTACAATAGTAATTCTAATTTTTCTAGATAAGCAAAATCGCATAAACCCTCGTATAATTTTGGTGTATTATAGTTCTTGATTTGAGATAGAAGCAATCTGTAATTATATTTTAAAAAGGAATGTAAAAATTTATGTGTTCAAAGTTATGCCGAAACAACCTCAAAAATCGGCTATAGGGCTGCATGAAAGCTCCGGCGGATCGACGAAAAAAAAGAGCTCATACCATTTATCATAAATAACGTTTAGTTTGGCTGCGTCAAAGCCCCTAGTGCACCTTTTCATAAAGAATTGAGATAATTTCGAGCGTGAAAGCTCCCTACAATCGACGATCGCAAACTGGCTAGTATTAGTTCAATACAAACCAGTTTGCGATCGTCGATTGTAGGGGCTTTGACGCCGAA
>JAKBAE010000041.1 GCA_021809325.1 bacterium
ATGCTGCTCACCAAGAAAGTGTTTGTGAAAGCCTAAGGCGAAAGATTATAGAGGAAGCCGGATGCGGGAAACCCGCCTGTCCGGTTTGATGAGGGGGGTGGGGATCCACCCCTACTCCACTGTCCTCGCTCGACTTTGCAGGCGTCCTGAGTATAGTAATAGTCCAAGAGTTCTTTGTGTTTTATGTCGTAATTTGGTAAGCTTTTTCACGATTTTCAACGAAGAGCAATTTTATGGACGAAATGTTAACGCCGAAAGAGCGAATGCAAACTTTTGCTCATGCCTATTTACTCTCCGGCGCCCTTTGCGCCGCAGCCGAGTTGGGCATTGCTGATCTTTTATGGGAAAAACCTGAACAAACGATTGAGCAATTGTCTGCAGCCTTGAACGTAGATTCTCGATCGCTTTTTAGACTTTTGCGCTATTTGGTCAGCCATCGTGTTTTTTCACAAAGCGCAGATGGGGCCTTTTCTTTAAATCCCGAAGCCGCATACCTATCTGAAAAACATCCTGAGTCGATTCGCGGCGATCTGCTAGTCACTCCTGGCCCGAGGTGGAATGCTTTTGGGGCCATTCGGGAGGCTGTAGTTCACGGGAGACCGGCTTTCGATCTGCTATATGGAAAGTCTTACTTTCACTATTTGTCGGAAAATCCCGAAGCCGCTAATCGTTTCAACATCCACATGACGAGCTATACTCAAGGGGAAGATCGATTACTGGCCCCTCTTTTACCAGTGGAAGAGATTCATACCCTGATGGATATCGGCGGAGGAGAAGGTCATTTCTTAAATGAGGCCCTTCGGTGCTTCTCTCATGTGAACGGCATCTTATTTGACCTTGAAAGCGCTGTTTCCAATCCCCAAATCCAACAGGATCAAAAGCGATGGAAGGTTTATGGGGGGAGCTTTTTCGAGCCTCTGCCTCAAACAGACGCAGATGCCTATATTTTAAAGCGCGTTTTGCATAATTGGAGCGATGAGGATTCTCTTAAAATCTTAAGAAACATCTCTTTGGTGATGAAAGAAGGAAGCAGGCTCTGGATTATTGAAGGAGTAGTTCCTGAGAATAATTCTCGACATCAAAGTAAGGATACCGATTTGTTTTTAATGACCTTATTTCCCGGCTGTGAGAGGACGGAAGGGGAATTCCGGGAATTAGCAAACCAGGCCGGTTTTCAAATTACTCGGATTTTACCGACGCCGACGTTCCTATCAATTATAGAGTTGAGAAAATGATCATGGGGTAGTTCGTGGGCAAAGCCATGACTTTATGTGGATTCGAAAGTGCGTTTAGCAAGGGCAAATAGGTCCCGGATGCCCCAATCATAGATCCATTTTTGCAGCCGTAAAGAAGAAGGGGGGCAGTGCAATTGGCCAACGGCGAAGCGAGAGAGCAAATAGCTGAGGAGCTTTTTTCCCGGCTTTTGCAAATAGGTCCAGGCTAAATCATAGAGCGGCTCAATTCTTGTGGGATCAAACTCATAAGCTTTGCAGTAGTTTTTTGCCATCTCGTCGTGTTTGCCTAACAGGCAATAGCATTTTCCTAAGCAGTAAAGAGAGCGGTGCATTTCCTCTTTGGACCCTCCCATTTGAATGCGCTTTTCATAAAAGAGGGCGGCCTCAGAAAAGTCTCTTTTGCAAAAATACGTCTCTGCAAGGAAATACGTCGTTCGGCTGTCGTTTGGATTTTCTTTCCAAGCCCTCTGGAGAAGCTCGATGTCGCGATCTAGCTTGCACAGATCTTGCGAGCGTGCTCCGTCATGGCGGATTTGATTTGAGATCAGAGGTAGGATTTCGTGCGTAGCGGCGCTAGGGCTTACCAGGCGCTCGTGCAAAACGCCTTCCCATTTCCAGGGCAGCCGGCTATTGATGAGCAAAATCGTGTGGTTTTGATGCGTGTGGCCATCGAGAGACTCAACATATCGAACCAAATAGAAGTCTTTGTCTAAATTGGGCAGGTGAAAGCCCTTTTCAATCACAAGCTCGTCATCCGCGTCTAAAAAGAGAAGATAGTCTGCTTTTCCTTCAGCTAAGGCAAGGGCCTCATTTCTATTGTGGCTAAAGTCAACCCAAGGCCTTTCATGGAGCTCTCCCGGAACATCTTTTAAAACTTCTCGGATCAGCTCTTGCGTTCCGTCGCTCGATCCTGTATCGACGATTACCCAAGTGTCGATAAGGGGTTTGGTTGATTCGAGAGAGCGCTGCAAAACGGCTCTTTCGTTCTTTACGATCATGTTTAAGCAGATCTTTTTTTTCATAGCATGCAGTAGTTATTTTTGATTAGTTTTAGTGAGGTCTGTTTTATTTATCAATTAAAATAGATTTTATTTTAAAGATATTCGGGTAGAAATCCGCTGACTTGCATCTTCCACATGCGCTCGTAGAGCCCTTTTTTGTTGAGAAGTTCCGCATGCGAGCCTTCTTCTACGATTCTTCCATGATCGAAGACGAGAATTCTATCCATCAGAGAAAGAGTGGAGAGGCGGTGAGCTATGACAATCGTTGTTTTGTTATGCATGAGCTTGGCAAGACCGTCTTGGATATAACTTTCAGTCATTGAGTCCAGAGACGAGGTTGCTTCATCAAGAATGAGGATAGGGGCGTTTTTAATCATGGCTCTTGCAATAGCGATGCGCTGTTTTTCTCCTCCCGAGAGTTTCGTCCCTCGTTCGCCGACTTTTGCATGATAGCCGCCTGGTATATTGTGGATGAACTCATCGCAGTGGGACAATTTAGCGGCATGGAAGACTTCTTCCTCTGTTGCGTTTAGTTTTCCGTAGGCGATATTTTCCCTCAAAGATCGATGGAAGAGGACCGGGTCTTGGGGGATCAGGGCGATATTGTTTCGCAGCGACTCAAGAGTTACATGGGTAATATCTTGATTGTCGATAGAAATGGAGCCTTTATGAAGAGGGAAAAAGCGCAAAATCAGATTGACAAAAGTCGATTTGCCGGCTCCCGTAAAGCCGACAATCCCCACCTTTTCGCCGCCGCGGATGTGTACGTGTTTATCAGTAAAAAGATCGGTATCGGTATAGCGAAAGGAGACGTTTTTGAAGACGATTTCTCCCGATGAAACAGTGAGCTCTTTTGCGTTAGGGGTATCGCCAATATCCTGCGGATCTTTCATGACGCTATAGGCTTGTTTTAAAGAACCAAATGCGGAGAAAAAAGCGGGCAAAATGCCGCCTGTCATCCACATAGCGGTTGTGATGTTCCAGAGCGAATTAAAGACCTGTACGGCATGCGCAGTCGATATTTGATCGTGCAGCCAGAAATAAATAAGAGAACCGTTCATGAGCAAAAAATTGCCGAGCAGGAAATAGAGAGAGAAATAGCAGTTCATTCTCTCTGTAACCCATCTTGTTTTCCGGTTGGTTTTCTCTTCCTGTTCCTGGTACGGTTCAATAGCCTTTCTTTCATAAGAAAACCGATAGAAGAGGTTGACGGCAAAATTATTAGTAAGGCTGTCGACGATTTTCCCCGACAGAGTGCTTTTAACTTCTTCGTGATGAGCTGCATAGACATCAATTTTCCTGCTAAATAAAGTGATCAGGCTTAAGTTGATGACGATCCAGGCACCTAAAAAATAGGCAAAAAGAGGTTGAATTGTCCAAAGTACAATGCAGCCTGCAATAAACACGACAAACGTCGGAAGAATAGGCCAGAAAAGATATTGGGCGACCTGTTCGGTTAACGTAGTCATGTCGGAGATTTTATTCGCAAGGCTTCCTGCAAAGCGTTCATTGAAATAGCGGGGCGAATGACGCTCTACGTGATCGAACATCTCCATGCGGATATTCGCTTGCAGCTTAGGAATTGCTTTTCCGATTAAAAAGCCCATTGTGCGCGAAGCGATTTCGATGAAAAGATAAGTCCCGACTCCGAGATAGATGATCGGCAGGAACAATTGAAATGCACTCATCCGATCTGTTTCAAAACGGATGAACACATCGACTGCCCTGCCCAAGATCCATGGCAAAGCGAGAGCTTCTAACGGCCAGGCGAGCGAATCAAGCAAGTAGATGAAGAAAAAGGTACACTTTTGCCTTTTTACAAACGCCCATAAAAATCGAAATAATTCGCTAAAAGATACAGCCATGCATCTAATAATATCTTTTGAGTCAGTTATTGTCTTTTGAAATTTTGGTAGTAGTAAACGAAAAAGGCTGAGGGCGTAAAATGGCCTTGCTGCATAAACCAGCTAGCGGCTCATTCAGATCGATTTTGCTTTGCCAAGCTGATTCCAAATTCACAAAACCTTCCTGCGCGCGGTATACAATTGTCATTTTATATCGGGCTCGGATAGATTCTTCAGTTTTTAAGGCCATCACGGAGCCCCATCTTTTGACGCTTGTTCGTCGGCCATACGGCTCTTCTCATGATCGTCAAAATCTGGATCATCCCCGAGGCCTCCAAAATTTAAGAATCTATCCGCGACCGGTATAAAAGGTGGAGAGTATTTATGACAAGTTTGCCCAAATGTCCCAAATGCAGTTCGGAATTAACTTATGAAGATGGGGCTTTGTACATTTGCCCCGAATGTGGTTATGAATGGGCAATCGATGCAGAAAAGGAGGCAGCTCCGGTAGAGTCTGTTGTGAAAGACGCGTATGGGAATATCCTTCACGATGGAGATAGTGTGACGATTATCAAAGATATCAAGGTCAAGGGATCGCCATCGGCTTTAAAAGTTGGTGTAAAAGTGAAAAACATACGCATCGTGGATGAGGTTAACGGTCACAATATCGAAGCGAAGGTTCCCGGTTTTGGCGTCATGATGCTTAAATCTGAGATTGTCAAGAAGAGCAACTAGATGTTTAAGTTTGAGGAGACGAATTATGATTGAAAAAGTGGTTTTTTATTTATTATTGCTCGATAGCGTCGGGTGCAATTTAGTGGTATGGTTTGGAGAGAAGTGGTATACCAAGCACTTTCGATGGCTTTCCCGATTTTTTCCCCCGGCTAAAGGTTGGTCCTTATATTATCTATTGTTAGTACTATGGATAGGGACGCTAGTGTACCGTGCATATTGATGAATAGGGGGCTGAAAGGCGTGTCTAGAAGGTATGGGGTCGTCGATTTTCGTGATCATTTTGGCCGATTTTCAATTCTTTTTGCGCGACGTTCGCTATAGCCGTGACTTTCAATCACAGCTTTGCAGCATGTTTTCCTGGCTTGTGGGGTTACCACTTTTTTGAGACAATGTCTTTCAGCACAGTGGCAAGGTCAACTTTTTGTTTAGCTTTTGCTTCGAATACTTCCTTTAATACATCGGTGACTGGGTACTTTTCAGCGACAGATCCATCATGCATATATAATCCATTGGATTTTTTCGTCTTTCTCACATAATCAATGACTTTTCTCATTGCAGAAACGCTTTCAGTAATACTCAATCTTGCGCTCTGGCCTCCCATATCGGTTCTTACCCATCCAGGACAGATCGCAACAGCGCAGGGTGTATTTGTCAAATTTTGTGGATTTCGTTTTTTCCAATCGAGCATCAACTCGATACTCCAATTCCATATGAGGGCGTTTGAAGCGGCTTTTGCTATGCGATATGGATGGTAGCCTCCACTCTCATTATCTGCAGTCCGCCCAACCAGACTGCTCATATAAATAACACATGCATTTGGACTCTTGGTTAATATTGGGTAAAATGATCGAACAATGTTATCCGGAGCCTGTGTATTCACCTTAAGAGAATTCGATAAATGCTCAAGGGTATGATCTAGAGGTCTTGTTCCTGAAATGGGGTAGCCCTTTATTCCAGCATTCAAGATCAGTAAATCTATCTTCTCTATGGTCTTGGCGAATTTCGAAACAGCCTCAGTATCTGTGATTTCGAGTTTATATAGGGTGATTTTTTTGCCATACACTCGCTTTAAATGGGCTAGGCTTTCTTTATTGCCATCTGAGAGCGTTGTTTCAGCATCCAGCTTAGATTCGTCTCGATAAGTCGCTATAACCTCATAGCCTTCTTCCAAATACTGCCTCGCGAACCCTAATCCTATGCCGCGATTGGCTCCAATAACAACAGCAGTTCCCATGTAATCTCCATGACTTTTTCGAAGAGGTGGTATTTTAACAAGAGAGTCTAAAAAAAGAAAATAGTTTACGGAAGCAAGGCTTTTTCTGGATTTGTCAATAAAAAATGGCTAGGAAAAATCTGAACATTTTGTGATTGGAGGTAGAGAGGCGCATTTAGAACTTTTAATTGGCAAACTTTCAGATTTTTCTCTAGAGTTTCTTCAAAAATTTACACGGAGGATTCCCGATGAGAGTTTTTTCGCTAGCCTTTACAATAGTTTTGGGGCTAACGCCTATCATGCAGTTAAGTGCAAATGAAGCAACAGGCGCGCAAATCCACCTTACTTTGGATGATTGTCTATTTGTTAAGTATCCTGTTCCAGAGAAGGGAATTGTATGTTCAAATTATGAACGAGCTTTAAGACTTTCCAAAAATCTAAGCAATTCAGAGATGCATAAGTGTGCGTGGGGGCCATTTGTTGTTGTTGGCGATTACAAAGGGGAAAAACTTTTTATAGCATGTGCGTCTGTCGGTACTGGATCGGGTCTTCTTTTTACAGAACTGTTTGTAGCAGGAGCTAAATATATTGTTCGCTATGGATCAGATGATGTTAAATTCCCTCCACAATCAGATGCATATCTTGTAAAGATTGTAGATGAAGCAGACAATCTCTATGGATTTAATTTGCAAAGCGGAGTGCCATCAGAAGAGTGGGGTCAATCTGTCAATGCATCTGCTGAGATCGTTAAGGCCCTGATTTCAACAGCAGAATCGAAGAAAATTAATTACGAGATGAGAGTTTGTCATCACCTTGAGAATTATCACGGTCTTCGTTCTCCTGATAAATTTTCTCCTGAGAGGATGAGACGTTTACAAGCTATTTTAGAAGAGCTTAAAAAGCATCACAAACCGGCCAGTTTTGATATGGAGACAGCGGTATTATTTCGTGTAGCAAAAGATTTCGGGCTACATGCCGCTACAATTTTGCAAACGGTAAAAAAAGAAAGCCCAAAATTGAGTTCATATGAAGGTGATAATTATCAACAAGCAAGGAAAGTAGAAGAAGAAATATTCTTCAGTTACGTGTTGGATGCGCTTGTGAATATATAAAAAAGGCTGGAAATTCCAGCCTTTCATTTTGGAGGTGGAGAGAATCGAACTCTCGTCCTTAGCAAACTCCCTATAGATGCCTACATGCTTAGTGCCCATTTTAGTACTGCCGGCCTTGCTGCAGGGCGCGCCACTTGGGGCCGGAGGTCACCTCGGAATCTCGAACTCCCGCGCCGAGGATCCAAGCTCGTGGGGTTCATACCTGGATGTATGACAGAAGTGGCTGAGACTCCGGGTCGGATCTCAGGCTTCCGGGTTGCTTAGGCGGTTAAGCCTTAAGCAGCCATGGCGAAGTTTTCTTCGTCAGTTACTGTTTTGCCGGATTTTTAAGGAGGCCACCCGACGCCCTCCACATGCAATCTATGCTTTATTTCCAAGTCGAAACCTTGACACCCCCATAGAGAGGCCTCAAAAAAAGCCCCTCTATGCGAGAGTCAAGGCTTGATACCCCCATTATACCTGAAAGGCGAATTTTTAAAAAGTCTTTGCTTTAAAGCAGTTGAGGGTTAATATGGAGCCTTATGTTTTCATTCGACCAAACTCAGACGTTTCCTGAAAGAGAAGATGCCGTCCTCCGCTGGTGGGAGGAGAAGGCCATTTTCGCCCGCTCCATTGAAAATCGCCAGGGCGCACCCCTTTTTTCCATTTACGACGGCCCCCCGTTTGCCACAGGACTGCCCCACTACGGCCACCTTCTAGCCGGGACGATCAAAGATGTGATCCCCCGCTATAAGACGATGAAGGGCTTCCGGGTTCCCAGACGCTTTGGCTGGGACTGCCACGGCCTGCCTATCGAAAACGAGATAGAAAAGGCCCATGAGCTCTCCGGCGCCCCCGAGATCGAGAAGTTTGGGATCGCAAACTTCAATGAAGAGTGCCGCAAAATCGTCCTCCGCTATACCGGAGAGTGGAAAAAGACCGTTGACCGAATGGGCCGCTGGGTCGATTTCGGCGATGTGTACCGCACCATGGATCTCCCTTTTATGGAGTCTGTCTGGTGGGTTTTTCAGCAGCTTTTTGAGAAGGGTCTCGTTTATGAAGGCTTTAAGGTCATGCCCTTTTCGGCCAAGTTGGGAACGCCGCTTTCCAACTTCGAAGCCAACCTCAACTATAAAGACGTAGACGATCCGTCCGTTACCGTCCAGTTCCGATCCCTCGACGAGCCGGATACCTGGTTTTTGGCCTGGACGACCACTCCTTGGACCCTCCCATCTAATCTTGCACTCATCGCAGGTCCCGAGATCGAGTATGTCAAAGTAGCCAAAGACGGCAAGTTCTACATCCTCGCAGAGGCCAGGCTCGGTGCCAATTTTAAAGAAGAAGTGCAGATCGTAGACCGATTTCCCGGCTCTAGCTTGGAAGGGCGCAAGTATGAGCCGCTCTTTCCGTTCTTTCAAGAAAAGAGAGAAGAGGGCGCATTCCGCATTATCCTAGACGAGTTTGTCACCACGGAAAACGGTACAGGTTTGGTTCATGCAGCTCCCGGGTTCGGCGAGACGGACTTTTTTGCCTGTAAAAAAGAAAACATCGAGCTCGTTTGCCCCATCGATGCAAATGGCCGTTTTACCGAAGAAGTTCCCCCCTATGCGCATCTTTTAGTTAAGGATGCAGACAAGGAGATCATTCGCGACTTGAAGAAGAAGGGAGCTGTTTTTCATCAGGCAACCATCCGGCACCGCTACCCGTTTTGCTGGCGCTCCGATACCCCGCTCATCTACAAGGCGGTAAAGACCTGGTTTGTCGCAGTCGAAAAGATCAAAGAAAAGCTGGTTGAGACCAATCAAGAGATCCAATGGGTCCCTGAGCATATTAAAGACGGACGCTTCGGGAAATGGCTCGAAAATGCACGCGACTGGGCGATCAGCCGCAACCGCTACTGGGGAACCCCCATTCCAATTTGGAGAAACGAAGAGGGCGATTGCAAGGCGATCGGCTCGATTGCAGAACTAGAGGCTTTGACAGGCAGAGCGATTGAAGATTTGCACCGGCACAATATCGATCATCTGACGTTTGAGGATAAGGGGAGCGTCTATCGAAGAATCCCCGAAGTGTTCGACTGTTGGTTTGAATCAGGCTCGATGCCCTACGCCCAAAACCATTATCCTTTTGAGCGAAAAGAGGCGACCGAGAAAGGCTTTCCCGCCGATTTCATCGCAGAAGGACTCGATCAAACGCGCGGCTGGTTTTACACCTTGCATGTTCTCTCCACAGCACTCTTCGAGCGTCCGGCCTTCAAAAACGTGATCGTCAATGGAATTATCCTAGCCGAAGACGGCAATAAGATGTCTAAACGTCTGCGCAACTATCCCGATCCCGGAGAGGTGATCCATAAGTATGGCGCCGACGCAGTCCGCTTTTACATGCTGCAAAGCCCCGCTGTCCGCGCCGATGATTTGCGCTTTTCCGAAAAAGGAGTGGAGCATGTCCTTCGGCAAGTGCTGATCCCCCTTTGGAACTCCTTTGTCTTCCTTTCGACCTATGCCAAGATCTATCGCTGGGAGCCGAAGGAAATCAAAGATGCGCCCGATGCGTTAATTGACCGCTGGATCCTCTCTTTGACCCAGAAGCTCGTTCAAGATGTGGAAAGCGCTCTTGACGCTTACCAGCTCAACCAAGCCGTGGAACCTCTGGCCGGATTTGTCGACCAGCTCACGAACTGGTATATCCGCCGCTGCCGTTCCCGCTTTTGGTCAGACGACGACTCTCAGGATCGAAGAGACGCTTTTGGCACTCTTTACACAGTGCTTTTGACTTTGGTCAAGTGCGCAGCCCCTATGATCCCGTTCTGCGCCGAAACCATCTATCAAGAATTGCGTACGGAACAAATGCCCGAATCAGTCCACCTATGCGATTTCCCCGTCTGCAATCATACTCAGCGCCATCTCGATTTGGAGAGCGAGGTAGATGCAGCCCAGAAAGCGGTCAGTCTTGGCCATTCGCTTCGCAAGGAATACAAGCTCAAAGTCCGCCAACCGCTGGCAAAAGCGCATCTCATCACGTCTAACGGAGCTCTTTTAGAGGCGCTTGAAAAGCAAAAAGATCTGATCGCCGATGAGCTGAATGTCAAAGCCATCGAGATGCATAGCAATGAGACCGCGTTTGTCCAATGGCATGCGAAGCCTAATTTCCCTGTATTGGGAAAAAAGATCGGAAAGCTAATGCCGCAAGCGCAAAAGGCAATCCAGGCCTTTGATCGAAAGCAGATCCAAACTCTTTATGATGGCCTCTGTGTTCCTATCGAGTTGGAGGGCCAAAAGATCGATCTATCGGCAGAGGATGTTCATATCGAGCGCAAAGTCAAGGAAGGCCTTGCCGCAGGTGTTGAAGGGGATTTGACCGTGGCGCTTGATACCGCCCTCGATGAAGATCTCCTCTTAGAAGGTCTAGCCCGTGAGATGATCAATAAGATAAATACGATGCGCAGAGATCTTGGGTTTGAGGTGACGGACCGCATTCGGATTTCTTTTGAGACAACGCCTCGAGTAGAAACGGCATTTGATCGTCATCGCGATACAATCTGTAATGAGGTTCTTGCAGTTGATGTGCAGTTCTGCGCGCTTTCATCGGGGGAGTCTTGGGATCTCAATGGTGAATCGGCTCGGATCTCGCTGCAGAAGGTTTGCTAAATTCTATGCTGGGTCTTGGAAGACTCTTTTCAGAAAAGGCTGCCTGTAGCGCAGATTCTCCTTCCGGATATTGTTGAATTTTTTTTTCAGCTTCGAGTCCGTAGACACTAAGACAGTTTTGGACAAAACGTTTCGTTTCTTGGGAAGCATTCGGAGCAAGATCATCTATTTGTTGCACGGTTTGATAAAAATCAGCCACTTCCCTAGCTGCCTGATCTAAAGTTTCCTCGGACAGATTGGCTTCGATCATTTTTTTGATGTTCTGAGGGAAATTCAGAAAGGGAAGCACAGCAATAGGCATCGCTTCTTGAGAGGTATGAGCTTTTGTTAACATGGCAAAACTGTCTTTTAGGACATAATTGCTTTTTGTGTTTTTACAAGACAGCTCTCTAAAGCTCAGATTGGTGGCATTTTTTCCCTGGAGCGCCCATTTCAAACGAGCTTCTTGGATTAATTGGAGGAGCATTGACTTGGATGCTGAGTCGGGAACGGATAATATGGCATGTAGCAACTCAGATAAGTATCCGGTAGCCATATCCACAGCCTGCTTATCTTGGGAAACAATAGTTATAATTTCATTGAAAGCTTTTTTTGCAATTTTATAAATTTCTTTTACTTCCTCGTTCGGATTTGAGAATCTCTCTGCAAAAAATACGTGCTTGAATGATTGAGAGAGCGAAGTGTCAAAACGTGGTATTGAATGTATATGGTGATCTGAACCAATGTATAAGCAATAGATTTTCGGGTATACTGTGTAGTTAGTAAAATGAATTACATCCATGGCTGATTTTTGATCAACGCCAAGTTCAGAAAAAAACGAGGATATATTTGCCATGTTGATGTTTAAGTGTTGTTAATTGAATATTATAAAGACAGTTAATTTATTTGTCAATTAAAAAAAAATTTTATTAAAACCAATAAGAGCCGTAAAAGTTTACGAGATAGCGCGTCCAGTGGAGGCTCAATCGCTCTGTCGAGGTGGACCTCGTCTCCGTGGTAGTTGGCAGGAAAGAATTTCTGAGGATGCGGACAATGGTATTGCTGGTGTTAGACCAGGTTGCAGAACCCTCAAAGTGCGTCCCTAGCTGCCAATGATTGGGGGAGCGGTACGAGAGATCGGCGCCGCCGAGCTGGGTGCGCATTGTGTGGCCTTTAGTAGAATAGCGGATGGAAGAAGTGTTGACTGCACCCGGGTAGAAGTTGGAGACGTCTTGGGAAAAGGTCTGTCTGAAATTGAGATGGGTGTATTGGTAAAAGATATCAAAACGCCATTCATCTTCCCAGTTAAGGGCGATTCGTCCTTCCATGGCCGGGCCCCACCAGTCTTGCTGAATTGGCCGGGTAAATTCCAGCGTTGTCAATCCACCGGAGCCGACAGGCGTCGACTGTTTGCGCCCTATGGGAAAGACATTAAAGTGGCTATAGCTAAGCCCAAGCGCGGGAATAAACGATAGGCAGCCCCTTTGACAGGCAAACTGCCAGAAGGGAATACGGCATCCAATGGCAGGTAATACATCGACCGTATAGCCGCTTGCCGTCGAAAACGTTCCGAAATTTTGCTCAGGCGCTTGAAACGGAGCAAGATTGCCTTTAAACGAGACATTCCCATGGACCAGCCAGCCGTAGTCCGCCGTTAGCTTTAAAATCAGGCGCTCCCATGCAAAGACCATCTGGTATTGCATCGTCGTAGTGTTGAAATTGTCGAGGGTGGCGACGAAAGTTGGCTCGTGCAATCGCTGCCGGTCGTTGCGATAACCAACGGCAAAGGAATTGTACATCTTCCAGCCGCGCTCTTCACAGGGAGGGACCCAGTCGCAGGGTTTTACCTCTACTACCGAGGCATCTAGAGACAGAGCCCCGGCTAAAATGCATAAATAGATCCGCTTCATTAATCGCCATTGTGCGGAGATTGCTTATTTTTGGGTAGTGTTTCTAGTGCTCCTTTTCAAAAAGAATTGGAGTAATTTCGGCGTCAAAGCCCCCAGGATCGACGATCGGAAAAGCGGAAGTATTAACTCAATACGACTGCTTTTCCGATCGTCGATCCTGGGAAGCTTTCACGCTCGAAATTGTCTCAAGAATTTTTATTAAGGCGCACTACAGGGTTGTCGAACTGGAAGGGTTTTGCGTATTTGCGCCTGAGATAGAGCGTGGTTCCGACAGCGCTGAGCAAAAAGAAAGATAGGATCGTGACGTTCGGAAGCGCAAAGTGGTTGGTTCCGGGCTGCGGCAGCCTTCCCCAACGGGGGCCCGGAGGCCAGAGAAGAAAACTAGCGCCGCCTCTAAGATTGTCTTGCGGCACAAAACCGAATTGCCGGCTGTCGCCGCTCATCGCATGATTGTCTCCCAAAACAAGGTACATTCCTTCAGGAACAGTCAACCCGAACTTTCGGATAAACTCGGCGTCGACTATTCCATCCGCTCTCATTGGAGCACCTTCATCATCAAAAGGAGCGTAAGGTAAACGGGTCGAAGAGACTGCTTGCTTTTGGTACTCCCTATGCAAGAATTGGACCAGGGCGGAATCATTTTTGAAAAAGATAGGCGCGCCCATTAAATAGAGATCTCCGTAAGCGAAATATCCATAGCGGGATGGGGCCAGCCGCTCTTTTTTCAAGCTTGGAGAGAAGCGGGTATCCATCTCGATTCCAAGATTATAGAGCTGCTCTACATGGCCGGGAGTCGTCTTAAGAAGCGGGTGGCTTGGGTCGAGCTCTTTTGTCACTCCCCAAAAGAGGACGCGATAGCCTTTGCCATTGAGGATCTCATAGGTTCCATCCGGCACGTCCGGCATTCGGGGAAGAAAGGTCTTTGGCTCAAATGAGGCGCCATGGCGGGTTGCCACTCCATTTTTCACGGTAAAGCGGCAGGTCGACATGTGCTTCATCAGGCTGTCGATCTTGTCTTGGCTGACGGGCAGAAGAGAAGTGCTAAGCGAAAAGGAGGGCCGCATGCGCCCATATTCGTCTTTCTCAAGCTTTGCCCCTGAAAATGATGGGTGGTGGGAAAACTCAAGATAGAGGGGAGCCTCTTCAAGCTCTTTGAAAAGAGTCGGGTGGAGCGCTTTAGCTTCTTCGGCGGTTAAGATGCGCGACATCGCAAAATTTTTGATCCCCCAGAGATCATAATAGTTTTTGGCTCCAAGAGAGCGGGGATAGAGAACCTCGCCTGCAATCCCTCCGTGCGGCTGTGTGGTAAGTTTGGCGACAGGCTCATTCATTTGATAGAAAACCGAAGTGGGGAATATTCCCATGAACGCATTCGGGGTTTCTACTTTTCCGTTGAAGCGGATGAAGGGGATATGTTCGAGGTCTTCAAACCAGGGAGTGTCCCGGAGTTCGGTCAGATCCTTTCCATTCGCACTGACCCCGAAAATCCGGCCGCCGTAAAAATAGAGGGAATCTCCCGGCTTTCCAATCAACCTTTTGACGAACTGCTTTTTCCCGGGAATAACGTAGAAATACTTTGTGTCAACGTCGTAGATGTCCATATCCTTGCCGGACAAGATGACGATAGAGCCCCGCTCTACAAGAGAGGGATCGAAATAAAGGTGTCCGGTTGGCGTAAGAGTGTTGATGCCGTAGTCGGTCTTCGAAACGAGGAGCAGGTCTTCTTCTTTCAAGGTAGGTCGGGCCGATCCGCTTGGAATGGTATAAAACTCAAACCAAGTCTGCCGGATGGCGATCGCTACAAGGAGGGCAAAGAGGATCTGGCCGATACTTGTCCGGGCCTTGTCCAAAAATGTCTTTGGCATTAAGTTTTTCGCAGCGTCTTCTAAAGAGCGGGCCATCCGGTCGGCGATCTCAGGATTTTTTTGAGCGATGGCGGTTTGAAGATTGGAGAGCAGCGATTGGAGCCTCTCTTTTTTCTCGGAAGGCAAAGAGGCGGCTTTTCTTTTATATAATCTATAGTTCTGTCGTAGAACGCGATGCGATTTTCTAAGAGTGTAGTAAGCAGCGACTTGTTTCAGCATTTGAAGAAATTATAAATGAAGCGGCCAGATTAAGGCAATTCCGCTTTCCATAAAAAAGATTTTGACGACTCCGTATAGGACTCGCAAAAGCCTGTCGGGACAAGAAGCCAAGTATAGCGGTGCTCCGGGGTGAGCATATTTTGGAGCTCTTCCATATCGATTTCGATTTGCAGGATTTCTCCTTCGCCCCCGATCAGGGAGTGGGTGATGGGAAGGAGCCGTTTTTCACGGTTGGTAACGTCGATTGCGAAGAGGTCGAAGCTGCGGTAATATTTTGGGCTTTTCAGCGAAAGCCGCATTCCGGTCTCTGTTTTTTGCGGCTGGCCGACAAACTCGGGTACGCGCCGCGGAAACTTTCTGTGGAAAGCGGGCAGGCCGATGCCGGAGTCGACGACGCGCAAAGATCCGGCTGCATGGGCTGTTTCAATTTGGATCCAGGCGGGAAAAGGGGTGCGGTTCGAGCGGTCGAAGTAGATTGAAATCTTGTTGCCTGCAAGCTGCGATCCGTCTTGCGGCCAAAAGGCTTCGAAAACAGAAAAGTCGGCGTCATGCAGTTTATGGCCATTGATGATGAGAGGCGGCTTCCAGACCTGCCGGCGGTCTGGTTCCCCATCCATCGGCTGAGGGCCGATGCGGCGCAGATCTTTTTCGGCTACAGGCTGCAAAGGAAGGTGCAAAAGAGTCGGGATGAGGCTGTCTTGGCCGGAAACTTGCATCCAGGCGCTGCGGGTAAACGAATAGCACTCCAGGATCTGGTGGTTTTGCAAATCGATCTCCATCATCGACCAAGAGGTATGGCCGGGAGCTCTTTTTTTGATCCACTCGCCCCACGAAGAGGGGAGAGGGTTGAGCGAGCTAACCGGTGCAGTGATCTCTTCCAGGATAAGCGACGTTGGGGTGATCGTCCGGACAATGAGGACGGAGATCATTTTATTTGCTTCTGCAACGAAGAAATCGCCGCTTTTCGCGCTTTTCAGTCTTTCTTTCAAGATATTGGCCGTCTCAGGAGAGACTTGCCGGGCAGGTGGGTTTGGAGAAGAGGCAAAGCCTTCGGAACAGAGAGCAATCAAACCGCACGCCATATAACGAATGAATTTCATTCAGTAGCCAAAATTTTATACTTTTGATTTTACTGCGAACCTAGCAATTTAATCAATATCCATGAGTTTTCCCCCTTGCTATTCGAAATTTTATTCGATATAGGGAGGCTATGTGGACGGTTGCGATTTGTCTGGCATTATCCCTTTTGACATCCTCGCCGCTCTTGCTTTGGACGGCCCAGGCAAAGAGCGAAAAAATGGCGGAAATCAACAGCATTGATGAGAGAATTTGGCAGCTCAAAGAGATGAAGCGGGGATTTGAGGGGAAGGCCATCCGCGCCGAGAACCAGGCGGAAAGGATGCAGTTTGAGGACCGCTTTATTTTAGAGACGCGTCAATACTTCAAGATTGCCGAAGAGAATAGGCAGAAAGCGCAGCTTGTCCAGGATGAGATCGACAGGCTGGAAAAAAGAAAGGCGGAGCTTCTTGGATCGTAAATTTGCCGAGTTGCAGATCTATCGCGATTCGCTCTCCTTATTGACCGACCTCTATCAACTGACTATGGTCTATGGCTATTGGAAGGCGGGCCTCTCCGAGAGGCATGCGGCCTTTCATCTCAATTTCAGGCGTTGGCCGTTCAATGGAGGCTTTGCGATTGCGGCCGGATTGGAGACGGCGATCGGCTTTCTGGAAAAGCTTCGCTTTGAAAAAGACGATCTGGATTATTTGGCGTCTTTGAAGTGCGCGAGCCAAAAGCCCCTTTTTGAAAGGGCGTTCATCGATTTTTTAGCGAACTATTCTTTTGCCTGCGATGTCGATGCGATTGAGGAGGGGTCGCTTGTTTTCCCCTACGAGCCATTTTTACGGGTAAAGGGGCCGATCTGGCAGGCGCAGCTCCTTGAGAGCCCGATGTTGAATATTTTGAACTTCCAGACTTTGATCGCGACGAAAGCGGCCCGGGTTTGCATGGCTGCGGCGCCTGATCCGGTGATTGAGTTCGGCATGCGGCGCGCGCAGGGGATCGACGGGGCGATTTCAGCCAGCAGGGCTGCTTATATTGGAGGATGCGAGGGGACATCCGATCTCATCGCCGGCAAGCTGTTCGGCATTCCCGTCAGGGGGACCCATGCCCATAGCTGGGTGATGGCCTTCGATCGGGAGCGCGATGCATTTGAGACATTTGCCAAGATCATGCCGGAGAGCTGTGTGATGCTCATCGACACTTACGATTCCATCGAGGGGGCAAAGCTCGCCGTAGACGTAGGGAATACGTTAAAATCGCAAGGGTTTGATTTGTTTGGCGTCCGCCTCGATTCAGGCGACTTGGCGCGCCTGTCGATCGAAGTTCGGAACATTCTCGATCGCGCCGGATTTTCTAAGACGCACATCATGGCGAGCAATGAGCTCGATGAGTATCTGATCCGAGATTTAAAGCAGCAAGGCGCCCGCATCGATATCTGGGGCGTTGGAACGAATCTCGTCACAGGAAAGGAGCAGCCGGCGCTCGACGGCGTGTATAAGCTTTCGGCCATACAAGACGAAAATGGACGTTGGCAGCCTAAGCTCAAACTATCAGAGCAAACGGCCAAATCGACAACGCCCGGAATCTTGCAAGTGCGCCGCTATTTCAATGGCAGCCACTATGCAGGCGATATCGTTTATGACGAGCTCGAAGAGTGTAGTGAACCGTTCCAAGGCGTCGATCATTTCGATTCAAATCACACTGTAGAGTTTTCAGGGTGCTCGCAAGATGATCTTTTGAAGCCAATTTTTCGTAAAGGAAAGCTTGTCTACTCTTGCCCGCCGCTTGAAAAGGTCCGAGAAAAAACTCTGCAAGAGCTAAAGAGGCTTCCTTCTTCCATGGAGCGCTTCACCAATCCGCAGCCTTATTTTTCCGGTCTTGAAAAAGGGCTGTATCAAAAGAAGCTCTCTCTCATCGCCAAGATGAGAAAAAAAGTTCAGTAAGAAGAAAGGCTGGTTTCGTCGACTCCTTCTATCCGCAATCGTTTTAGCCTCGATGTCTGGCCCGATACGATGGCAATGCGGGATTTAGCGATCCCGAGCTCTTCAGCCAAAAATGCAATGAGCGCTTCATTCGCCTTGCCTTTTTCCGGAGTCCCTCGAATCCGTATCCGTAAGCGCCCGTTTTCCCAGCCGTCAATGGAATTTTTAGAGGACTGAGGGATAACTTTAATGTTTAACAGCATTTTTTAGTCCGTTGAGGCAGTTGCAAAACTGGGACACCCAGCAAAATCGCCCTTTTGAGCCATTTTGCCACCCTGCCCCCGAGCCCTACTCACCTCGAGTATGTGCTCGGGGGCAGGGCTTC
>JAKBAE010000042.1 GCA_021809325.1 bacterium
GCCATTGCCTTGCTCTCTTTTTGTTCTTCCAAATGACATTATAGAGCAAGGCGTGTCTTTTCTAAATTTTTTTGTGCTTTCCTTAAAACCCCACTTCGTCAGAGTTTTGCAACTGCCTCAATGGTATGAATTCATATTTGAGCGTGTCAAAGCGCCGCAAATCGACAGAAGCTCTTTATTGAGATGGGCTCAAGAGAAGGAATTCAACACCGCGCAAAAAAATCATCTACAGACATTTTGGCAAAGGAATCGATCCGCAAATGCGCCAAAGAAAGGTCATGGTCTCTCGTAAAGGCATTTGGAACCGCAATCGTAAAGCAACCGGCGCCAACGGCTGCGGCGATCCCAACCCTGCTATCTTCGATCGCAATACACTCATTCGGCTCTATAGAGAGAACCTTAGCAGCCTTTAAATACACATACGGTTTCGGCTTATTGGTTCCTTCCAGATCAAAATACTCAGAGACGTCGTCTTTGCCAGACAGGATCGCATCAAAATGGGAATCGATCCCAATGTGTTCTAAATTTGAAAGGATATCGGCCTTTCTTGCTCCCGAGACAACTGCCAGCTTGATCCCAAGCCGCTCTTTCTCCTTATGCAGGCGTAAAAAGAACTCGACAGTTTCTGCAATCGGCTCAACGCGAACTTGCTGATATTCCTCGTAAAAACTGTCTTTGCGGCAAACCAACCCATCCAAATCGCTCACGCCAAAAAGCTCTCTTGCTATTTCGGCTACCCTCACATCCCCCAAGCCGCAAAAGTGATCGATGTAGTACTGTTTTTCGAGAGTGCGCCCCATCTCCTGAAACGCCGCTTTCCAGGCGAGGTAATGAACCTCTTCGCTGTCGATCAACGTTCCGTCGCAATCGAAAAGGACCGCTTTCATGCGAGGTTCCTATGATAGGCGCCTTTGATCTTCTTGGATTGCATCTCGCTAGCCAATTTCAAAATCCGGATCCCCTTCTCAACGTGATCTGCCGTAAATGTGTCGTAGACCCATTGAGAGCTTTCCTTCGTCTTGATCCCGTCTTGGTTAAGCGGAAGATCGGAGACAAGGAGGAGCGAGCCAAGCGTGAATTTGCGCTTATAGCTGGCGGCAAAGAGAGTCGCGCACTCCATCTCGATCCCCTGCGCTTTGGTCGCCTTGAGCCGCTCTTTGAACTCCTCGTTGAACTCCCAAAATCGCATGTTCGTCGTATAGGTGATCCCAATATGGTAATTGGCCTTTTCTTGATCGAGAACCTCCGTCACCGCCCTTTGCATTAAAAAATTAGCTAAGGCCGGCACTTCGATCGGAAAATAAAAATCGGAGGTCCCCTCCCCGCGGATCGAGGCAACGGGAACGAGGTAATCGCCAACCTTATAGCGCCTCCTGAGTCCGCCGCACATCCCGAGCAGGATGCTCGCCCGGACTGGCAAAAAAGAGCAAATATCGACAACGAGCGCCGCCGCCGGCGAGCCGATCTTAAAATCGAGAATGCTCACTTCGTCTTTCGGAGAATGCGCCACTTTGAACATCGATCCTTCCTGGATCGGCACCCCTCGGCTTTCAGCAAAATAATTTACATACCGAGGAAAATTGGTAAGGATCAAATTGGGGTAGAATGCCCCTACTTCACAGCCGGAATAACGCTCCAGGGTATGCCTTGCGATTTCGGACTCGGAAGGATTTTTCTCGCTCATAAGACCCCTTTTGATTAAGATGGTAAGCTATCGCTTGGGTTAAAGTCCAGATGATCGGGCTTTTAACTCCTTTGTTTTAAAGCATTATTTTTAAGGAAGTTCAGCATGCCTCAAATCAGCACGAGCGACCTGAGGGTCGGAATGAAAGCGGAAATGGATAACGAGCCTTACCTAGTTGTCGGCACCGAGTTCGTCAAACCGGGAAAAGGACAGGCCTTCAACCGCATCAAGCTGAAAAATATGATCACAGGCCGCGTCGTGGAAAAGACCTTCAAGTCAGGCGAAAAGATCGATCTGGCCGACATTGAAGAGTCGGAAATGCGCTATCTCTACCGCGACGGCGAGGATGCGGTCTTCATGGATGAGAAGACATTCGATCAGATCCATATCTCAAAAGAGCTTCTCGGCACAAACGAGCAGTGGCTCCAAGAAGAGACGGTCTATCATGTCGTCATCTACAAAGGCGGCCCGATCGAGGTGCTCCCCCCCACCTTCATGGAGCTGACGATCGTCGATACAGCCCCTGGCGTCCGCGGAGACACCGCATCGGGACGCGTCCTAAAACCCGCCATACTTGAAACAGGAGCAAAAGTCCAAGTGCCGATTTTCGTCGAACAGGGCGAAAAAATCAAAGTCGACACGCGTACTTGCGAGTATGTCTCCCGAGTTTAACCTAAAATCCCTGCAAGGGCGTGCGGAATTCCTCTCAAAGGTGCGCACCTTCTTTGCAAAGCGTTTCGTCCTGGAAGTCGATGTCTGCGCACTCGTGCGCTGCCCATCTCTCGATGCCAATATCGAGTCGATCGAAGCTTTCGTCTCCGACAGCGCTTCCGGCTACCTCCACACCTCTCCCGAATTCGCGATGAAGCGGCTCCTCTCCGAGGGAATCTCCGATATCTATTACCTAGGCCATGTCTTCCGCAAAAACGATTTAGGCCGGCTCCACAATCCGGAGTTTACCATGATCGAGTGGTACCGCCTCGGGATGCCTTTTGGCGCCTTTATCGAAGAGGCTTGCGAGCTGATCCGCCTTTTTTTGGGCCCTTTGCCGATGCGCCTCCTTTCCTATCGCGATGCTTTTCTAATCTATGCGAAAGCCGACCCGTTCGATCCAAACTTCAACGGGCCCAAAGCCGCGCGCGCAATCGGCATCTCCCTCTCATCCGACTCTGTCGAATGGGGCCATGATGATTGGCTCCACCTGCTCATGAGCCACGCTGTCGAACCCCGCCTTGGAAAGGACGAGCTGACCGTCATCACCGATTACCCCCCAAGCCAAGCGGCCCTTTCTTGCATTGCAGAAAAAAACGGGTTCCCTGTAGCAGAGCGCTTTGAAATCTACCACAAGGGCATCGAGCTATCCAACGGCTACCACGAGCTGACAGACGCGAACGAGCAGAGGCGCCGTTTCATCCTAGAAAACACTGCCCGCGAAAGCGCAGGCAAAAAACCGTACCCATTGGACGAGGGCTTTCTTTCAGCTCTTCAAAAAGGGCTTCCAGACTGCTGCGGCGTCTCGGTCGGCTTCGATCGCTTGCTGCTCCTTCACTTTGGTCTTAATTCGATACATGAAGTCCTTCCCTTCTCCTGGGAAGGCTCTTTACCCACGAGGTGTCAAAATGAAACGCCCCACTAACTACCGCTGGTTCATTGCCGGTTTGATTTTCTTCATCACGCTGGTAAATTTTGTCGACCGGTCGGCAATCTCATTCGTGATCGTCCCACTGAAACACGAGTTTGGGTTCAATGACAAAGAGTTCGGGGCGATCCTCTCCGCCTTTGGGTTGGGATACATCCTATTGACCGCCTTCGGCGGATGGCTTGTCGACCGCTATGGCTCGCGCACCGTCTGGCCTTTGGCCGCCATCACCTGGTCTCTCTGCGTCGGCCTCCTCGGCCTCGCAGGCGGATTCTGGGGCTTCATCGGGCTCCGTTTCCTCCTCGGAGTGACAGAAGGGCCTCACTTCCCCGCCGTCACCCGCTCCATCAGCGACTGGCTCCCCCCGAGCGAGCGGGCCCGCGCCCTCTCCCTTGGCCTCGTTGCAATCCCCCTCTCAGCCGTCGTAGGGGCCCCGATCACATCCTATCTCGTCGCCGACTTCGGCTGGCGGACCATGTTTTTCATCATCAGCGTCATCGGCATCATCTGGGCCCTCGTCTGGTATTGGGCCTTCACCGACCGCCCCGAAGACTCTCCCTACGTATCTGATGAAGAGCGCAAGCTGATCACCGCCACCTGTCCAATGCAAGCAAATAGGCATAAAACACCGATCGACTGGCGCTTCATCCTCACCCATCCCGCCCTCGTCGCAAACAACATCGCCTATTTCGCCTTCGGCTACATGCTCTTTTTCGCCACCCTCTGGCTGCCGGGCTACTTCCTCACCCACCACAACCTCAACCTAAAAAGCGTCGGTTGGACCCTCACCATCCCCTGGCTCGTCGGTGCGATCTTCCTCAAAGCCGGCGGATTCCTCTCCGACTGGCTCTACAAAAAGACCGGCAGCAGCCGCCAAGCCCGCTCGCACCTCATCTGGAGCAGCCAGCTCCTCGCAACCATCTGCTTCGTCTGCCTCGGATTCACCCATTCGCTCGGCCTCTCTCTCGTCTTCCTCAGCCTCGGCCTCGGCTTCGGCCTCATGCCCCAGCCCGCCTTCTTCAGCATCAACATCGACGTCGCCAAAGATCGCGCAGGCTCCTCCCAAGGAATCACATCGAGCTGCCTCTCGCTCGCAGGCGTCATCGCCCCCATCGCCACAGGCTGGCTCATCGACATGACCGGCAGCTACCAAGCCGCTTTCCTTCTCCTCGCCGGCTTCACCGCCATCGCCGTCGTCACGGTCATCCTCTTCCATCACCCCGACCGCGAATGGGCGCCCAGTTCTAATTAATGCAAAAAGGGGCTCCGCCCCTTAAACCCCGCTAAGGGAATAAGTCCCCTTGGAACCCCTTTTTCTTTTTTCCTGCGCAGTGCAGGAAAAAACAAAAAGGAGTCTAGAGGGGCTTGCCCCTTTAGCGGGGGTTTAAGGGGGCGGAGCCCCCTTCTAGCGCCACTTTTGAACGATCGGGACGTTGCGCCCTTTGGAAAATGCTTTTTGCGTCACCCGGATCCCGATCGGCGCTTGGCGTCTCTTGTACTCCGCCTTATGCATCTTGAGAACCAAGTCTTCCACAAAAGCCAAAGACAATGCGTGTTTTTCGGCAATGGCTAGGGGAGAGAGGCGTTTTTCGATCGCATCTTCGATGATCGGATCGAGAACCTCGTAAGGCGGCAGCGTATCTTGGTCGGTTTGGTTTTCTTTCAGCTCCGCGCTCGGCACCCGTTTGAGAATCGCAGAGGGGATCACTTCATGGTCTCGGTTGATATACTCCGCCAGATGGTAGACATTCGTTTTCGTCACATCGTTGATGACGGCGAGACCGCCGCACATGTCTCCATAGAGGGTCATATACCCCATGGCCATCTCGCTCTTATTTCCGGTGTTGAGAAGAAGCGCCCCGAACTTATTTGAAAGAGCCATCAGGATCTGCCCCCGGATCCGCGACTGCATATTCTCTTCCGTCGCATCCCAAGGCCGGCCTGCAAAATGGGGCTCTAGTAGGTTTAGTGTTGGTTGGAAGAGAGGCTCAATGGCGATCTCTTTCAATTCGATCCCAAGGTTTTGGGCTAACACTTTCGCGTCGATTGCACTTTCCTTGGCAGAAAAGCGCGATGGCAGAGCGATGCTAAGGAGATTGCTTGCGCCTAAGGCCTCTTTTGCGATGCAGGCCACCAGGGCAGAGTCAATGCCTCCGGAAAGGCCTAAGAGAGCCTTCTGAAACCCCTGTTTATGAAAATAGTCTCTGACCCCTAAGACAAGCGCCCGGTACATCTCGCTAAATCCGTTTTCCGGAAGAGTGCAAGGACAGGCGTTGATGTTGAGATCGACAATCAAGTCGTCTTCTTCAAAGCCTTTGGCTAAATGGATCAGCTCGCCCTTCTCGTTGAGAAAGAAGCTCCGCCCGTCGAAGACAAGCTGGTCGTTCCCCCCTACCTGGTTGCAAAGTACCAGCGGAGCTTGAAGCGCCTTGGCAGCCAGGGCAAATACGGCGGTGCGCTGCTGGCGCCTTTCATAATAGTAAGGAGAGGCCGAGAGGTTCAAAACCAAATCAACCTCCATCTCCTGCAACTGCTTTACGGGGTCAACCGCATAGCTCGTATAGCCGACGGTTTCCGAATGCTGCCAGAAATCTTCGCAGATCGAGACCGCAATCCGCCTGCCCAGGTGCTCGAATACAGTAGGACTCTCCCCCGGCTCAAAGAAGCGCTTCTCATCAAAAACATCGTAGGTCGGGAGAAGCTGCTTATGGTGAAATCCGATCAAGCTGCCGTCCCGAAAGATCGCCGCGCTGTTAAAAAGAGGCTTTTCTTTGCCCGAACGGTTCCAATGGGGCGTGCCGACAACGGCGAAGAGCCCCTTCGTCTCCATCGCGATCTCTTTCAGCCTCCCCTCCGCCGCCTCGATAAAGTCCGGGTCGAGAAGCAAATCCTCCGGAGGGTAGCCGGTCAACGACAGCTCCGGGAAGACCACGATATCGACGCCCCCGTTTTGCGCACGGGCAAGCGCGTCGAGGATCTTTTGGGTATTTCCCTCAAGATCGCCGATCGTAGGATTGATCTGGGCGGCCATCACTCGCATATAACCAAAAAATTTAGTCCTCCCTATTCTCCTGAGACGCTGTTAAATCGTCCAGCATTTTCCCTTGACTCGAAGGGGCCTTTTGGACTTTTATATTGGTGTAACTAGAGGTTTGCCATGCGTAAAAATAGTCTTTCTATCCATAGCGAAAACATTCTTCCGATAATCAAAAAATGGCTCTATTCAAGCCGCGATATTTTTCTTCGCGAGCTGATCTCCAATGCAACCGATGCAATCAAAAAGCTGCGGGTTCTTAGAGAGTGCGGCCAAGCGTCTGATGACGCAATCCCCTTTGAGATCCATGTGCGGACCGATAAAGCTGCGAAAACACTCACGATCTCCGACAACGGCATCGGGATGAGTGAGGAAGAGGTGGAGAAATACATCGCCCAGATCGCCTTTTCCGGAGCAGAGGATTTCCTCGAGAAATACAAGAAAGAAAACACCGCCGACCCGATCATCGGCCATTTCGGCCTCGGATTTTACTCCTCTTACATGGTCGCTCAAAAAGTAGAGCTGAAAACCCTTTCCTTCTCCCCCGGAGCGGACCCCGTCTTCTGGAGCTGCGACGGGTCCTCATCTTACGAGATCGGCCCTGCGGACCCAAAAGAGAGGGGCACCGACGTCATCCTCCATCTCAGCGAAGAAAACGCAGAATTCCTCCAAGAGCAGAAAGTCCGCGAACTTTTGGAGCGCTACTGCGCTTTCATGCCGGACCCAATCTTTCTCAACGGCAAACCGCTCAACAACTCCGAGCCCCTCTGGAGCAAGCCCCCCTCTTCCTGTACGCAGCAAGAGTATCTCGAATTCTACCGCAAGCTCTACCCCATGAAGGAAGATCCCCTCTTTTGGATCCACCTCAACGTCGACTACCCCTTCCGCCTCCAAGGCATCCTCTATTTCCCGAAGAAAATCCAGCAAATGGAGACCAAGCTTTCTAAAGTGATGCTCTTTTGCAACCGGGTCTTTGTCTCGGACAACTGCAATGACATCCTCCCCGATTACATGATGATCCTGCGCGGGGCGATCGACAGCCCAGACATCCCTCTCAACGTCTCCCGCTCTTATCTGCAGATCGACGAGAAGGTACGTCAGCTCGGCGCCCATATCTCCAAGAAAATCGCCGACAAGCTTACTTCCCTCTTCAAGACGGACCGGCAAAGCTACATCGCCAACTTCCAAGAGATCGAGTGGCTCCTCAAGCTAGGCCTCCTCCACGATGACAAATTCCGCGACCGCGTCAAAGACATCTTGATCTGGAAGAACAACTCCGGAGAGTGGACGACGGCGGAAGAATATCTCGACAGGGCCAAAGAAAAGAAGATCTACTACTGCAAAAATGAATGCGCCTCAAAAATGGCCCAAGCCTATCTCGATCGAGGCGTCGAGCTGCTCTATACCTCCAACCCCGTCGACTCGCCCGTCATGAGCGCACTCGAGATTTGCAATAAAATCAAATTCCAGTGCATCGAAAGCGAGCTCGAGGAAACTCTCATCGATCCGTCGCGCGAAAAGACGCTCCTCGACGCCGAAGGAAAATCAGGCGCCGTCCGCATCGCCGACCTCTTCCGCGCCGAGCTGCCCAAAGACCTCAAAGTCGAAGCCAAAAGCCTCTCCTCCGACGCCATCGCAGGCCTCTTTCTCGTAGATGAACAAGCCCGCCGCATGCGCGACCTCGGCTTCCTCGTCCAAGAGAAAAGCAACCTGGCGAACATCGGACGGACCTTCGTCGTCAACACCAACAACAAGCTCGTCCAAGCAACAGAGCGCCTCGCAGCCAAACAGCCCGACCTCTCCAAACGGCTCGCCCAACAGATCTACGATCTCGCCAAGCTCTCCCAAAAAGAACTCGAGCAAAACGAGGTTGAACAAATCCTCTCCCGCCAGCAATCCCTCCTCGAAGAGCTTGTGAGTGCATCAGTTTAAGGGGCTCCGCCCCTTAAAAACCCCGCCAAGGGGACAAGTCCCCTTGGAACCCCCTTTTGTTCTTTTCTCCTGCATCCGCAGGAGAAAAGAACAAAAGGATTCCGAAGGAGCTTTGACGCGCTCAAATATGAATTTATGTATTGGGGTTGGTTATAAATCATCTCAAACTGAACTTTATCCATTAAAATAAAATAGCTGTTTGATTTTTTTAAATTTTTAGGTTTTTATAAAAATTAGGAGGGTTTATGGCAGGGCGATTGCATGATAAATTTGTTGAAAAGAAAAACAGGATCCGCTTCGCGGGAGGATTTGGCAGGATATGCAAGATTATATGGTTTTTATCCTGTTCACCCTGCCGACTTTGTCGATCCTGCCCATCCTGTTTTTTTCTCTATGCGCATGCAATGTCAAGAACTTTATCATGCAATTTCCCTGGGGTTTATGGGTAATCGAGCAATGAGTAAAACTTACTGGGAAACACGTCTGCCTGTGATTCAAAGCATGTATTTATCTCCTCTCTACGGCAAAGAGCTTGATGAGCTGGAAAGGCCCGAGCTCCTCTCCTATCTCCCTCCATTTGCAGAAAAAAACGTCCTTGATCTGGGATCCGGGATAGGGCGCTATACCGGAGAGTTCGCCAAATCGGCAAAGCGAGTCGTTTCCGTCGATTTTGCAGCCCAAATGGTTGCTGAAAACCGCCGTCTCAATGCAGCCCTTACCAACATCGAATATATCATTTCCGATGCGATGAACCTCGATTTCCCCCAAAATTCCTTTGACCTAATTTTTACCAACTTCCTCTTCATGTATCTTGAGGACAACGAAGTTGCTCTACTGATTGACCGTATTTCCACGTGGCTGAAACCGAACGGTTTTCTCTTTTTCCGCGACTCTTGTGCCGCGGTGAGAGAGGAAAACTCAAACCCTTCGTACTTTGCTATCTACCGAAACCTAATTGAATACCCAAGTTTTTTTAAGGAGAATTGGATCCTTCAAAAAGAAGGAAATATCCTAGCGCATGAAATTGTTTGTGCAGACCCATTCAAATGCTATTGGCTCTATCAAAATAAATAAGAGCCAGTTGCTTTCACCAATGAATACAAGACCGCCCCTTTTTTTTCGTAGATCCACGGGAGCTTTCACGCAGTCCTATAGCCGATTCTTGAGGTTGTTTCGGTATACGATTGCCCTTAAGCTGACAGCATTGAGCAGGCGTAGTCGTACAAAAGACGAAACTGCTCTAGATTCTGGACAAAATAGCCATTTCGCTGCTGCCTAAGATGCAAAACAAGGGCAACGAGGTCTTTGCCCAAATTCTCAGGCCGCATGATCCCTCGCTCAATCTGCTCTTTGATGATGAGAGCGGCAATCACTGTCCCGGTACGCCCCACCCCTGCCCGGCAGTGAACCAAAACTGAATCGGATGGATGAGGAACCATAAATTCCACTTGAGAAATCAACTGATGAAGACGGTCTAGGGAAATGACCCCATGATCGGGCCAACCGGCAAAATGAAGCCTCGCTATATACCTTGGCTCGCAGCCGGGCGGATGCACCCGATAGATTGAGATCCCCTCTTTTGTAGAAATCCAACGAATCTCCACATCGTTGAAAACAAGGGTTTCTCCTTCGCAGGGATAATAAAACTGCATCCGATCGCCTCGATTGGTTAAGTCGACGATGGCAGCCAACTCCCGATATACGGCCGACCAGAAATCCCCTGCCCCGCCGAGAGCTTCATCAGCAAAAGGGTATTGGGAAGCAATCAATTTCCGCTCGGAAATGCCCTGCCCCATCCAGTTCGCATGAAGATAGCGGCTGCACCAACCGGGCAGCGCAGTTTGCTTTGCGCAGGAAATCTCGTCAAAGCGGCTGCGAATGAATGCCGGATTGACAAATGAAATTTCAGATCTCTCGGTAGCCTCTTCAAGGGCAAGCCACAGCTCTTCAACACTCCTATTATCAATAGGTTCCTCTTTAGTTGTCGTAGGCTCAACGTGCCCGCCATACCAAGATACCCACCCCCACAAGCCGCTCATCCCTCACCTAGTTAGATTTGGCATCTAGTCTATTATACCCTTATTCATATGTCCAACAATATTAATTATATATAATTTTTTATACATTATTTAAATTACAGATGAACTTAATTGCAAATTATTGTATAATAATACACTCACAATCATTAGAACTATTGGTATTTTAATGCCGTTTGATATTACGTTTCAAAGATATGAACCGCAGGCTTTTCAATCCCTGCCTATCAAGGATGCTGATCAAGCTAAATATGAACAGCTTGACCAGGAACTAAGAAGTATCGAGCAATTTAAGACAATTGCCTCGCGCTTAGGATATTCTGAAACGGACGAAATTGGATATCTAATTGAAAGAGAAGGAGATAAGTATTGGATACGCCTAATCGAAGATCCATCCGACCCGGGTCTTAGATTTGCTCCTAATGACGAAATGCTGCCGGTTCTAAAGAAATTTTACCATGCAGAGGAACTCCCCCTTCCCGCTTCTCCCAAGCACGAAGAGGATCCTCCGATAGGTCCTAACAATCCCATCACCGATATCCCACAACCCTCTGATCCTCCAAAGACGCCTCCGGCTCCTCCTACTACTCCCATTTCCGATACAGATGTTGCGGATTCGCCAATACCCTCACATAACCCAAATCCCATAGCAGCAGCCGGCCCGTTCATTCCAAAACCTTCGAAGAAGCCAACGCCTCATTCCGATCATTCTGTCCCAGGCAGACGTAAACCGGCAGGCCCTGTAAGCGCTGGATTTTTCAGATCTCCCGATTCAAGACACTCCGGCTCTACTTTCGTATCATCGCCTTCGCAACGAAAATCGGAAGGTCCTGCATGCGCTGGATTTTTCAGCCCCCCCCATTCAAGAAAATCCGGCTCTACATTTACATCATCGCCTTCGTACAGTTTTGCAAGTGCGGGCACCTTTTCTTCTTCCAGCTCTGGAATCCCCCCCCACTCTTCGACGCCTCTTAGGAACCTCAGCTCCTCTTCAAGCTCCCGAATACCCGGAAGCAGCTCATTCTCCGCACACTCGATCGTCCCACCTACTCCTTCGTCATCAAAACCTCCCTTCCTTTCATCTTCATCAGCCTCCTTAATTTCCGGCTCCACGCACCAAGACTTAAGCCAGATGCAAGAAATGCTCCGCGTCCAAAGCAAACTGATTGCAGAGCTTGAGAGTGAATTAAAAGAAGTAAATAGCAAACTTGCAAAATGCGTTTTAACCGGTGGAGCGCAAATTTTAGGCATTGCTTCCTCATCACTAGATCCCAGTGTCGTAAAGAGTCTGGAAAAAGAAGTTGAACAATTAAAAAGGACAGCATCCGATTTACATGACAAATTAACTTCTGCAATAGAGAAAAATAAAGAACTAGAAAGTCGGCTCAAAACATTGGATGAGGGCAAGCGCTTTCTGGAAACTGAACTAGACTCATCTGCTCAAGCAGTCGACGAGCTGAAACGCTTGCTTAAAGAATCAGATACAAGGGCTTTACAGGAAGCTGACGAGACTGAAAAAAAGATCAAAGCTGAATTGGAGCGCCTCAATGGGGATCTAAATCTAGCCAGGGAAAGCGCAGCAAGAATTCCTGACTTAGAAAAAGCTCTGAACGAAGCCTCAAAATTGGAACAGGAAATATACGATCTCAAAACAGCCAATGCAGCTCAAGAAAAGACTCTTGGAAATCTTTTACAAGAGAAAAAGACACTAGAGGGCGACCTCATTCAAGCAAAAAAAGACGCCGATACAGTCCCTGATTTAAATATAGAGATCCGTGCTCTTCAAAAAAAGTTAGAAAAAGAAACAAAGACTGCACGCGAGGCCGGGGATGCAGCACAAAGCAAAATCGATGAGCTAACCCAGAAAATAGGAGAGCTTGAAAAACTCATTTCTACTCAAAATGAGGCTCTTAGCGAGTCCGAAAAGAGCGCTGCGAGAGTACCCGATCTTGAAAAAGATCTGGACGAAGTTAGGATTGAGATTGAAGGTCTTAAAAAAGCAAATTTAGTCCAAAAACAGACTATCGAAAAACTTGAGGAAGAGGAAAGGGAAAGGGCAAGCGAACTTGAAGCCGTCAAGGCGCAAGCAGAAAAACTACATCCCCTCAATGATGAGGTGTTAAAGCTTAGAAGTGAATTGGAGCGCGTAAATCAGTTACTCTCTGAAATTCGGGAAACTGCAAAAACTGATTCCGAAAAGGACAAAGAGAGAATTGATGAGCTCGAAAGGCTTGTTCAAACCAAAACAGACGATCTGGGGCAGGCTGAAAAGAAGGCAAATAAGCTTCCCGAACTACAAGGGGCTTTAGATAAAGTTACTCAAGAGTGTGAAGAGTTGAAAAAAGCTCTTGAAGTAGCTAAATCCTTACAAGAAGTTGGGTTTAGAGAACTTGAAGCGGAGAAGACTGCTCTAATAATCGAGCTCCAAAAGAGCAAAGCGCTGGCAGATAACGTTCCCGCTCTTGAAAAGCAATTGAGAAAGGTACAAGAAGCAGCTCTTGAACAAGAGCGACTGGCAAAACTAGAACTCGACGAACTGAAAAGAAGCCTTGGGGATCGCGAAAAGAGCATCGCATCGCTCACTCATGAATTAGCAAGCGTGGAAGGAATTAAGCAGGATCTTTCTAAACGAGCGGCTTTACTGACACAGCTCCTCGAAGAAAAAGAAACCCTCATCAAAAAACAGGGTGAGATCCAATCCCGTTTGGAAAATGATGTTTCTAGGCTACAAGAGCGCTTAGGACAGGCGCCAACTCAAGAGCAACTAGACAACTTATCTCGTGAGATTGAAGAAACAAAACGAAAGGCCGAAAAAGCTGAAGAGCTCCTTCGTATAGAAATCCATCAGTTCGGAAAAGCTCATTCTGCAAATATGCAAGACCTTCAACAAGAGCTCTCTTTGGTAAAAAGCAAAGAATCCGCTCTCCGGGAAGAACTTGCTCAAAATCTGGAAGGCTATCAAAAAGATCTTCGAGCTTTGGAAGCAAAGTATCAAGGTGAAATCAACATCAAAGCCTCTCAGTATGAAAAATTACAGCAAAAAATAAGCAGGCTTGAGGCAGATGACTCTAGGCAAGCGCTCAGACTTGAACAAGAAAACGAGAGACTCGTTAGCGAACTTCGAGCCCTCGAAGAAAAGGCAGAAAGGCTTCCCCGACTCCAGGAAGATGTCGCTGGGCTTCAAGCGCAGTTGAAAGAAGCAAATGAAGAAGCACGGAAAAAGAGCCTTGAGTTTACCGAAAGCCAAGAAGCCCTAAACCTCGCCAAGCAAAATCTCGACGAACAGCGCAGTAACCTTTTAGAGCGCAAAAAGGAGATCGAATCGCTTACTCAAGAGCTAGAAAGCGGAAAAATAAAAGAAGAAAGTCTCAATGCACAAATAAAATCTCTTGAGCTGTCTCTTCAAGAGAGACAACTCCGCATCGATGAACAAAATCAGAATCAATTAAGATTAGAAGCCGCGATTCATGGACTAGAAGATCAATTAAGCCGAGTTCCTTCCCAAGAAGAAATAAATCAGTTGATTTCGCAATTTGACGAATTAGCTGCACGAGCCGAAGAGGCTGAGAGCCGCTACTCTTTACAAATTGCTGATCTAGACAAAAACCCAGAAATTGCCGAGATAGAAACACAACATAAAAAAGAAACGGAAGAACTCAAAAAGGTACTTGACCAAGTAAAACTAGAGAACGCCAACCTCCGAGATCAACTCGAGTCAAGATTGGAAGAGTATCAAACAACCCTTCGCGCCTTGGAAAAGAAGCATCAAAAAGACATTGATACTATGACCAAGGAACTGCAACGGCTAAATAAAAAGACTGAAAAACCTAGCCAGGCCCAGAATCCAGCGCCTTCAGAGATTGAGACGCAGATGCAAGAGCTGATCAAGAAAAATGCTGTCATATCAAATTTACTTGAATTCACAAGAACAGAACTCAGTTCCAAGGAAACTTCTCTTTCAGAGAAAGAAACTCGGATCGCATCACTAGAGAAAGTTCTTGATGCTAGAGACTTCTTACTAGAGGAGTCCAGAAAAGTAAATATTTCGCAATCGCAAGAGATTGCCTCGCAAGCAAAAGCTCTCGACGAGCTAAGAAGGAATCTGACTTATTTTTCCGCAGAAGCCGAATACTATAAGGAGAAAGAACAAGATCTAACCAACCAGCTGGAAGAGCTTGAGGAGTTACCCCGTCAGTATGAAGAAAAGCTGGCAGAGCTGAAAAGAGAGATAGCAAAAAAAGAACGCGAGCTAGAGAGCTTTTGGGCACAAGCTGAAGGCTGGAAGAGACAAATGACAGAATATCAGAGTACGAGAGACGAAGACGTCGCTTATCATGAAAGACGTGTAGAAGCCCTAGAGAAGTGCCTCGCTGAAGCTCGTGAAAAAGAAAGAAAGCTGATAGAAACTAATCACGGCTTTGTAGCAGCTCTTGCAGAGTACCAAGTAAGCGAGGATCGAATTGCTTTCTTGACTAAACAATTGGATGAGACTGCAAAACGTCTCGAAGACTCTGAAGAAAGGTTTAACAAAGCTCTTCGGACAGGAGATCTCGCCCGTCGTCAGCTTCTGGAAATGCAAGGCATTCTTTAGAAAGAGGGCTGCTTCCAGCCCTCTCACAATACTCTTTTAAGATCCGCTTGAAGACGTCTCGGCAGGCTCGGCTTCCGTGCCGGGCTGAACATCAGTGATCGCAGCTTTGAGCACTTCAATCTTCGCACCTTCAACCATTCTTAAAATCACGCTGTTGTCTTGAACTCGCGCAACTGTCCCGACGATCCCCATTGCGGTAACGCGGTCGCCTTTTTTGAGGGACGATCTCATCTGCTCAGATGCTTTGCGCCGTTTCTGCTCAGGCCTCCAGAGAATGAAGTAGAAAAAGACCAGAGCAAGCCCGATCATCAGAAATGTCTGCACCATGCCGCCCGATGCGGAGGGAGCTGCTTCCTGTGCAAATGCAAACGCTGGAAGAGCAAAAAGAACCGGTAACAATTTTTTCATAAAAGTCCTGTGAGTATTCTATCTCAGGATAGAATGCCTTAAAATTGCGTGGAAAGCAAGGCTAAATTCTCAATATGGGCCGTGTGCGGAAACTGATCAACAGCACGCATCGCGACTATCCTATAGCCGGCTGAGGCCAGCTCCTTCGCGTCAGCCCCCTGCGTCTCCGGATTGCATGAAACGTAAAGAATTTTTTTGGGGCGAAGCGTTTTGATTTGCTCAAGAGCAAGCTCGCCAAGACCTGCCCTCGGAGGATCGACAATGACACAGTCCGGACGCTCAAAATCAGGGGATGCCATGAGGCGGGTCAATACTTGGCCTACGTCTCCTTGGAAAAAAGAAATGTTTGAAAGGCCGTTTTTAGCCGCATTCTCCTCTGCATCGAGAATCGCTTCAGGGCTCAGCTCAATGCCGACGACCTTTTCAGAGATGCTCGCTGCCGCCATGCCGAGAGTTCCCGTGCCGCAATAGAGATCGTAAACTAAACGGCCCCCATCTCCGAGGAGCTCCATAGCGGCATCGTAGAGCTTTTCTGCTTGCAAGGTATTTGGCTGAAAAAAAGAAGCTGGGCTGATTTTAAAACGAAGCGCGCCGTTTTGCAGGCGCAGCTCTTCTTCAATATGGTCTAGACCGGACAGATGCATCTCGTAAAAGCGGGTGGGCACCCCTTTTTTCGTCTGATGGATCCTAAGAAACGTAGCGACGCCATCGCCAACCGCAGCCGCAAATTTTGCGACCTCCTCTTTCGGAGGAGCATAGTCGGGGTTTCCCGAAAGATTGAGCACAGCCATCTTCTGGTCTGTTCTCACACCGCTTCGGAGCGTCAGGTAGCGAAGCGTCCCGGTATCTTTTGGCGGATAATAAGCCGCAAGGCCTGACGCCTCCCACCAAGCCCTGACCTGGGCTAAGCACTCGCTCATCCAGGAGGGGGCGATATGGCAATGTTCGAGATTGAACACGTAAGGCTCGGCATGGGCGATCATCAACCCTAAATATTTTGCCCCCGCCCGGTTCTCAGAGAACGAAAACTCCATCTTGTTCCGATACGCCCAAGGATCCTCGCACGGGATCATAGGAAAAAGCTGCGTATCGGAATCGATTTGCCCCCGGAAGCAATCGAGCACCCGCCTCTCTTTATGGCGCAGCTGGGCCTCGTAAGACATCTGCTGCCAAGAGCAGCCCCCGCAAAGAGAAGCATGGGAGCAGCGGGCCTCTACGCGGTCGGGAGAGGGGGTAATAAGCTCGAGAAGCCGCCCCTTTTGCACTCGCTTCTTTTGACGGCGCAGCTCGACTAAAACCCTGTCCCCCGGAATCGCATGGGCAACCTCGATCTTAGCGCTCTTTCCCTCCAAAGAGGCCACGCCAAAACCGCGCGAAGAAAAGTTTTGAATTGATAACTCTGTGCTCTTTTGCTCCATCGTGCAGCCATTATAGGGAAGCTGCTCTTTGAAGCCCTATTTTTTTCTGCGGGACGCCTTCTTTTTGCCGCTGCCCGATTTCTTTTTCTTGCCCTGGCCGCCCTTTTCTGCAAGCATGGATTCCTTACGATATTTTTTGGCGATCTTTTCCAGTTTCACAGTCCCGGTGCGCACGCGCTGGGCCGCTGCTTTATACCCTCTAGAAGCCTTCGTTAGATCATAGGAAATCGACTCGAGCAATGCGCTAAGTTGATTGACAGTGTCTCGTAAAGACATCGAAGCCATCCTCCACCTTTCTTTCCTCTCCATAAAAATTTCTCAACTTATTGCGCAAGAAAAAATTTACTAGTTAACAGATTTAATTTGAGGTGACTTTCTCCCTTCAATTTAGTATAATAAATAAACCGACAAACCAAGAAAAACATGGCAATTACAAACACAGATCTAATACAGTCTCAAAAAAAGATCCCAACCTTAAAAAGAATAGAAATTAATTGGAAAAATCATAAACTGGAAATTATCAGTGGAGCTGTTCTGATCGCAGGCTCCATTGCCATTGTAGCTACTGCAGGAGCGGCCGCCATCCCCCTAGCGGCGCTTATCTCCCTCGTTGCCCTCGGATCGTTTGGTTCACTAGCTTGTATTGGCTATACATCTCAAAAACTGTTGCAAAGCCCCGCTAAACCGATAGAGTCTCTGCCGCCGGTAGTGGATCGCTTTTTACCCTGGTTCAAAGAAAAGGAAAAAGTCCTCCCTGCATTAGTCGCACTCTTTCTCTATTTCCAAGACCTCCCGTCGGATGAGACGGTCCGCCTTTTAGAATGTTATCTCATCGATCAAATCAGAAAGGAACAACTGTCCTATCAACCTAAGAGCAGCTTTCTTTCCATTGACAATGAAGAAAAAGGCTGGGAGCTATATGAAAATTTTATTCAAGCCTTCCTGGAAAAGGAAATTCCGAATTGGAACGCAGATTCCATTGCCTCGCTCAAAAAGAAAAG
>JAKBAE010000043.1 GCA_021809325.1 bacterium
AGCGGCATGATAAGCAGGATTATTTTTGGGTTGCAGGGCTTCCCTGCATCATGCATATCATGCGCGATCCTCCCGCGAAGCGGATCCTGTTTTTCTTTTCAAGCAAGTTATCGTGCAATCGCCCTGCGTGTATACTGGTTCCGGTTCAATCTTACCCACGAAAACCGAATTTAAAGCCCCTCAAATCGAACAAAAAATCGGGGTCAATATTGAATTTAATATTAACCCCGATTTTTTCTTCGATTTCAGGAACTTTAAATCGGTTTGCGTTGGGTAAGATTGAACCGGGACCAGTATAGTTTCCTAAGCCTGCTCTTCCTTAAAGCGATAACCAACTCCACGTACTGTTTCAATCCAGTCAAATGAGGGGCCAAGCTTTTTGCGTAACGAGGCTATATGAACGTCGATATTTCGATCAACAATGAAGGCATCGTCATTATTGATGTCGTCAAGAAGCTGATTGCGGGTGAGAACTTTTCCTGCATTGGTCACTAAACGGCGCAAGATACCGAACTCGGAAAGCGTCAGCGGGATTACTTTGTCTTGTCTTCGAAGGATATAGCGATCGATTTCAAGAACAAACTCCCCAAATTTGTAGGTCTTCAGATTTTTTTCAGGCTCTTTATTTCTGCGCAGGATGGCTTTAATGCGCGAGAAGAGTACTTTGGGCGAGAAAGGTTTGGAAACATAATCATCGGCGCCCAGCTCAAGTCCTAAGACAACATCGAGCTCATCTCCTTTGGCAGAAAGGATGATGATGGGGATGTTTTTAAGCTCCGGCGCGCCCTTGATCTTGCGGCAAACATCCAATCCATTTTCGCCCGGGAGCATGATATCGAGGATGACGAGGTCCGGCTTTTCACGTTCTACAGCTCGAAATCCATTAATGCCGTCGACTTCAACATGTAACTTGTACCCTGCCAGTTCCGCCTGAAGTTTGATGAGCGATGCAATATCTTCTTCGTCTTCGATTAAGATGATCCGTTTTTTTTGTGTCATGGGTGCCTCGGCTTTTGAAAAGAGCTTTCCTTCGACGTTTAAGAATAGTTCAAATTCTTGTTTAACTCAAGCTTATTTATGTCCAGAGAAAGGGGCATCCCAAAGAACTGCTTAGCTAGCCGGGCAAACCGATCGGGATAATCTGTTGTGTAAAATTGATACTGCGGCGATTTTGAAGCGGGTTCCAAAAGATGCTCGTTTTGTAAAGCTAGCTTTACATTTTGGGCGCACCGTTCAGAGGGGTCAAGCAAGCATACCGAGGGGCCGATGCTTTGTTGGATCGCATCTGTTAGTAGCGGGTAATGCGTGCAAGCGAGCAAGGCTGCTTGAATTGATTTTTCTCGAAGAGGGGCCAAGTAGTATTCGGCGGTTTGAATGCTCAGCGGGTGCAGGTGCATTCCCTCTTCAACAAGCGGAACAAAGAGAGGACAGGCAACTTTAAAGATCTCGATTTGGGGGCATTCTTGAGAAAGGATCTTTTGATAAGCTTTGGACGATAAAGTGGCTTCCGTGCCCAAGAGGGCGACTTTTTGAAGAGCAGATTCCCGGATCAGTTCTACGCCGGGGCGGAGCATGCCGAAAACCGGGATAGGAAGCTCCTTTTGCAAATATTCAAGCGCCAGCGAAGATGCTGTGTGGCAGGCAACGACGAGAAGTTTGATTTTTTTGCTGAGAAGGAACTCAGCGCACTCCAACGTATAGCGCAGAATTGTTTCAGGCGATTTGCTGCCGTAAGGGAGCCGGGCCGTATCCCCAAGGTAGATCAAATCCTGATTGGGGAGAAGGCGGGCGATTTCGCGAAATACAGTCAAGCCGCCGACGCCGGAATCAAAAATGCCGAGGCTCATGGGATGCGAAGCTGCTGTCCAACAACAATCAGGTCTTGATCGAGATTGTTTTCTTTTTTAATGTTCTCGACGCTGGTTTTATAGAGACGGGCAATTTTTTCAAGAGAATCGCCGGGACGGACTTTGTGGATCTTGGCTTCCGATTGTTTGTAATTTGGATCGGGATGCCCTCTCCATTTTGCGATCTCGTCAAATCGCTTGCTTTGCTGGTGAAGCCCCTGTTCGAGCTCCACGATCCATTCTTTGAATTGCGTCAGTGCGGCTGTCGTCTCATTGGCGTGATTTAAGAGCTGCCGCAAATCTTTCGCTTCGCTCTCCTGGAGGCTAACGAAGTTTGCAAGCTTAGTTTCAAGAGACTGGATTTGCTGTTGGATCTTTTCGAGCTTGGCTTGCTGGCTCTCGAGTTCCTGCTGTTTGAGGGTCGCAAGAGCGTTTTCATAATATTTGATCCTGCCGTCGAGGATTTGCAGCTCGGTTTGAAAGCAGTTTAAATCGTGGCGCTGATCGTCGAGATTCGTTTGCATGCCGCGCAAAGTCAATTCAAGCTGGTGCTTTTCCTCTCGAGGAGACGACTTAAGGGGAGAACAAGATGCTAGTGCAAGGAAAATGGGCGATAAAAGAAGGAGTCTCATCGTTCAAAAATCCTGTATTCGGCGCGCCGATTTTGTTTCCAGTCTTCCCGTGAGTGGCCCAAGGCAAAGGGCTGCTCTTTTCCTCTTGAGACGGTATAAATCCGGTTGAGGTCGACGCCGTATTTCACAAGAATGGTCCTGACGTAGTTGGCCCGTCTCATGCCGAGTGCGAGGTTGTAGCTTGCAGACGCGCGCTCATCTGTGTGTCCCTCGACAAGGAGATAAGCCCCGGGATTTTTTTTCAGATAATCGGCAATCTGTTTGAGGCCTGCGAGATCTGCTTGGTCATTGAGGACGTGCTGATCTGTTTCGAAATGGACCTTGCGGAAACCCAGCGAGTCGGATGGGGCATAGAAGCGCTCGAGCGAAGGGACCCCTTTTTCCCCCGGCATCCCTTTTGGCTGAGGCAAAACGGAGTCGCCATTGAGGGCTAGCGCTTTTAGGTCCGAGTCGTTGAGAGGGATGAACTCATCGTCATAGGGGCCGATGAACTCGTCTTCGGAGGTGAGCATGCGCGATTCGTATTCTTTCCCCCAAAGAGCGTCAATCCCCCGCTGCACATAGCGTCCGGCCGTTTTTACATCTTCCCAGGTCTCGCTGCTATTGCGCGCACAGCCGGAAGCTAAAAAGAGCGCTAAAACCAAATAGATGCTTCTCATTACCATTGCTCCTCCGAAAACCGAACGATAAATTACAAATGTATCGGAATGGGATTTGTTTGTCAGCGGGTTTCCCAAGCAGGAAATCGCTTTTGCCCAAACCCCGAACTGATCTGGACCGGCTCTAGCTGGTTCAAATTGATGACATAGAGCTCGCAGACGTCGTTTGTTTCGGTATTGTAGACTAAATGCAAGCTGTTTGACGCCCAGGAGGGGTTTTCTTTATTATCCGGGCCAAAGGTAAGCTGTCTCTCTTCATTTGTCTCAAAGTCATAAACCCAGATTTGCCGGACCCCTTCGGTGCGCGCGCTGTAAGCGAGTTTTAAGCCGTCGGGAGACCAAGATGGCGAGGTGTTTTCCCTGTTTTTCCGAGTGATGAGTTTTGGAATGGCTTTCCGTGTGCTTTTGGAGTCCGGGATATCCAGGGTGTAGATCCGAGGCGTGCCGTCTTTGTCGGAGACGAATGCGATTTTGCGCCCCTCGGGATGGTAGGTGGGAGACGCTTGGGTCGCAAAGGGAGCAGAAAAGACTTGCCGCGCCTTTCCGAGCGCCTCTCCTTTTTCATCGAGATTTTGCACAAAAAGATCGGGGCGTCCTGCGGCATCGCTGATAAAGGCGATTTGGGAGCCTGTTTTTGTGAGGGCAGGCAGGAGCTGGCTTCCTCGCAGCTTCACTATCGGCTGCTTTCCGCCGCTCGACGAGCGGTAGATCTTGGTTTGCCCCCCCTCCGAGGCGACGTAGAAGAACTCATCTTTGGCCTTGGAGATGGTTTTAGGCAAAAAACCGGGAGTGATGCAGTAGCCTTTGGCCATGGTGAGGCGGCGCGCGTTTGCCCCGTCCCAGTCGGCGATCCAGATGTCGGAGAGCCACTCGGGCCCTTTGGGGGTTGTGTTTTTGACGCGCTCCGAAAAGAGGATCCGCTCTGCTGCAACGCCTTGGATGTTGAAGAGATCCTTTTGGATGGCGTCTGCCAAAAGATGGATTGAGCGGCGGTCGGATTCAGGGGCCCCTGTGAGCTTGATTTCCGGATAGCG
The DNA here is from genome assembly GCA_021809325.1 of bacterium. GTDB lineage: Bacteria > Chlamydiota > Chlamydiia > Chlamydiales > SM23-39 > JAKBAE01. The sequence continues at coordinate 4,173 of JAKBAE010000043.1, forward strand.
TTTGCAAGAGCCTTTAGCGACTTGGAAAACGGTTGCTAAAAGGCTGTTTTGTTCTGCTTGGAGTGCAATGACAAATGGGACGTTTTCTTGGCTCCAAAACGGCGCATCGAAGCGGATGCGCGGGTCGGGCCAGTGTATCTTTTTTTCCCATTCGCGTTTGATCTCGAGGATGGAAGAAGAGCCGTTATGGGACAGATCAAATGCGAGAAGGGCCCTTAGCTCTTCGGGATAGCGCCAATCGATTTGCCCTTCGGAGACATGCAGCTCGCTCAGATAGATCGGCTGCAGAGGGTTTTTGGTAGGGAGAAAGACAACGAGCTCTTCCGCTTGAAGGGCAAAAGAGAAGAGTAAAAAAAATAATTTAATTTTCCACATTTCGAAACGTAATAGTGAATTCAAGTTTAGCATCGGAGATGCTGAAATCATTAAAACACGGCAGCTCCAAGCGAGGCAATTGATTTTTCAGCCACTCGGCGTTTTTTGCGCTTTTCGCATGGAGGATTTCGACCTCCTCGATTTTTCCGGGATGGATGAGGACGATGCGCGCCTCTACTTCTCCTATTTCGGGAAGCTGCAGAGTTTCTTGCAAAAGCGTGGCTAAGCTCTGGCCGAACGAGGCAAAATCGGCCTTTGCAGCAATCACGGCAACCGGACTTTTTTCAAGATATGTAGGGAGCTTGATCTCAGGAGGAGCTTTTTTTTCAAGGATAGGCGGCGCTTTAGCAATAGGGGGCGCTTTTGGAGTAGGTTTTGCGGTAGTTTTTCGTTTGGGAGCCGGAGCTTTTTGGGGTATTGGTTTCGGCGCTGCCTTTTGTTTTGGCGGCGGCGGCGGCGCTGCGATGGGCTGGAAAGTGCGGATGGCGATAGGCTTTGTTGGGGTTTTAGTTGGGGATGCGAGATGTTGGACAAGAAGCGCGAAGAGTGCGAAAAAATGGATCGCAGCTACCGAGACGGTGATTTTCCCCAAAACGCTTAAGCGTTGAAACCAGGCAGCTATTCCGCTTGCAAGACGACGTCCAATTCTTCGAAACCGCATGCTTCAACCCGATTTTTCACTGCTTGATAGGTGCCGAACTGCGCCCGGCTGTCTTGAAAGAGCTTTGGGGTGCTTCCCGGATATTTGTTCTTTTCGATTTTGAGATGCGCCTCCAGATCCGATAGGGCGATCTGCCGTTTGCCGATCCAGATCGTATTGTCTTTTTGGACGGTAATGGCAAGCGGGGCGCCCTCTTGCAGAGATTCCTTTTTGTGGGCCGCATCCGGTGCAGCAGCGAGCTGCACTTTATCAATATCGAGAAGAGGTGCAAGAACCATAAACGCAATCAAGACGACAAACACGACATCGATGAGCGGGGTCAGGTTGATGAGCGGCTCGTCTTCGCTTTGATCATCAAAAAGAGTTGGGATCCGGCGGGCCATATCAGCCCCCGCGATGGTGGATCTCGATCGAGCCGAGAAGAAGATGCATGAAGCGCTCGAGTTCCCGCTTGTATTCGCGGCAGGCGTTTTTTAAGTAGTTGTAGCCGGCAAAAGCGGGGATGGCAATGAGGAGCCCGATCACCGTTGTCGCAAGCGCCATCGATAAGCCGGAGAGCATCGCTGCATTGCTTGTGGAAAAGCCATTTGGGAGCTTTGAGAAAGTCAGGAGGATGCCCCAAACGGTTCCCAGTAGGCCGAGGAAAGGGCCAAGGGTTGCTGTTGTGGAAAGAAGGAAGAGGTGCTTTTCAAGCGCTTTGCCCTGAAAAAGGGCGGAAGCGGCTGTTTGAGTTGCGATCAGGTCGAGATCCTGAGGCGAAAGAGAGCTGCTTTGAGAGCGGCTCAGCATCTGCAGGGTGTTTTGTTTGGCTGTTTTATAGATCTCAAAATAGGGGTTGGGAATTTGCTTCCAAAGCTTTGGCGGGGAAGAGAACTGAAAGTGAAGCGGCTCTTCTTTTTGCTGAAAAAAAAGCTCTGCGAATTCGCGGCTTAGCTTGCGGATGCGGGAAAACTGCCAAGCTTTGAAGATCAAGATGCTCCAGCAGAGGATGGAGAGCAAAAAGAGACCGCAAAAGATCGCCTTTCCGAATAGATCGGATTGAACATAGGCGTTGACAAAGGGGTTCATTGCAAGCAACATAGTTATTCTCAAGAATGTCTTTGCCGACTCTTAAAGTCAAGGAGCGATTGTTGCGGTTTATTGATACTCATGCCCATTTAACATCAGAAGCGCTTCTCCCCTCTTTGGATGCGATCTTAAGCCGGGCGAGGGCGGCGCAGCTGCAGCGGATTGTCAATATTTGCACGGATCGAGAGTCTCTTCGGCAAGGGCTTCTTTTGGCGGATAAAGAGAGCTGGATCTCGAATGCCGGGGCGACGACTCCTCACGATGTGGAAAAGGAAGGCGAGGCTTATTTTTCCTACTTTGAGCAGGCAGCCCTTGAAGGCAAACTGGTTGCAGTTGGTGAAACCGGGCTTGATTACCACTACGAGCATTCAAACCGAAAGGCCCAGCAAGAGTTTTTAGTGCGCTATCTCCATTTGGCCAAGCGATGCCGCCTTCCGGTAATTTTTCATTGCCGCGACGCGTTTGCCGATCTCTTTTCGATTACTGATCGCGAGGCAAACGGAATTTCAGCGGTTTTGCACTGTTTTACGGGAACGGTGGAAGAGGCGAAGCAGGTTGTCGATCGCGGCTGGATGGTTTCTTTTAGCGGGATTGTCACATTTAAAAAGAGCGTCGCTCTGCGCAAGGCTGCCGAATCTGTTCCTCTGGAGAATCTTCTGATCGAGACCGATTCGCCGTATCTCGCTCCCCAAAGTAAAAGAGGCAAGACGAACGAGCCTGCCTTTATCGCAGAGACTGCAAAATGTCTCGCTGAGATTAAGGGGCTTTCTCTCGAAGAGATGGCCGAGATCACAGCGCAGAATGCCGAGCGGATCCTTTAACGGTGTTTTTTCGCCCAGGTATCTTTCAGTGTGACGATGCGGTTGAAGGCGAGTTTTCCTGCATGAAAATCGACGGGGTCTACAAAGAAGTAGCCTTGCCGCTCGAACTGGAACCGCTCGCTTGAGATAGCCGTTTTGAGAGAAGGCTCTAAACGGCATTCGGCGAGCACTTCTAAAGAGCGGGGATTGATGCGGGCGAGAAAATCGGTTTCCTCTTCTCCTTCCGACTCAAGGAGCAGCCGGTCGTAGAGCCGCACTTCGGCCGTAAAGGAATGGGAAGAGACCCAATGGATTGTCCCTTTGACTTTTCTCCCCATAGGAGCGCTGCCGCTTTTCGTATCGGGATCGTAGGTGCAGTGGACAGCGAGGATCTCTCCCGTCGCCTCGTCTTTGTCGATGCGCGTGCAGGTAATGCAATAGCCGTAGCGGAGGCGGACTTCTTTTCCGGGGGCGAGGCGATAGAAATCTTTGGGAGGGTGCTCCATAAAATCGTCTTTTTCGATGTAGAGCTCTTTCGTGAAAGGGACATCGCGCGATCCGGTTTTGGGGATGTCATGGGGCCAATACGATGCGTCGAGCATTTCGACTTGATCAGCCGGGTAGTTGTCGATGATGACTTTCAAAGGACGTAGGACTGCCATGACGCGGGGGGCTTTCGCGTTGAGATCGTCCCGCAGACAAAACTCAAATTGAGACATCTCGACCGAGCTGTTCGCTTTCGAGATCCCGACGAGTTCGCAAAATTTGCGGACGGCATCGGGCGTGCAGCCGCGCCTGCGGAGTCCTGCCAAGGTAGGAAGCCGCGGATCGTCCCATCCGGAGACAATCTTTTTTTCGACGAGCTGCAAGAGTTTTCTCTTGCTCATCACGGTGGACTGGAGATCGAGCCTGGCAAATTCATACTGGTGGGGCTTATATTTAAAGTGTCCGCGGACGTGATTGACGACCCAGTCGTAGAGTTCTCTATTGTTTTCAAACTCGAGGGTGCAGATTGAATGGGTGATCCCCTCAATCGCATCGGAGAGCGGATGCGCATAGTCATACATCGGATAGAGGCACCACTTGTCTTTCGTTCTATAGTGATGGGCATGGCGGATGCGGTATAAAAGAGGGTCTCGCATTTTCATATTGGCGGCGGCCATGTCGATGCGTGCGCGCAGCACATAGGTCCCGTCGGAGAACTCGCCTGCTTTCATACGCCGGAACAAATCGAGATGCTCTTCGACGGGTTTTGCAGCAAACGGGCTGATGCTGCCGGGGGTCGTGACCGTACCGCGAGTTTGGCGGATCTCTTCTTCGCTCAGTCCGCAAACATATGCTTTTTTATCTTCGATGAGCTTGCAGGCCAATTCGTACATTTGGTCGAAATAGTCCGAGGCATGGAAGAGATTGCCTTTCCAGTCGAACCCAAGCCAGCGGACATCTTCTTGGATCGACGCTTCATAAACGACATCTTCTTTTGTGGGATCGGTATCGTCGAAGCGAAGATGGCAGACGCCTCCGTACTCTTCTGCAATCCCGAAGTTCAGGCAAATCGATTTGGCATGCCCGATGTGTAAAAACCCGTTGGGCTCGGGCGGGAAGCGAGTGACGACTTTACCCTCATGGCGATGGGCTTGAATATCTTCGTCGATGATGCGCCGGATAAAGTCTCTTCCATGCGGTTCCAAAGCGTGCCTCTTGCTTGTTTTAGAGAGTGATTGTAAGTCTGTGCAATTCAAAAGTCAAAGAAATCGGTTTTTTGGCAACAAGAGGTGTTTCTTAAAATTTCTCTTGCTGACAATTCGATATTTTGCTATTTTTTTTCCTCTTTTTAACCAACAAAGGAGTTTAAAATGGAACAAATTAAAAATTTTATCATTCAAACGTGGAATGATTGGACAACTTCCGCGAGTTCCTCAGCCGAAGATTGCGTGCCTGATGAAATCCCCCAAAATTTACTGGAGTCTAAAGCTGCTGATACAGCTTTTATGCGTGCAAGCCCTTCACTAGATCGTCGAATGACCGATGACGCCGAAATTTTTTCCACTCAACAAAAGGAAGGGATTTTAAAGGCTGCGGGCTATGCCATCGTTTCAATCGGAGACCGTTATGATGCGCACTTAAAGGGGGAAAATCTTCTCAATAAGGGCCTCATATCGACTTGTAATACAAACCCCGACGCACCCACCATCTGTATAGGCAGTCATCTTAGCGCCAATTGTGTAACGGATTCACCTTCTTCCCCAGAGAACTATCCATTTCCTATGATTTTAAACACTTGTGTAGGTAAGTTTTACAAGGATCAGCTTCCAAAACTGTTAAAGGGACAGCCCGATGCCGCCTGTTTTGAGATGGGGTATCGCTTTGATACGAGTAAGATTGAAGAAACTGAACCTAGGTATGGGAATCCCCATCGCTACGAAATCAACTTAGATGCTTGCATCGGCCATGAAGGGGTCGAAGGGACTGTCAAATTGGACAATGCTTTTCAAGCTGTCCGAGATGGAGATTTGAAATCCGCTAAAGGAGTCCTTTTCGCGTGCGAGGGTTCAGAGATTTTTGATTCGTCTCTGGAGTGTTTGTCTGAGGGTAACTCAAAATCCCATTACGGGTATCCTCTTCCAAAAAATAACGACTTTGCGAAGGAATTTTTTAACTCTTTGCTGGAATCGACTACCGAGTGCTATCGGTTTGAGTATGCATATACGCCGACTTCATATGATTTCCTCGTCTGCCAGGCTGCCGTTCCCTTGGCTGTAGCTGAAAATTAACAAGCCGCTTTCCGGTCTGCTTCTAAAAGCAGATCGGAAGCATCAATAAAGTCGTTTTACCAAGGAAATTTACTGCTCAAAATCAATTGCAGATTGATCATATACACTACGAAGACAAGAAGAGATGCAAACAACCCGAAAAGTGTGGATAAAACAAGATGACGGTTTTGTCGAGATGTTTTCCACTTTTGATAATACCGTACGGATCTGGGTGCTAGATATCCTGCACCAAAAGGAAGGAGTAAGATCGTAGCTATAACGCTGATTTCTGAAGGGGTCATTGTGTCTCAGGAAGTTGTTTGGTTTTTAACTCAAATTCTTTTAGTTCTTGAATGCGCTCTTCCCATTCAGTATGGAGATTGTTAAGACCTAAACACATTTGTGTAAATCCAGTAAGGCACATCGACTTTCCAATTGGACCTAAGAAAGGAGGGTTGATAGACACAACGAATATCCCAGAAATCAACAACCCTACCCCACCTATAAATTGTCGTATATGTTTAGCTTGTTCAGGATTCTTGCCCCATTCAGATTCATATCGAGCTTGATTAGAAACAGGAAACGAAGCTCCTGAAGGATGAAAAATGGACTCGTCTTCATCTGAACTATGATAATGAGAAATATATTCTCCTCGACAGAGAGCTGGTTGGGTCATGATTCCTGCAGAAAATCCATATTTTCTATACCAAATGAAAAGGCTATTCACTAATTCAAGTTTTTGGGCGTTTTCACCCGCTTGTAAGCCTTCTTGGTAGCCATCGCGAAAAGAATAGAATGCGGCTCGTGTTTCTCCGATGGATTGCAGTAAAAATCCATCTTGAATTTTTTGAGCGTAGCTTTGTTTTTTAACGTCGGTAGAGCGTGCAAAGCAAATTCCAGGAAACAGAAGGAGGATAACGATTCCATATCGTCTAGCTTGCGAAAAACTCATACACTCTCTTGAGGATCACGCTGAATACAGCTAAAATAAGAAAGATTGCAATCGATAAATCCATGAAAAAACCAGTGAGGTGTTTTTCGTTTTGGCTAGTTTTCCAAGAACAAAGATATTTCGCAGCTTTTGGGATTAACAAAAAAATAGCCAAAGAAAAGGCAATGCATAAGATCAGCCAACTCAAGATGCGAAAAACCCAAATGAATTCCATGGTTCCTCTTAGGAAGAAGAACATGCTACCGTGTCGAGTATTTTTTTACAAAGATTAGTGGCAAGCAAGTGATTCCAAAGCCTCTTGTTTTATTCTTCCCTGGCTGGTACTTGTAGGACAAAATTCAAAGAAAGCATGGAAAAAGGGCTGTCTGCTAAAGAAGCGGAAGATCTTCTTAAAAAGGTTGGCTACAACGAGATTGTGCAGGAAAAACCGAGGTTTTTCCGCACTCTGTTTGAGAAGCTCTGGGGCCCTATTCCCTGGATTCTTGAAGCGGCGCTTGGGTTGGAGATTTTTTTTGGAAAAGTAGCCGAGCCGATCCTCATTGCGCTGCTTCTTCTCTTTAGCGCTTTTTTCGGGGGCGCTCAAAAGCTTCGCGCTCAAAAAGCGCTCGGGTATCTCCGCTCCCGCTTACAGGTGACATCTCATGTGCGGCGCGATTGCGTTTGGCAATACTTGCCTGCAAGAGAACTAGTCCCGGGAGATTTGATCCGCATCCGCATTGGCGATTTCATCCCGGCCGACTGTCTTCTCGGCGAAGGAATTGTAGAAGTTGACCAATCTGTTTTGACCGGCGAAGCCGCTTCCATTGAAAAGTCCAAGGGAGAAACTCTTTATTCGGGAGCGATCGTCCGCCGCGGCGAAGGAATAGCTAAAGTGACGGCAACGGGCAAGCGCAGCTATTTTGGGCGGACGGCAGAGTTGGTCAAGAGCGCTCATCCGGTTGGCCATCTTGAAAAGCTTCTTTTTTCCATTGTCCGCTATCTCATTTTGATCGATGCGATTTTTGCGGTCATTTTGGTTGGGGCGGTATTTTGGAAAGGGATCGCTTTGCTTCCGCTTGTTCCTTTTCTTCTTGTCCTTCTCATCGCGACCATCCCGATCACGATGCCCTCTGCATTTACCGTGGCCAATGCCGTAGAGGCAAAGGTCTTGGCCAAAGAAGGGGTGCTTGTCACGGAGCTGTCCGCAGTGCAAGAAGCGGCGACGATGGATGTGCTTTGCGTCGATAAAACAGGAACTTTGACGGAGAACCGGCAAACGGTTTTGTCTGTAGTTCCATTAAAAGGGGCATCTGAAGAAGAGATCTTATCTTTAGCTGCTGCGGCATGCGATGAATCGGCCAAAAATCCTCTTGAGGAAGCGATCTTGGAGGCTTCGTTGAAACCGCTTCAACGAAAAAAACTAATCCCGTTCGATCCGGAGAAAAAATACTCGGAGAGTGTTGTAAACAGAGATGGGAGAGAGGAGCGCATTGTGATGGGGTTTCCTCCGGCGATCGCCAGCCTTGTTTCGTTTGATCCGGAAGTTTTAAACAAGCAAGTGGCTCTTTTAGCCCAAAAGGGCGCACGCGTATTGGCAGTAGCCGCAGGAGAGGAAAAACTGCAACTAGAAGGCCTTATCGCCCTTGCCGATGTGCCGCGCGAAGATGCGGCGCCATTGATTCAGACGCTTCGCAATCTCGGTATCCGGATTTTGATGGTGACAGGGGATACTTTGGTTACAGCCCGGACGATCGGCCGCTCGATCGGACTCGGCGATCGATTTGGCAACTTAAAAGAGTCTCTTCAAGAACCGCTGAACTTTGATGGGTTTGCCAATTGCTATCCGGAGGATAAATTCCATCTTGTAAAAAGCCTTCAGAGCACAGCCCGCGTAGGGATGACCGGCGACGGAGTCAATGACGCCCCGGCTCTAAAGCAGGCTGAAGTGGGAATTGCCGTGAGCGCAGCGACCGACGTTGCTAAAGCATCGGCGCGCGTTGTTTTGACCCGCCCGGGATTGCAAAATATCGTCTCGGTCGTTCAAGGAGGGCGGCGTGTGTATCGAAGAATGCTGACATGGACGATCACGAAAATTATGAGGACCGTCGAGCTGGCAGCTCTTTTTACTTTTGGCTTCATTGCGACGGGCATTTTTATTACGCCTCTTTTTCTCATCGTTCTCATCATCATCATGAACGATATCGTGACGATGAGCATTGCAACTGATCGTGCTTGGATTTCCCCGTTTCCCCAGCAGTGGAAGCTAAAAGAGATCGTGAAGCTCTCCGGCTTATTTGCCGTAGGATGGACCCTCTTGGGATTTGGCATCCTTTGGACTGCCTTCAGTTTGCTTCGTCTTTCCGTTGGCCAGGTTCAGACGATCATGTTCGCGTACTTGATTTATTCAGCCCAAATCACAAGTTATTTGAGCCGGACCCGAGGACGCTTTTGGTCTTTTGCCCCAAGCCGGTTCTTTGCTCTTGTAACAGTAGGAAATGTTGCGGCTGCAACGCTCTTTGCTTTTTTTGGGATTTTTATGAAGGGGGTCCCCGCCCTTTATTTGGGAGGAGTGCTGGTATCTGTTGCAGTGACCGCTTGCATTCTAGATGAGATAAAAATTCGACTAAAAAAAACTATCTCTTAAGATAAAAGACCATCTCTATTATATAACCCCCGCAAAAAAATCGAAAAGCGGCCAAAATAATCCCGAAAATCGACGAATCCTTCTCGTGACTACACCCCCTAAGCGCAACTCAAGCCTCTTTTACAGAAATCCTGTACATGTTATCCCCTTGATTTATGCTCTTGCCCATATGTAAGGGCTTTGGAGGATAGTTCTCATGCAGTTGCAGAAATTTTCAACGGCACTCGCGTGCTGTCTTTGCTGTTCTCCCTATTTTTTAGATGCCAATAATTGGACAGGAGACGCTGCCCCCGACTACAGCTGGAGCAATCCATCCAACTGGAGCAATGGCGCACCAATCAATAATCAGGATCTTATTTTTAGCGGGATACCGACCGTTACGACAAACCTCGATATCAGCATTATCCCCGCCTCTATCCAGTTTAAGCAAGGATCTATCATCTATATGACCGGCACAGGAATCCTTACAATTGGAGGCGTAAGTTGTCCAAAACTCTATTTTGGAGGCAACTCCTTAGGGACATGGCAAGGCAGTACTACGCTCATGCTGGGAGGAGATTTGGAGCTGGCCAAAGTATTGGGCGCTACAGCTGGCGGCACTGCTGGATTCGCAACGCTTGTCGGCTCCGGGAATCTGACAGTCGATGCCAACATTACCTGTAACCTAAACGAAGCCGCCACTACCGGTCCTTGGACGGCATCCTCTCTCACCATCGGCGGGACCGTCAACTGTGGAGCTGCAGGTTGTATTCCTGCAACCGCTTCCATCGCCATGCAAAGCGGCTCTTCCTTATCCCTCAACGGGTTTGACCAATCTATTCCCACGATCAGCGGCAGCGGCACTGCAAACCTCGTCAACGCTACTTTGACCCTCACGGGAGCCCCCAGCTCCCCTTATGCGGGAAAGTTCACAGGCAGTGGAAACTTGACTCTGGATTTGAGCAGCGGCGCGGATGTTTTCGAACTTACGGGGACAAGCAACGATTATAGCGGTACGACAACAGTTAGCGCTGGAACATTGCAAGCGGGAGCGGCTAATGCATTTTCCCCCAAATCCAACGTTGTGATGGCAAACGCAGCAGGCGCAACACTCGATTTGAACGGATTTAACCAGACTATTCTAACTCTTTCGGGAGGAGGCGCTAGCGGCGGCAACGTGAATTTGAGCTCTATAACATCCGGAGGAGCGCTGGACCTACCTAACGGGGCAACATTTGCCGGAGTGATCTCGGATAGCGGAGGTCCTCCAGGATTCGTTTCAGCCGGCGGCATTCTTGAGCTAACGGCAAGCAACGACTATAGACGCGGAACGGCCTTTAGAGGATCTATTCTTAAACTGTACGCTCTCGATAATTTAGGCATACCCCAAAGTTCGGTCCCTTTTCTTATTATCGGGAGTTCCGGGGGCGCGGCGCTTCAACCGCAAAACAACATCAATTTCAATCCGAACCCGAGCTTAGGAATTCAGGTTTCCGAACTATTTGTCGTCGATACCAGCGTAAGTTCGATGCAAATTTCTTGCCCCCTCTACACCCAGGGCAGGGGCGGGCAAATGAAAGTGTCAGGCGGCCAAACATTGACCTTGTCCGGTAGCGCCCAATATACCCAAGGCACAACCATTGAATCGGGAACGCTCGCACTTTATGGATCGGGATCTATCCATTCATCCGAACCTGCTAGTATATTTGTTATCGATGGATCTGGGATTTTAGATATCAGTCAATTATCTCCCGCTCCCGCTACCACGACCATCGGTTCTCTCAGCGGCTCAGGCGCCATTCATCTCGGACCGAACACGTTGATCGTAAACAACTTAATACCAACCGTCTTTAGCGGAACTATTTCAGAGCTCGGAATTATCATGGGGACGGGTTCTTTGACTAAATCAGGAAGCTCAATCCTCACCCTCTCCGGAACTAGTACCTATACAGGCACGACGACGGTAAATCTCGGCACCCTCCAAGCGGGGGCGATAAACACTTTTGCCTCGAACTCGGCCTTTGTCATGGGCAGCAGCGGAATACTGGATTTAAATGGCTATAGCCAAACGCTCAAGTCGCTCAGCGATGATGGCACAACAGGCAGTAGCGTCACTTTAAGCACGTCCGGCTCCACAACATCTGCCACATTGACCATCAGTAATGGAGGCTCTTACAACGGAGTAATCTCAGATACGGCAAGCTATCCGGGGAGCCTGACGCTTAGCGGCGGAACGCTGGCGCTCTCGGGCGGAAATACCTACAGAGGCGCCACGACGGTCGGCGCCGGCACACTGCAAGCGAAATCTACAAACACGTTTTCTTCTAATTCCCCAATCGTCATGGGCAGTAGCGGGACGCTGGATCTAAATGGCTATAGCCAAACGCTCGCGTCGCTGAGCGACGACGGAACAAGCGGCAGCAGCGTCACTTTGAGCACATCTAGCTCCACAGCATCTTCTACTTTGACCATCACTAATGGAGGCTCTTACAACGGGCCGATTTCAGATACAGCGAGCCACCCGGGGAGCTTGATTCTAAACGGAGGGACGCTTGTGCTCTCAGGAGCAAATAGCTACAGAGGCTCTACGACACTGGCAGCGGGAGTGCTGCAAGCGGGAGCGGCAAGTACATTTTCTGGCGCCTCGAATATCATCGTTCAGAGCGGCGCTACTTTAGATTTGCACGGATTTAGCCAATCGGTTCCTCTTGTTCGCGGCGGCGGCAACGTATTTCTCGGCAGCGGGGGCGCGACGCTTTCGCTCACTGGCAGTCCAACGACTCTTCTCCCTTTTAGCGGCGCAATCCAACAGACGGGAAATGTAACAGTGAATCTCTCCGGAGGCGTCTGGAGACTCACCGGCGCAAATAGCTATACCGGCATAACGACGCTGACAGCCGGCACCCTGCGCGCTGGGGCGGACAATACCTTTTCTCCAAACTCTTCTTTTACCGTCAACGGCGGAATCCTCGATGTAAACGGCTACAACCAAACGATCCTATCACTTAGCGGAAGCGGCGGCATAGTTACTCTCGGCTCGCTCATTTTTAGAAATACGTTAACGCTTACAGGAACCTATGGCAGCTATAGCGGCCAGATCTCAGGCAGAGGCAATTTGGCGCTAAACGGCAGCGGCATCTTCCAGCTCGGCAACACAAACAACTACAACGGCACCACGACGATCAACTCCGGCGTGCTGCAGGCAACTCTAGACAATGCGTTTTCCCAAGCCTCCGACATGGTGATCAATGGAGGGGTGTTAGATTTAAACGGCCATCCCAACACCATCCCGTCTCTTTCCGGAAGCGGAGATGTCACTCTTGGGGCAAACACCGGTATTCTTACGATCTCCGGCAGCAGCGCTGCGACCTATTCCGGGACAATGAGCGGCAGCGGCGGCTTGACTCAGCAAGGGCCAGGCACAACTACGCTAACAGGGACCAATACCTATAACGGCCCGACGCTAGTTAACGGAGGGACGCTGGTTGTCGGCGTCAACAGCACAGGAAGTCTGAGTGCTAGCAATGTCACGGTAAATAGCGGCGGCACCTTAAAAGGGACGGGAACGATCTCCCAAACCACCACCGTTGAGAGCGGAGGAACCATCAGCGGGGGCAACTCGCCCGGAACAATCAACCTCGGCAACTTGACCCTGATGTCTGGCGCCAACCTCACACTTGAGATCAACGATGCAGGGCAAAACACCCTCTATCAAGTGACCAACAATGCGGCGCTCGCGGGCAATTTGGCTGTCACCGTAGACCGAGGCATCTATCAAGCGGGAACGACCTACACATTTATTACGACAGGAGCGTCCGGAAGAACAGGGACGTTTGCTACTCTTACGAGCAACGTGCAGAACAATACTACGGGCCTTGTAGGACAATTGAACTACGGGTCCAACTATGTGCAGCTCAAGATCCTTGAGCCAATTTATGCGATCATTTCTACAAGTGGGCTGACAGGCAACGCGAAGGCCGTAGCCGATTATCTAAACCGCTTTGAAGCCGATCCGGCAGTGCAGCCCGTACTCCTGGCCGTCGGAGCTCTGCCGCCGGCAGAGGCGCAAGCAGCGCTAGACAGCATCTCGCCTGCGCGCAATGCGATTTCGACATGGACGGTGCAAAACACCTTGTTTGGCATCAATACGGTCGCCATCAACCGAATGATGCAAGAGCGGTACATGAGATGGATTGAAACCCAATCCTCTACGGCCGCAGCTCTGATTTCTGAGCCTTCCTTGATTGCGTCGAGAAAACTGCCCTCAAAAAACAGCTCTCCTTATGGAAAAACGCAAACGGCTGCTAGGAAAAAGAGCTGCTACGCCGTCTGGGCAGAAGGGCTCGGGT
>JAKBAE010000151.1 GCA_021809325.1 bacterium
TTTGCACGCTAAGGCAAAATGCAATGAATACATTTATATTTCTGACCGAAATGTTTGCTGCTTATCAAAAAGAGCGCCCTCCGCCTGCACTGGCTCTCTAGCCCCCTATCCCCGTGAACGCGTACAATTTTTTCAGAATCTTTTCCGACGAGACGTGATAAGAGCGATTGTCATTCGTCTCTTCGACAAAGAGATCTACGGCTCTCTTCTTGCCGACGATTTCCTGCGTCATTTTTCCTAGCTCCATCACAGTGTGATTGTGATAGCCAACATTGAATATCTCATTTTGGATGAGCTTTTTGGGGGATTCCAACACATGGATGTAGGCTTGCACCATATCTTCAATGTGAATGTTGGGACGCATTTGAGAACCGCCGGTCACTTTTACTTGGCCTGTATGGTAAGCCAGATTCGTGAGAATGTTGACGACCACATCGAGGCGCTGGCGAAAAGCATAGCCACAGACAGTTGCAGGTCGCAAAATGGTGCAGATAAAGTCGTTTGAAGCATACTTGAGAAGAATTTTTTCGCATTCCGCTTTGAAAAGAGAGTAATCTGTCAATGGTTCAAGAGACATCTCTTCTGTCACATGCGGCTCTTTTTTCACTCCATAAACAGAGGAGGAAGAGGCGTAGATAAAACGTTTGATCCCTTGGTTGATTGCGATTTTGACAAACGGCTCAAAACAGTTGAGATTGATCGATTTACCAAGCTGCGGATTGAGCTCAAAGCTCGGGTCATTTGAAATGCAGGCAAGATGTATCACAGCGTCGCAGCCCTGCAGCGCCTGATGCATTGTATCCAGGTCGCGAATATCGCCTTTGATTTGCTTCAACCGGGGGTTTTGGAGCAAATCATCAAACAGCCGTTCTCCATATAGATACAAATCATAAACGGTGACGCTGTAGCCTTTATTAAGAAGGGCTGGAACCAGTCTCGAGCCGACATACCCTGCTCCGCCGGGAACAAAAACATGCATAAACAGAACCTCTGTTTTATATTAAAAAGCGAAGGTTAGTATAAATAAAAAAATAGAGTCAATAAATATTTTTAACTCATTTCTGGTAATTTTTTGGAAACATAGCTTGAGGCTGGTTCTTTTAAAAAGAGAGGGTCTCAGTTTGGAGTGGATATGGTTTTGGCTGACAGAAACAAAGGTGCGCATAAATTGATCTTCTATTAAATATTAGAAAATGAGAGTTAATTCAAATAAGAAATTCGAGTCAATAAATATCTTGAGACGAGGCTAAAAATTGGAAGATCTCTCTTCGCACTCTCAGGCGCACTCCGAAAGCGCAGCTTCGTCTATCGCTATCTCGAAAAGTTGATTAATATTCGCATTCCCGCTAGCTTGTCATTTTAAAAAATAATGAAACATCACTATGTGCGGCATCTTCGGCTATATCGGGACAAAAGACCCTCTTCCCATCTGCCTCTTCGGCTTGAAACAATTAGAGTATAGAGGATACGACTCCTCCGGCATCGCGGGGCTCTATGGCAAAGAGATCGTCTCTTGCAAAGAAGCGGGGAAAATCTCGGGGCTAGAGAAAAAACTCGCGCTCAAGCCGCTCGCTCTCGATCTGGCCATCGGTCACACGAGATGGGCTACGCATGGCAAGCCGACGCACCTCAACGCACACCCCCACTTCGATAGAGCCTCTTCGATCGCCCTCGTACACAACGGCATCATCGAAAACTACGATCTCCTCCGCGAAGAGTTAAAAAGAGACGGCACCCATTTCGCCTCTGAAACCGACAGCGAAGTCATCGTCCACCTGATTGCAAAATACTACCAAGGCAGCGTCCTCGGGGCCTTGCAAAGGACGCTCCCGCAGCTTAGAGGCTCGTTTGCCCTGGCCCTCATTCATCGCGACCACCCGGGCCAGATCTTTGCCACCTCTCGAGAGTGTCCGCTTTGCGTCGGTTTTGACGACGCGCGGACGGAAGCGATCGTCTCCTCCGACCCGAATGCCTTTCTCGCAACGACGCCCAACGTCGTCTTCCTGCGCAACAATGAGATCGTCAAAGTAGAGAAAAACCAAACTTCGTTCTTTAACTATTCGCTCGTCCCCCTCGTCAAAAAAAGCGAGCGGATCGACAGCGAATTCAAAGCGCTCTCAAAAGAGGGTTATGAGCATTTCATGCTCAAAGAAATCCATGAGCAGCCCGCCACAGTGCAAAAAGCGCTCCTTGGCCGCATTGACCAAGCCCAAATCCATCTTGATCTCAAACTTTCAGAAGAAAAGCTAAAGCAGCTCCGCCACATCTGGTTGCTCGGCTGCGGCACGTCAGCTCACGCAGGCTGGCTCGGCACGCTCCTCTTTGAAGACCTCGTTCGGATTCCCTCGTCAATGGAGATCGCCTCGGAGGCGCGCTATCGCAACCCAATCCTCACCCCCGACACCCTCGTCGTCGCAATCAGCCAGTCGGGAGAGACGGCAGACACCCTAGCCGCAATGCGCGAAGCCAAACGGCGCGGCTCATCCATCCTCGGCATCTGCAACATCAAAAACTCAGCCATCAGCCGCGAAGCCGACAGCACGCTCTATCTCAACGCCGGGCCCGAAGTGAGCGTCTGCTCCACCAAAGCGTTCACCTCGCAGATCAGCACGATCGCCCTCTTCGCCCTCTATCTCGCAAAACTCAAAGGGATGAGTGACGCTCAACTCCATTACTACCTCGACGAGCTCGAAAAAGTGCCTGGACAGATCCAACAAGTCCTCTCCCGCGCATCGGAGCTGCAAGCCATCGCGAAAAAATACGCCGCCTACGAAGACTTCTTCTTCCTCGGCCGCCGCTACATGCTGCCGACAGCGATGGAAGCCGCCCTCAAGCTCAAAGAGATCTCCTACGTCAACGCCAACGGCTATCCCGCAGGAGAGCTCAAGCACGGCGCCATCGCCCTCATCAACGAACGCTTCCCCGTCATCGCACTCTGCTCCAACATCCAAACCCACGAAAAAATCGCCTCCAACCTCATGGAAGTCAAAGCGCGCGGCGCCCCCGTCCTCGCCTTCGCCCCCCAAGGGATGGAAGCCGTCGCCTCCATCGCCGACGACATCTTCTGGCTCCCCCCGGCCATCGACCCCTTCGCCCCGTTCGCCTCCACCATCGCAGGCCAGCTCTTCGCCTACTACATCGCTCTAGAGCGCGGCTGCGAGATCGACCAGCCCCGCAACCTCGCCAAATCTGTCACTGTTGAGTGAATTTCTTTAAGGGCTCCGCCCTTAACAACCCGCTAAAGGACTTCGTCCTTTAGAATCCTATTTTTCTATGCTAACGCGCATGCGCGTTAGCATAGAAAAATAGGATTCTTACTATACAAAAAGCATGCAAATTTTTTAAGATCACTGCCTCATTTTTGAGGTTGCGATGCGTTGGTTTTTTCTTTTTGCCGTTAGTTGTCGATTGTTTGCCGCTCCGTTCGATGAAGTCTCCCCATCGACTCCGGACGAAATCGCCTCGCTCAATGCCGATCTCGTCATCGAGGGAGCTGTATCTGCCGCCTCGGGGCAGCTCTCGCTTGCGCAAACAGATCTTTGCGTCAAAGGGGCGCAAGATCTTGTATTGCAGCGT
>JAKBAE010000152.1 GCA_021809325.1 bacterium
GGGCAGGGCTTCGGCCGCTTCGCGGCTGGCAAACTGGCTCAAAATCATCGATTTTTCTGTGTGCCCGAGTTTTGCAACTGCCTCATTTTATCTAGTTACTTTAACTTTGCAGGTGTCCTGCCCTCCCAATCTCCTTAAACAGCTAAACACAAACAACATAACTGATAATTACCAGTTTATTTAAACATTGAAAACAAAATAGTTGTGTGATATAATTAAATAAAAAAGAAACAAATCATGAGCAGCACAACAACACTTCCAGTTACAGATCCAATTCATTACATGAACAGCTACTCTATTCATGGAAAAGACGCCACTGGAAAAGAGCGCTACTACCGCGTCCGTCTTTTTGAAGAGGTTACCGATGCATCCGGAAAAAAAACTGAAAGAGAAATTTCTTTAACAATCGATCAATGGCAACGGCAATCCCAACTCCTTGAGCATGTGCTAAAACCATTTTTTGCTGACACCACGGTTTCAACTCCTAGCGAGTTTGAGGTCAATATAGATGATGAAAACATACAACTCTCATCGAAGGCAGATCCAAGACTTAGCGGCTATTCCCTGTTCAGTCATATCCCGCCAGAACAGCTAACAGAACAGGTAAAAAAGATGCGTGGAATATTCCGCAATAATATCGAAGGGAAGCGGTATTCTACAGATCTATTGAAGCCTCCTTCTCCTTTATCTGCAGATCACCCTTGTCCACAACCCATTCCCGCAAAAGCTCCTATCGGCATCCGCAATATGACCGGAAGCGACTGCTTTATCAGTGCGTATTTGCAAGCCTTTGTATTGGATGATGAAGAACTGATAACAGCCTTATGGGACGAAGCGAAGAAAAACGGACAAACTACTGAGTTCATCAACTTCTTCAATGAATACTTCAAAGCACAACAAGATGGGAAAGAAAACGTAGAGGGCGTCGATGAGCTGAGACCTTCAATCACTCGGGAAAATGAAACCCATACAGATTTCTTAAGGGGGCCGAATGACTCAGCAGAAGCTTTTGACTTCCTCTTTTCCAAGATTGCACGTAATCCGATTCAGCAGGGGGGGAACCAAAAAGGCTACATCCATGTTAACCCCGATGAAGGCGACACCTTGGAGGATTGCATTGATAAATCAGCAGAGCGTGAACGTCCGACTGGAGATTTTTCTGAGCACATGATGGTACTCAACGCAACAGGCAAACCCTTTAAAATGGTCACCGGCTCCAATGGTTGCGAATTAACAAGTTTTATCCAGCATCAATCGGGTGGAGGCGGCCATTATATAGCATTCGTGAAGCGCGATGGTAATTACTATAAATGTAGCGATAGCGAAGTAAAACCAATCGAAGAAAAAGAATTCCTAGAAGAAGCAAAAACAGCCCGCATCGCCCGCTACACAGTTACTTGATAATTCCATTGACGGCAATCGATCCAATCCAGCATAATCCCAAGCCTTTCGGTGGCATAGCCAAGCGGTAAGGCAGGGGCCTGCAAAGCCCCCATCCTCAGTTCAAATCTGAGTGCCACCTTCATTCATATGTTAATTTTTATTGCAACGCCGATAGGCAACCTAGAAGACATCTCCGGAAGGGCACTTGAGACTCTCAAAGCATCTGATTTGATCTTATGCGAGGATACGCGCCACAGCCAAATTTTGTTGCAGCGCTATTCTATTCAAAAACCGCTCCTTTCGTTCCATCAGTTCAATGAAAAAGAGAGGGAGGCCCGCATCTTGGCCGATTTGCGGGAGGGAAAAACCATATCGGTCCTAAGCGATGCAGGCACCCCCTTGATTTCTGACCCGGGGCTGCCTCTGGTACAAGCCTGTATCCGGGAAGGGATTCCTTTTACGGCGATCCCCGGGCCTTGCAGTCCGATCCTGGCCTTGAGCCTTTCGGGCTTTGAGACAGACCGGTTCCAGTTTGTCGGGTTTTTACCGCGGGAAAAGGGCCCGTTAAAAGAGACCCTCCACACTCTTCTTTTCTACCGCGGAACGAGCATTGCCTTTGAGAGTCCGGAAAGACTTCTTTCCACCCTCTCTGCTATCGAAGCTTTGGCCCCGGAAAGGGAGCTGGCCGTGGCACGGGAGCTGACGAAGAAGTTTGAGGAGTGCAGGCGCGGGACGGCCACGGAGCTTTTGGCCCATTTCCGCGAATGCGCGCCGCGAGGCGAGATCGTCCTGCTTATCAGAGCAGGCTCTCCTCCGGAGACTGAGATTGACCTGGTCGAGATGGTTGAGCTGCTGAAGGAGCTGCATGGCCTTTCGACGAAGGAAGCGATCCGGGCGGCGGCGAAGTTGAAAGGCGTTCCGAAAAGCGAAGTCTACCGCATAGTCCATTGTATATAATCTTCTTTTTCAGATAGATTATCCTAAAAATTCCTGGGATTCCAAAGGGCCTGCCCTTTGGTGGGATCTTAAGGGCGAAGCCCTTAAATAAAATAGGAGCATCGAATGACTGCGAAGGCAAAAGAAATTTTATTTGAAGAAGATGCGCGAAAGGGGCTTCGCGATGGGATCGACCGTTTGGCGGATGTTGTGGCGATCACGCTTGGCCCGCGCGGGCGCAATGTAGGCTTGCAAGCTTCTTGGGGCTCGCCGCAGATTACGAGCGACGGCCATTCGATCGCCAAGGATGTGGAGCTGAAGGACCGCTTTGCGAATATGGGCGCATCATTGGCGAAAGAGGTGGCTGCGAAGATCAAGGAGCGCTCCGGCGATGGGACGACGACGGGGATTGTCCTTTTTCGGGCCCTTGTGCAAGCGGGGTTGAAGCAGATTGCTGCGGGGGCGAACCCGACGGCGATCAAGAGGGGCATGAAAAAGGCGCTGGACAAGGTGCTCAAAGAGATCGATCAGATGGCGCTTGCCGTGAAGGACGCTAAGGACACGCGGAGCATCGCAACCGTCTCTGCTTCGGGAGATGCCGATGTGGGAGGGATGATTGCCGAGTGCTTTGACAAGGTTGGAAAGAGCGGCGTCATTGCGATCGAAGAGGGGAAGAGCACTGAGACCTCGATCGAAATGACGGAGGGGATGCAGCTGGACCGCGGCTATGCGAGTCCCTATTTTTGCACGGATGGCGACCGGATGATTGTGCAGATGCAGAGCCCGAAGATTTTGCTTACGGACAAAAAGATCTCTTCCATCCATGACCTTTTGCCTATTTTGCAGGCGGTGGCGATGGCCGGCGACGAGCTCCTCATTATTGCGGATGAGATCGATGGCGATGCGCTCTCTACTTTGGTTGTGAACAAGCTGCGCGGCAGCTTGAAGGTCGCTGCGGTGAAGGCGCCCGGCTTTGGCGACAGGCGCAAAGCGATGCTGGAAGACCTCGCGGCCCTAACGGGTGCGGAGGTGGTGTCTGAGGAGAAGGGCCTCCTTCTTAAAGAGGCCGGAGCGGATGTGCTGGGATGCGCAGAGCAAGTTTCGATCGGCAAAGAGAAGACAACGATTGTCGGAGGAAAGGGCGAGGCGGCAAAGATCCGCGCGCGCGTTAAGC
>JAKBAE010000044.1 GCA_021809325.1 bacterium
GAAAAAATCGAGCCTAAGAGATGAGGTGAACTTAAAAAAAATCTGATTTTTGAGGTTTTGTGCCAGTAATTTTTTCAAAATCCCGACGAAGGCGGGAGTTTTGCAACTGCCTCAATGGTATAAATTAGCAAAAAGCTACTTATGAGCCTATCCCTAATTCGATTAAGACTTGTTGTGTCAGCTTTGACCAACGCCTCTCCCGCTGTTCCGGCAAATTGCCGACCTCTTCCAGCTCTTTGTAATCAATTTCTCGCAAAGCATTGCATTGCTCCGGATGTGTAATCTCAAGAGCTTCTTGCCAGTCTTTATTTATCGTTAAAAACTCAGAGCAACTTTCTGGAGATGCTTGTTGACATCGGACCAAACGCTCAGCCTCATCAAAATCTTTGGGGCATAGTCCCGGGCGCTCCGGTTTGTTCATCACATGGTTTAAGAAACGGATGCTTTGCACATCAAGATCCATTGAGAGCCGCTCGCGAAGAACAATGGGAAAGGCGAGATAAATTTGCAGCTCGTCAACGAATGGCAGAGCCTTTGTTTTAGATCGCGCAATCGTCTCGAGTAGATCAAGGGGCAGCGCGGTTTGGATTAAATAGCGCTGCAAAGCAAGCAAGCTCTTTGGATCTTTTGCAGTTTCTACCGCTTTTTTCAGGCCCATCCGTTTTGCAGCTAGGCCAATATGCAAGATAGAAAGAGCGATCCGGTCCCCGCAGGTTTTGGCCGCCCCGGAAAGCAATGTCAAAAATTGATGCCGAAAGGTGCTGTCCTCATCGGCTAGACACAGATAATGGAGAATTTGCGTAGCAAATGCTTGTTGAACGGAACTTTTGCGGCCGTAGTCTGCTGTTTCTGAAAGACGGCTGAGCCAGGATTGGAGCCGTCTTTTATGTTGAGGCGTCAACTGATCCAAATGAGAAAATGGTTTTTCTTGGAGACCTGAGACCATAAACAGCTCGGAAATGAGTGCTGATAGGGGCCTCAGTTCGCCGCTTTGATTTTCTAACACATCTTCTACCGTAAAAGCGATGTTCGGGCCGTGATATCCTACAGCCATAGTAAACTGTTGGATCCGCTTCTGAACCTGTTTAGAAAGAGCGCATTCTGATACATTGATTTGGCATCCTTGCTGCAATTGCAACAGCTCGTTTGGCAGGCCCTCCAATGTAGGGGTCCCTTTTACGCTCAGCTCTTCTAGGCGAGATAGATCCCCGATCGTTTCAGGCAGCCAAGTAAGACAGGTCTCTTCAAGAAAAAGGGAGCGCAACTGTTGAAAATGCCCGATCTCCCTTGGGATTGAAGAGATAGGGTTGTCGCTGAGATTTAAAGCTTGCAGCTGGTTCAAGTGCAATAGCGTTTTGGGGAACTCAAAAAGCTCATTGCCCTGTAAAGAAAGTCCTGTGATATGCCGCAGTCCTTCCAGGGACGGGGGAAGGCTTCTTAAGCCTAGGTTGGACAAATCGAGAGCAACGTCTTGCATGTTATCAATTGCGCATTCCAAGATGCGTAACCTTGCCTCTTCCCTTTGTTCATCAGGGCCCCCTTCAGATGCCCATTCATCGAGAGAGCGAAGACACTCCGGAGTCAAATTGCCATAGATCTTGTGCATTGCTAGAAGTAAACTAGCCGTGTTATCAATAGGAGCGGAATCGTTGGCTTCTATTTTTTCGGATTGGCCGCTAAATGAGCGCAGTAATTCAGAAGTAAACGGGTCAAGAGGGTTTTCTTCTTCAACCATGTTGAAAGGATCGCTATCAATCGCATCTTGGACCTCTGCCTGTCCGTTGAAGTCTAAGGCTTGAAATAGGTCATTGGCTGTTCTTCGCACTGCTTCTTGTAGGTTGGAAAGAGATTTTAATAGATGAGCCTCGCTAATCACTCTCTGTCCTGATAGTGCCTGAACTTGTCCAAATAACATTTGTCGAAAGCTTTCAGGTAAGCAACTGAGATGCTCTAATTGTATTTGTCTGGGGGAGTCGTCGGAGAGGGCGAGTAGATGGGTAAAAGCCGACTCCGGGCTCGACATATCTGATAAGATCGCGGTGTAATTTAACGAACTACGACTGGGTATTAAATAAGACATCTCGATCCGTTTGTTTAATGGATTATTATCTACTAAGATAATTATTCTGTCAATGTATTTTTGTGTGTTATAAAAATATTGATTATAGAGGTGGGGATTCAGGTTTTCTGCGCCCAACCGTTTTCCAAAAGTTTCAGGTGCATCGCTGAAACGGGAGGGACAATCCGCATTTCGTGTTGATTGAGGATAAACTCGTAGAGCGGCTTAGTTTGGAAATACTCAGAGTGTCCGCCTACAAACGTAGTGCAATCGATGAATTGCACATTCATCGGTACGTACTTGGCATGCTCTTCCCCCTCGTAGCCTAAAGCCTTGTCAAATTCAGCCGTGAGGTAGAGATATTTCAATACGTCGTCGCGCTCCGAGTGAAAGACGAAAATATGGTCGCATTGCTTGGTAGAAGGATAGTATTCTTCCCCCTTTTCCAGCGACTCATTGTCGACGGCAGGGGCGAGCGAATAGAAGTTGCGGATCGGTCTTTTAGAGGGGTTCTTGGTCAGAGGCTTCAGCGCTTCCAGCATGAGCCGGTTTCCCATGCTATGGGCAAAAAGATCGATGCTAGCAGCGCAAGACGTCAGCTGCTCGATCGTCTTGCTCATATGTTTTGCTGCTTGCAGCGCATGCTTTTTGGCTTGATAATATTCGAGTCCATGGTCGTCGCCAGGCCATAGATAGCCAATGATGACATCGTAGAGTTCATTTCCTGCGTAATCTTTTAATAGAGTGAAGTTATTTTCTATTTCCTGATAGGTAGAAAGAGCTGAGCTAGCCGTTACATTGAAGCCGTGGACCAGCATCAAAACCCGCTTTCCCGTACATTCATGGAACATCAGCATTGAATCGACTTGACCTGCTGCATCGAGTTCCACTGTCGCGGAGCTAAGTTTGTCCGGATTCCAAAAATCAGCTCGGTCGGACCAAAGAAAAAGCTGGGCTGCGAGAATGGGTGCAAGAAGAGAGAGCATAAAAAGGCCTCCGTATAAACATTTTTTGAAAATGTATAAGAGGAGGTTTGGAAGATGTCAAGACTTTAGGTGCTTATTCAGGATGCCCGAGAGCTTCATCATGTCGACGGGTTTTTTGCTCCCAAAAACAATAGATAGCTTCTCATCCGGCTGGATCAGTCTTTTGTTTTTAGGATCCTGCAAGTCGTGGGATTTAATGTATTCCCAGACTTTTTTGATGACCTCAGGCCTAGATAGCTCTGTTGCCCCGACAATCTCGGCAAGCTCGGGAGAAAGAGTCAAAGCAGGCTGAGATTTTTTCGTTTTCGTCTTCTTTTTTGCAGACGCTCGTTTTCCACCGCTCGCTTCAGCGCCCTTCTTCTTAAAGCGGCTCTTTTTCACATAAGGTGTTTTGGGGTGGTTCAAGTATTTTGCAGGAAGCTCTTCAAGCGAATTGCCGATCACATCGCAATCGGGATAGTTGGAACAAGAGAAAAATGTTTTCCCGAATCGGGACTTGCGCGCTTTGATCCGCCCATCGCAGCCAACCGCCGGGCAGTTCGGCATGTCTTCAGGTTGGTAGGATTGCTCCCCTTTCTTGGGAACATTGACAATCCCATTGCACTCAGGATAGCGCGAGCAGCCCAAAAAGGGGCCAAAACGTCCATGGCGCAAGACCATCCGCGCCCCGCAAGTCGGGCAGGGCTGATCCCAATTGAAGTTCGGATCGTAATCCTCGATCTTAAAGTCCATCGCTTCAATGGGAGCTGTGTAGTCGCAGGTAGGATAGGTGCTGCAGCCGTAGAAATACCCCTTCTTTGCCCAGATTTTTTGCAGCTTTTGGCCGCACTTCGGGCAGTCTAGGTCTGTCATAAGCTTTGGGACGACAGCGTCTTTTGCCGCCTTTTCGACCAGAGGAATGAAGTTCGACCAAAATTCGCGAATAATTTCCTTCCAGTTCTTATTGTGTTCTGCGACTTGCTCCAGCTGATCTTCCATCTGCGCCGTGAAGGACACATCCATGATCGGAGCGAAATTTTCCTCCAGCATCTGGCAGATGATTTTCCCAAGCTCGGTTGGCTTGAGGGCTTGCGCTTCTTTTGTCGTATAGTCGCGGCTTTGGATCTTGTTCATGATCGCGGCGTAGGTCGATGGGCGTCCGATCCCGAGGCGCTCGAGCTCTTTGACAAGCGAGGCTTCCGTAAAGCGGGGCGGCGGTTTGGTAAAGGATTGAGAAGAGATCAAATCCAGAAGATTGAGGGGCATGTTCTCTTCCAAAGAAGGAAGCGTTTTGGCGCTTTCTTCCTCTTCGCCTACGTCCTTTTTCTCCATGTAAGTTGCGAGATACCCCGGAAACTTCATGGTTGAGCCTGTGGCCCGGAGCACGACCCCTTTTGAGGCGTCGATGTCTGCCGTGACCGTGTCGTAGATGGCAGGGTTCATTTGCGAGGCGATAAAGCGGCGCCAGATGAGCTGATAGAGTTTGAATTGCTCGATGGTCAGGAATGCTTTGACCTTTTCGGGCGATCTGGAAAGATTTGTAGGCCTGATCCCTTCATGCGCTTCTTGGGCACTTTTTTTGCTGGTAAATATGCGCGGCTGGGCGGGCAGATAATCGGGGCCGAACTCTTTGCCAATATAGGCGCGGGCAGCTGAAATTGCTTCAGGCGCGATATTGACAGAGTCGGTACGCATGTAAGTAATAAGACCTTCTGCGCCTTCGTTGCCGAGCTCGATCCCTTCATAGAGCTCTTGCGCAATGCTCATGGTCCTCGATACGGCAAATCCGTAATGGCGGCTCGCTTCTTGCTGCAGAGTTGAGGTGATGAACGGCGGCGGCGGGTTTCTCTTTTTTTCTTTTCGCTCAACGGATTCTATTTTGTAGGACGACTCTTTCAGCCGCGATACAATTTGGGTTGCTGTCTCTTCATTCGAAATGAGAAAGCAGTCCTTATTCTCGGCCTTTTCCTTTTCAACTTTCAGACCGTCGACTGAGTAGACGTAGGCGGTAAATGAATTTTCGCCGTCCGTTGGAGACAGGAGCGCTTCGATATTCCAGTATTCGACGGGGACAAACCGCTCAATTTCCCGCTCGCGGTCGACAACCAGTTTGAGGGCAACTGATTGGACCCGGCCGGCGGAAGAGCCCTTTCCTCCGCCTCTACGTACTTTGCGCGTTAAGATGGGGGAGATCTTGTAGCCGACAATGCGGTCGAGCAGCCTGCGCGTTTGCTGCGCATTCACGAGATCCATGTCGATGTCGCGCGGATTGTCCAGCGCTTCTTGTACGGCGGTTTTTGTGATCGATTGGAAAGCGGTCCGCTTGTATTTCGTTCCCTTTGGGAGGATCGCTGCAATATGCCAAGCGATGGCCTCCCCTTCGCGGTCAGGATCGGAAGAGAGGTAGACGAGATCGACTTTTTTAGCCGCATCCTGCAGCTTTTTAATCACATCCTTTTTCGTCGGCAAAGTCGCGTACTTGGGCTCAAAGTCATTTTCGATGTCGATCCCGAACTCTTTTTCCGGCAAATCGCGGATATGGCCGACTGATGATTCAAAAATGTAGTTTGAACCTAAGATCTTGCGCAGAGTTTTTATTTTAGCAGGAGACTCGACAATAACAAGGGCTTTGCCCATGGGGGTCCTTCGGGAGGCTATGGATTCGTAAAACCGACAGATAGTAGCGCAAGACCCCTGTAATGCGCAAGAAGGCTTGTAGAGTCTTTGCGCATTTCGTATAATTAGTCACTCATGGAATCAAATGACCTGCTTACGCTGAACGCTCAAGGATTGATCCCCGGGCCTAATGAGACCCTAGAGGAGTTCCGAAAAAGGGTCTCGGCGACAAAAGAATTTTTTCAGGCCCAAACAGATTCTTTGCCGACGCATCATTGGCAGTGGCCGTCCGAGCAGCTAAAAGCCTTGTTCGACTTTTCCCCCCGCTGGTGTTCGGCAACCTATTCCGCTCAAGGGCTTGCCCCTTGGCAGGCAGCTGCTACTTGGATCGATGTAAAGCGGATTTACTTGATTCGTCTCCGCTCTTCGAAGTGGGTCTCTTGGATGGTGCAGCGCGATGAGATTTTGGCCCACGAGGCGGCGCATGCGGCCCGGGCTGCTTTTGATGAGTCGAAGTATGAAGAAGTTTTTGCATATATGACCTCCTCTTCCAGATGGAGAAGAGTGCTTGGTCCCTTGTTTCAGACACCGAAAGAGGCGGCGCTTTTGGTCGCCCTTTTGGGAATCGGCGCATGTGCGCAGATGGGAGAGATCTTTTTTGAGGTCTCCTTATTTAGCGAGCTATGGCTTTTTTCCGCCCTCTTCTTTTGCTTTGCCTGGAGTGTTCGTTTAATGAGAGCAAGGACGCGCCTTGAGCACGCAGCGAAGAGGCTCTTGCCTTTTTTAAAAGATCCTGCGATGGTGCGCCCCGTGCTGTTTCGAATGACAGACGCCGAAATTGAGCGCTTGGCTAAAGCTGATGCGTTTCAGCCGGGATCTGATTTGCGCTGGAGTGTAATTCAAACTATTTATTGGAAGGATATTGATGACGCAGCTCGTTAATGTAAAACCGGAAGAGAGCGGGGAAAAAGGGCTTTTCTTTTGCCGTGAGCTGGAAAAAGGGAATATTCTCTTTTTTCTTAAGACTCCGTTTTCTATTCCGGAAGAGATTGAAGAGTATTTTTCCCGGAAGTCAAAATTAGCTGCTCATGAAATCCAAAAGGTTCTAGAGAGCTACTCGATGAAGGTCACTGAATTCTTGTCTCAGCTCCTTCCGGCCTATGCCGCCAGGTGGAAGCCGGACAAGGCTGTTTTTCGCCCGTTTCAAAAGCAGGTGCAGGGCGAGAAACTGCAAGTCGATGCGTTTGCAGCGAGGCCTTTGCATGGTTGGAGGGTCTTGCGTTTTTTTACCAACATCCATCCGACAGAAGGGAAGCGGTGGGCTACCTCGAAGTCCTTTGCTGAGCTCGCGCAAGAGTTTGCCGGAAAGGTCTTGCCTTTTCCTAAGTCTTGCACTCACTCGCTTGGGGCTAGGCTTGAGAGGAAAATGAAAGAGTTGCTCGCGTCAGCCGGCCTGAAGGGCGCATTGCGATCCCCTTATGATCAGTTTATGTTGAGGCTGCAGCGGTTCTTAAGACAAAACGAGGAGTTCCAAGTCGATGGAGCAAAAATCCATTGGGATTTTCCGCCGGGCTCTAGTTGGGTTTTGTTTACCGACCAGGTCTCTCATGCTGCTCTTTCGGGGCTGCATGCTTTGGAACAGATGTTTTTAATCCCAACGCAAGCGTTGCTTTATCCTGACCAGGCGCCGATCAGCATTTTGGAGAGGCTTTCTAAAGGAAATATGGCCGATCCGGCAGTCACAAATGAGGGGCTCTCCTCTTGAGAGGCACTTGCAAAACTCGGGCCCAGTCGATTTTCGGGTTCCGAAGTTTGCAAGTGCCTCTTGAGAAGAGCCCTTGCCCTTAGGAATTATTGAGGCAGAGATGTTTAAATGCCTCTTTTCCCATGGCACCGCTATGCGTGTTTGCTAATTTACCTTCTTTGTAGAAAAGAAAGGTAGGCATCGAATTAACGTTGAGGGTTTGTGCTAATTCTCTATTTTCATCGACGTTGAACTTTACAAACTTTACTTTTCCGCTGAGTTCTTTGCTTATTTCCGAAAAGATCGGAGCCATCATTTTGCAAGGCGGGCACCATGTAGCATAGGCATCAATGACAACGGGTAGATCCGCTTCAAGGACTTCTTTTTGAAAATTGTCCTTGTTGATGGACAAAACTCCCTCTTCATTCGCGAAGGGATCTTCTTGAAGTCGGGCTTGAACTATATGATGGACCATTCCTCCTGTAATCGAGCCAAGTACCATTGAATAGGGGTCAATTGGGTATCCAGTCATCTCGCAAACTTGATAGGCGGCAACGAAAGGGAGAGTAAAGTATAACAGCGGAGCTGCCGCCATTGCTGAATAACCTGCGATAGCTTTTAATTTATTTGCTCCCGGGAACATCTCGGAATTGGGGTCAATGTGATCGTAAGCGTTTTCACCGGCTACGTAAAGCTTGCGTAAGCAGAATGCCAACGGGTTTGAAAGGACTTGTCTGGTGACGTAGGAAATGGCATATGCAGTAGGAGTATCGAAATTGGCAATCGTTCCCACACCAAGACTTGCGGCTCTTGGAAGGAGTGTTTGTTTTACACTTTTTTGCCAGTCAATAGATGGAAGAGAAGGGCAATAACTTTTGATTGTATCTATCATGATGCTACCTTGTTTTGTTGTGATAATTCTAATGCTCGAGCGGCTTGCAGCGCAGCTTGACATCCGGAGCTTGCTGCAGTAATTGCTTGGCGGTACACATTGTCTTGCACATCGCCGGCTGCGTAAACATAAGGGATGCTTGTTTCGGTGCTTCCCGGTTTGGTTTGAATCACTCCATTGGCATCCAATGCTAACTGGCCATGTAAAAATGCTGTATTTGGAGTATGCCCTACAGCGAAAAAGACACCGGCTGCTTCGTATGTGGTTTCTTTTTTCGTCTTGCTATTTTCGATGACGACGCTCTCTACCGTATTTTTCCCATTGATCCGAGACATTACGCTGTCCCAAATGATTTCGATCTTGGGGTTTGCAAAAACGGCTTTTTGCATTGCTTGAGAGGCGCGCAGGCGGTCTCTACGATGGACAATAGAGACCTTGCTTGCAAATTTCGCTAAATAGAGGGCTTCTTCCATCGCACTATCGCCTCCTCCAATGACAAAGAGGTGGTGGTTTCGAAAAAGAGGAAGGGAGCCATCGCAGACCGCGCATGCAGATACCCCTTTCTGCCAGAGCTCTTGAGCGCCGGGGATTTTGATGCGGTTGGCTGATGCGCCGGTGGCAACGATCACGGCGAGAGCTTTTTGGTGGGTTTTTTCCCCTTGAATGACAAAGGGGTATTGTCCTAAATCAGCTTCTACAACCGTTTCTTGGAGCATTGCGGCACCGGAATTGATTGCTTGCGTGCGCATGTTTTCTACCAGCGTCGGGCCGTCAATCCCGTCCGGGAATCCGGGGAAGTTTTCCACTCTCGTCGTGGTCATGAGCTGACCTCCCGGCAAAGAGTTCTCGCTTATGGATCCTTCGTAAACAAGAGGGTGCAAATTTGCGCGCGCAGCATAGATGGCGGCGGTATAGCTTGCAGGCCCCGAACCGATAATGACTACTTCTCTAGGCTCAAGGGATAGTGGAAGATTGTTTGGCTCAACTGAAGGAAGGTTTTGCAGCGCTTGATTGATCGGAGGTGCGATGTCGTTGGCGCCAAAAAGAAGACCCTCGATTTTAGGGTAGTAAAATTTAAAATATTCAGAAATGGTGTTTATCATAGCTTTGCGATTTCTTTGCAAAAGTTATAGCATGTAATTATGATTATTAGGAAGGGGTTTAATTTCGAAAGGTTTGAGTGTTATTTTTTTCCGTTTTTGTAAGAGAAAAGCTCAATGCCCCAAGGGAAATCTATCTTATACGACGTACCATCTTCGAAGGAGATCTCCAGTTTGGCCACCCCGCCTTTGCGTCCTAATACGCCCGGAGCATAGTTCATGAAAATCGGGCCTTTTAACACTTTTCTCATCGTTTCCGAATCTGACTTTGAACAGAATTTGAAGTACTCATTTTCTTTAACGCCAACGATCTCGATATTATAGGAGGTGTGTTCATAAGGATGTTTTTGAAGCGTAGCTTTGAGCAAGAGCTCTCCCGAGGCTTTTTTCACAATGAGCGGGCGGGGGCAGAGAGAAATCTCCCGATAGACTTTTGGATCCTTTGTTGCAAGACGGCAAGTGATCGGTTCACCGGGCAAAAATCCTCGTGCGCTCAACACAACGCGGACAGCGCCGCCGTTTTTTTGCATGAGGGCGACCTCTTCTGATTGAATAGCCCTTTCATCTATGACGAATTTTTCGGGTTTGAAATAGGCGGCCCGTTTAATTTGGAAGCTAAAAGGAGCCTCTCCCGGAATATCGTGAAAGACCAAGACCCATTTTTCAAATCCGGGATCGAAATGAACCCATTCGCTCAAACAAGGTTCTTTCAAGAGTTCTTTCGTCAGAGGAAGAAATCCAACTGTTGGATCTTTTGCAATGAGAACTCCGTTTGGGTCTTCTTTTGGTCTAGAGGCGTCGGCCTCTAAAGAGAGCTTTTTGAGATTTTGGAGATAATCGTCCTCTTGAGCGCCGCACTGGAAGGTGCAAAGCAAGCTCATTCCTAGATAAGCCCATTTTTTTAATGGTTTTAAAGTTATAAACATACTGCTGCCTTCTCTTGAAGTTTTTCGAGTGCTTCTTCATAAGTTTCTTCGTGAACCGTTTCTAGCCAAAGCCCATCCGGTGTATGGATCTGATAATCCAAAATTCCATCTACGGCTCCTAAAATACACAAACTATCCAGCGCAACGCTTGACCCATCTTCGTTCTGAATAAAGATTTCGATTTCGATGTTTTTAGGTTCAAATGGATAGTTAATTAGGTAAGTGCGAATACGCTCATCCTTATTAATCACCGTCATGAATGTCTCAAGAGCTGCAATCAGTAATTTTCGTCCTTCTGTGATATCCACTTCGTGACGGCAGTGAAATGACAGGGCGAGCATCCGGATTTGATCCATGGCTCCTCCGCCTGATCCAAACGGAATTAACCCTGTTTTGTTGTATATTTCTTTAGCTGCGACTCTGATGACTTCATTACACAGTTTTTCTTTTTCACTCGGGGTATAGGAAGAAGTGGGATTTGCACATCCCCAAATATACATCATAATGGCGAGTAAATATTTCCAGAAATTTTGAGCCTCGGGATAAGTACATTTTCGAAGACGAGGCTCGTTCTTTATGTTTGGCAAGGGCATTGAAAGGAAATTCACATCGCGCTCTTCAGTTTTTCGAGTGCTTCTTCATAAGTTTCTTCATGAACTCTATCAAGTCCGAACCCATCTGGTTTATGAATCCGATAACTTAAAATTCCATCTATGGCTCCTAAAATACACAAACTATCCAGCGCAACGTTTGAGCCATCTTCCTTCTGAAGAAAAATTCTGATTTCGATGTTTTTAGGTTCAAATGGGTAGTTAATTAGGTAGGTGCGAATACGCTCATCCTCATTAATCACCGACATGAATGTCTCAAGTGCTGCAATCAGTAATTTTCGCCCCTCTGTGATATCCACTTCGTAGGGGTAATTAAATGACAAAGCGAGCATCCGGATTTGATCCATGGCGCCACCACCTGATCCGCACGGGATCAGTCCCGTTTTGTTGTATATCTCTTTAGCTGCGATTCTGGTGACTTCATTACACAGTTTTTCTTTTTCACTTGGGATATAGGAGGAGGGAGGGGTTATGCATCCACCGAGAAGTATTAGGAGAGTAAATAAGCTAAAAAAATTCATTTATATTGACCCTTTCTGTATATATGGTCATCTAAATGGCCAGTAATAGTTTTCACAAAAGTAGGGCTTTGGAAATCATGGTCAATTCCGGTGGCATCCGGATGGGGATCGAGGATAATCAATTGATTTCGCAACTCCAATACCATTTCAACCTTCTTTGACATGCCGCACTCCGTTGAATCTAAAGATGCAGCCCAAAAAAGCTCTCCGTAATTTACGGGGTCATTTTTACTCGCATAATTATATGAATCATAACAAAGCTCTTTTGGAATAATCGCAGCAGGAGCAATAGCGACTACAATAACACGATCCCGAATTTCTTTAGGAAGCTTTTCGAGCGCATTTCGAACATGGATGGCGCCTTGGCTATGACAGAATTGGAGATATTTTGCGTGAGGGTTGCCTAGATTCTGCCTGTGAAATTCGCTCCAGGTTTTCTGCAGCAGGGTGGATGTATACGGGGAGACGCCGAGATAGTTCATAGTAAATACTTCGGCAAGATCTACTATGGGCCCGTGGGAGCGGTTATAGACCCAGTCGATCGTGTGGCCATCGGCAAGTTTGGCCAGGTATTCCGCATGTGCTTTCGCATCTTTCATGCTTGTTGCAATCCCATTGATACCGCCCACATTTGCTATGGGAATGCCTTTTCCAAAAATTGTGAACCGCGAGGAAATCTCAGGAGGGGCTGGCAAGGGGACGCTCGGGTCGAAGAGATCGGGATTGTCTATGTCTTTCCCAAGTGTGCTGACGAAATAGTCCATCCATGAAGAGTGTTTGGGAAGGGGTGGCATTTCGATATCCACCGCCGGTTCCTTAGAAAATGGAGGAGGGGCCTCCAACGCAGGCGCAATTGCCGGCTCGCTTCGCAACACATCGAATTGCGATAAAGAAAATTCGTAAGGAAGGGCGGAAGGCTTCCACTGATTCGCAAGAATATCGTGATAAGACGAATATTGCCCATCGAGCAAGACGCCGGTTTCGCCAAAAAGCAGCTTATTACTTGATAAGCCGGGATCGAGCGTAATCGATGGGAACAAAAAGGGGTCTTGTTTTTCAAAGGGCGCTTTGGTGTCCGTTGAAATTGGAGAAGGGGTGGGAAGTTTTGGTTTTTCCGGCGCTTTTTTTTCTTCGTCCGTTACAGCTCCCAGAGCAGCCCCTCCTACTGCAGCGACGGCTCCGGTACCGGTTCCAGCTGTCGATACAGAGACAATCACGACAACTGTCACCACTGCGAGAATTACCGCCCCGATGAGAATTTCTTTTTTGTGTTTTTTCCAAAACTTGCTGGCAGACTTTCGCAGCCCCGCCTGTAGAATCAAATTGTTTTTGGAAAAGTCGAGCGCTTGAATCTCGCGAGCTAAAAGAGATTGGCTAGATTTTGATGTGCCGATCCATGCAAGCTGAGCCGCCATCTGCATCGGATCGCCGCCTCGTTCTTGAAGAAGCTGAACAATCCGATATAGGACCTCTTCTCGAAACTCTGACGCCTCCATCCAAGAAACCGTACGACCATCCCAGACGCCCGTTTGCAGCGCCCAGTCTAGAAGACAGGATGAATCGGAAAAAGAGTCGAGTGATTCGAGTTCTGTGCTCATAATTTTTCTTTTTAGAGGAAGAGACGATGCGCTAAAGAATTCTTTTATGACAAGGGAAATGTTGAAAACGAGGCGCTCTAACAGAGCGTTTTGCGCTGCGTGGCAGACCCGATTTTTAGGAATTTGCGGTATTTGGATACCGTCCGTCTGGCGCAGATAAGGCCGTTTTCCCGGAGAAGATGGGAGAGCGCATCGTCTGTATGGGGCGCCGATTTATCTTCTTGTTTGATCAGCTGCCTGAGTAGGTCTTTGATGGGGTCTTTTGATGCAGACTCGGAAAAGAAATTGCTCAAAGGGACCGTTCCATAGGGCGTGGAGAGCATTTTATTGGCCGCCGCCCGCCAGGCCGTTGTCGGGTGGACGCCAAGAGTGACGGCAAGCTCTCTGATCCCAATCGGCTTGGCCCCCTTTCCCGTTTCGAAATACAAAGCTTGTTTTTTCAAGAGAAGGTTGCCGATTCTCAAGAGCATCTCGCGGCGGCGGCGGATCGAGCGGCTAAGCCATCTGGCACTCACATGCCAGCTCTTGAGCGTTTCCTTTTCCTCTTCGCTGCATTGCTTATGAAGCGATTGGTAGCTTTCAGAAATGCGAAAGGCGGGCAGCTCTTCTTCCCCCACTTGGACAATCCAGCCCTCTTCGCTTTCGTTAATGATCAGATCTGCAATCCAACGAGAAGGCGGCTCTTGGGCAAAAGCTTCTGCCGGTCTCATCCTCAGCTTGGAGATCCGGTTGAGTGCAGCACTAAAGTCGGCCGGCGATATTCCGAGCCGTTTTTGGATCGCCTTGAAGCGGCTATGAAGAAGGTCTTCAAAATGGTCGCGGACCAGGATTTCTGACAGTGAATAAGAGTTTCTTTTTAGCTGCAAGAGAAGAGCTTCTTGCAAATTTCTAGCTCCAATGCCGGGAGGATCAAAGGTCTGGATGATAGCAAGGGCGGCTTCAACTTCATCTAAAGGCCACGGAATTTCATCTAAAGAGATGGATAGAAACCCCTTTTCATCCAACTGATCGATCAGAAATTCGGCGAGCTGGGGGGCGAGGAGAGACTCCCGAGCCTGGGAGAGGAGATGCTCCCGGAGGGTAGGTTTAACCGCCACATCGGGGATTGGCATTGAGAGGGAATTCGCTCGGGGAATTTCTTCTATCAGCGGGTTGCTCTCGATCTCCTCTTGAATCCATTGGGCCAGCTCCATCTCAGAGAGCTGCAAGATTCTTAAGGATTGCTGCAGGGCAAATGCCATGATCTGCCGCCGCTCTAAAGATAGCTGGAGTCTTGCGCTTTTCATATGAGGCCTCTCATTTTTGTGGTTATCAAAAATGAAAAGAAAAAGCGATTATATTTTTTGAAATGGTAGAGTATAATTGTAATTAAGTAGGAGTTGGACGTGCACTGGCGAAAATGGCTTGGGTTTTCCGCGTTTATCCCGGCCGTAGCCTTGGGATTTATGGAGCAGTCCATTCTCCTTGTAGCACTTCCGACGATGCAGAGAGATCTCGGGGCAACGGATGTTCAGCTGCAGTGGTGCGTAAACGCTTATCTTTTGGCCATTGCCGTATTTGTATTGATTAGTGGAAAAATCGGCGATCGGATCGGCCATAGACAGGCCTTGTGGTGGGGGATTGCCGGATTTGCCCTCGCTTCACTCGTATGCGCAGTCAGCCAAAACGTATTTCTTTTAATTGCCGCCCGTGGATTTCAAGGAGTTAGCGCAGCTTTGATGTTTCCGGCCCAGACTGCTTTGATCCCCCGCCTTTTTCCTCCAAACCAGCGGGGCAGGGCCAATGGGATGATTGTCAGCATCGGCTCTTTATTCCTGATTTTAGGCCCTTTAATTGGAGGCTACTTGACAGAACAGCTCTCCTGGCGCTGGATTTTTTGGATCAATTTGCCAATCGCTGCGCTTGGGCTGTATCTGATTCGCGCGTTCCTTCCCAAATCAGATCCCGTCAAAAGCCAAATTGATCTGCCCGGCTTTTTCTTTTTTGCCATCGGCATCAGTACCCTCACAACCTGTTTTATGGAAGCGGGCAATTGGGGATGGGATTCAGCCAAGACGTGGATTTTGATCGGGGCCTCACTTTTCTTTTCTATCCTTTTGTTCTACAGGGAAGAGAGATCGCCCCATCCCTTTTTAGAGCTTTCGCTATTTAAGAAACCCCTTTTTGCAGCAATCAATATCAATGTTGCGATCGTGCAGTTTATCATGATGGTCAGCGTGATCCGAAGCATCTATTTTCAAGATATCCTCGGCTATACCCCCGCGCAAACCGGCTGGATGATTTTTATCTCAGCGTGCCCTGTATTTTTTATGTCTACGGCTTCTGGATGGCTGTCCGATCGGTTTGGCTCAAAACTTCCGATAGCGATTGGCTATGTTTCACTCATCATTTCCTTTGTCTGGTTTGGGTTTTTTCCAACCCCCGGATTGGCGAGCCTTCTCATTGCGCTGATCGCATTTGGCATTGGCTTGCCTTCCATTCTCACCCCTTCATTTGCAAGCGCAATGTCTTCGGTTTCCTTAGAAAAGGCCGGAGTTGCCTTCGGGGTGATTTTGACGTTGCGGATGCTGGGGGGGACGATCGGCTTGGCTCTAATCAATCTATTTGTCAGCGCAGTGCAAAGAAGTCAAATGGCAGCAAAAGGGCTGCAGGCGGCTTCGATTGCAACATTTTCCGCCCTTCACTTTGCCCTTGCCTTGCTGATTTTGCTCTCTTTTGCCGCCACATTCGTTCTTTACAATCGCAAGTCGGCGCATCAGCTTCCCGAAACTCCGGCAGAAGGATGGGATTGACTTTTGCATCAAATATAGGCTCCAAGTAAGATAGCGATCAAAAAACAAATAGCTATGGGACCGAAGGCAGGCGTTTTTTGTCATAACGGATTGGGGGATGGGGTTGTCAGTCTTGTCCTTTCAAACAATCTGCAGTTGAACGGCTGGAAAGTCGATACCTATCAAAATACAATCGGATCAATGCAGCGATGGATCCCTCACCTGCCAATTCTATCTTACCCCGAGGCAGACCAGGTTGAGAGAATTTTGCATGAGTACCAATGGTTTTTTGTTTTCCAAAACGACTCGAGTGAGTTCGTCCAGAAGCTGATCGCCGAAGGGAAAAGGCGCGATCCCGATCAGATGAAGGTGATCTACATCTATCCATCCAGACGCATTGTGAATGAGCCCTATTACCAAGATGCGCAGATTGATCCCGACCTTTCGGTCGCCGAGAATTTGCGCCGGTTTTGCGAAAAGATCCTTCACCTGCCCAAAATTACCAAAAGCAACGGCTTTATCCCTCCTGCCGGATTGAAACAGCGAAAATACGAGAGAAAAGTCCTCATTCACCCAACCAGCTCCAGGCCGGGCAAGAACTGGAACAAAGAAAAATATGTCGAATTAGCTTGGCACTTGCAAAAGGAGGGGTTTGAACCGCAGCTCGTTCTCGGAGAGAGAGAAAGAGAGGCGTGGAAGGATCAAAGCCCTCTTTTTACCCCCATATTTCCTACGCTCGATGAATTGGCGGGCTATGTGTACGAGTCTGCCTATCTTTTGGGGAATGATTCGGGACTCGCGCATCTCGCTTCTTTTTTAGGCATCCCAACCCTTACGGTGACCCGCCGCAAAGCTCTCGCCAGGCTCTGGGCTCCGAGCTTTGCGCCCAACGTCGTTGTCACTCCGCATCCCTGGATTCCCAATATCCGCGGCCTGCGCTTGAGAGACCGCTACTGGCAGAGATTCATTTCGACGGAAAAAGTGCTGAGATCGTTTGATCGCTTAGTTCAAATGACTGCTTAATAATAGAAATAATTTTTGATTTTATAAGGCCATCCTCTGTACTGGACAAAAAAACAGGATAAAGACGATCGGCGAAGCGCCGACATGATCTGCAGGATAAATTAATCTATCTTGCCTATCCTGCCGCTTGCGATCTTGCGCATCCTGTTCTCTTCTTCAC
>JAKBAE010000153.1 GCA_021809325.1 bacterium
ATGCTGCTCACCAAGAAAGTGTTTGTGAAAGCCTAAGGCGAAAGATTATAGAGGAAGCCGGATGCGGGAAACCCGCCTGTCCGGTTTGATGAGGGGGGTGGGGATCCACCCCTACTCCACTGTCCTCACTCGACTTTGCAGGTGTCCTGGGGTGGTTACTCCATCCTCTTCGACGAATCCTTATTCAGCAACAGATGTGTCTTTGATAAACGGGATTACATTTTCAGTTGCAGACGGGGAATATTATCCAGATCAATAGTGCGTCCACTGCTCCTGCCTGGCCGGGATAGGTTCAGCTTCTCTGAACACAGATCGATTGCTTCTTTCACGCCGATTTGGAGAAAGCAAAACGGGTCGAGGCAGCTGCGCTTGACGCAAGGCGTGCATGTGCGCCTTCGGCTTAGGACTGAAGCGTTTTTTGCTAGGTACGGCCCGCAAAGATTGGGGTCTGTCGAGACATAAATGCCAACAACTGGGCGGCGGAGCGCACAAGCGAGATGGAAAGGTCCCGTATCATTACTGAGCAGAAGATCCATTTCGTTTAAAAACGCGGCGAGATGGCGCACTGAAGAAAAATTGTCTTTGATTTGCAGAGAAGGAAGGAGACGCTTGATCTCTTCGAGGACCGGTCTTTCAGAAGGGCTTCCCGTGAGATAGATGTCGCATCCAAAGCGCTCTTGAAGGGCGCGGCCAACCATTGCGAAGTGAGAGGGGGGCCAGCGGCGGAACGCCTCTTTCGATCCCGGGTGAAAGGCGACAAGAGGATGCGGTTTTGGCAAGTTGAGCCGCTCATGCGGCTGCAGAAAGTAAGAGAGTTCGGGCGAGTCGCGTTTGGCGCCGAGCGTTTCAACAAGGCGAAAGCGCCTTTCAATCTCATGTTCGTAGCAGGGAGGGGAGGCATCTGTTAATAGTTCATCCAACCCTTTATTGATGCCGGAGGTGCCGATGATGCGAGGGATTGAGCTGAGGGCGCAAAGAGGAAGGACCAGCCTTTGAGATGCATGGAAGATCAGGGCTGCGTCGAACTGCTTGCGCTCGAGTTGAGTGAGAAGGGGAAAAAAGCGTGGAAGGAGCGGTTCTTTCAAAAGAAACAGCTCGTCAACATCCGGGTTGTGTTGCAAAAGATCGCGGCCAATGGGACTGGTAAGGACTGCGAGATAGGTTGAAGGAAACGTCTTTTTTAAAGAAGAAAGAGCTGGGGTCGCCCAGAGAGTGTCTCCCAAGGCCGTTGTCGAGATGACGAGGATGCGCTCCGGCTTTTGAGATTTTGAACTTTTTAGATGGGAAAAGGCTCGAACTGTATTTAAGATTAGCCGGTTTTTCCAAGATATATGTCCCATCACTGTACTCTAAGTTTGTGCAAAAAGTGTAAAATTTCTGGTTCGTCATGTCTACAGAGATTTTACGGTTTTTCCAGGAGCTTTGGAAGGTTCATCAAAAACTCTGTAAAAGGGATTGCAGTAATCGAATCAAAATGCTGTTTGCAATCTCCTCCATAAACAATCCAACATGTAGCTTCAGGATATTCTTCTTGAAAGGCTTTTAGTCCATTCAGATCTTTTCGCGATAAAGAACGAGAACGTTTGATTTCAATCGCATGGAGGCCATTGGGTCCATATAAAATAAAATCTACTTCTAATCCGTTTGACGTTCTCCAAAAATAAATCTCATATTCGAGATATAGCGAATCATTGATGGCCCTTATATTTTGTAAAATGAGTGTTTCCAGGACCGGCCCATCAATTTCTTCATGGATATCTAAAGGTCCTTTTGGACGGAGCGCTCGATATAATCCTGCATCGAAAAAATAGAATTTTGGATGCATCACTAATCTTCTTTTCGCTCTACGTGTAAAAGGAGGGATCTGGACGGCAATCAATAAATCTTCAACAATCTGAAAATAACCGGTGATACGGTCTCGTGGCAAAGCTACTTCGCGTGCAATATTAGAAATGTGAATAGGTTGTCCTTGGGATAAAGAAGCAATTTTTAAAAACCTTGCAAAATCACCTAATTGTCGAACAATTCCTTCTTGGGCCACCTCCTGCTGCAAATAGACCTCAATATATCCCTCAAGGTATTGCTTAGGATCGTCTTGCCTGCTCCAAATAACCGGCATGAGACCAAACTGCACTGCCTTTGCCAAGCTGAATGCGCCACCTAACTCCACTGCAGTAAGCGGGTGCATTTTCTCCATCCGCGCTCTTCCTCCAAGAAGATTGGCTCCTTGCCGGCGCAAGCTCCTGGCGCTAGATCCGGCAAGAATAAACCGCCTGCCCTTCTCAATCAGACGGTGTACTTCATTTAGCAGCTCGGGAATTCGTTGGATTTCATCAATGACGACCCAATCGTCAAAGCCGGGTGGGATGAGCTGTTCCAAGAGCTCGGGTTTTGCCAGCAAATCGGTATAAAGCCCTGATTGCAGTAAATCTAGATATAATGCACTGGAGTAGAATAACTTAACCCAAATTGTTTTGCCTGAGCCCCTGGGCCCGAATAAGAAAAAACTTTGAGAGCTAGAAGAGGGTTTAAGCAATCTTGGGTACATATTCCACATTTTGCATGGATTTTTGAGGAAAAACAAGTAAAAATGCTTAAAAAGTCTCTTTTGCTGCTATACGAGGCGAGATCCGCCGTCGCAAGCCACAATAGATCCCGTCATAT
Organism: bacterium; assembly: GCA_021809325.1. Classification (GTDB taxonomy): domain Bacteria; phylum Chlamydiota; class Chlamydiia; order Chlamydiales; family SM23-39; genus JAKBAE01. The sequence continues at coordinate 2,665 of JAKBAE010000153.1, forward strand.
GCGGATGATTGGTCACAAAGTAAATGACTTGCGCGACTTCTTCTGATGTGGCTACGCGCTTTAAGGGGTCAGCCTGTACATAATCCGTAAGATTTCCTCGATCTTCTCCATATAAAGGCGTATCGGTTACTCCGGGAGAAACGGCATTGATGCGAATGGGGGCAAGCTCAACAGCCAGGCTCTCTGCCAAGGTATTTATCGCTGCACAATTCACTGCAAGATAGGTTGTGGGGCTGCCTCTCTTGTCGGCCGCCGATCCTGAGATTAAGGTAATGGCGTCGAGATGGGTTGAATAGCGGGAAGCATAGTGGATCACGTTGACCGTTCCCCAGTATTTTTCAAAATTCAGCCGTGCTTTTTGAAGTTCAATTTCTTTGAAAGAGCCGATTACCAAAGGTGTTGTTGCTGTGATTATGATTTGGTCGAAGTCAGTGTGCTCTTTGAAAAAATCACGAACGATTGACCCGTTTGTGTAATCAAATTTATTGGCTCTGCTGACGCTTGTTACGTTGTGGTTATGTGCCTTGAATAAGGCGGCCGTTGCCAATCCGATGCCTGAATTGCCGCCAACAATCAATGTCTTTGTCATTCTTCTACACCACACTGAAAGCCAGGACGCCTGCAAAGTCGAGCGAGGACAGGATGATCAAGATCGCAAGCGGCAAGATAGGCAGGATAAATTTATTTCCTTTTGGGTTGCAGGGCTTCCCTGCATCTTGCTTATCTTGCCTGATCTTA
>JAKBAE010000045.1 GCA_021809325.1 bacterium
GCGATTGGAGGTTCACTACTGCAGAGGCTCGGATTAAACTGCGAAAGCTATATCCGGTGGTGAGATAATTATTTTAAATACTTTTGAAAAGCTGTACTAGGCCAAGTGAAGCTCCCACGGATTAAAAAAGGAAATTCCAGTTTGCCAAAGCTGTCAAAATCCAAAATCTCTGCTCTCTTGCAAAGAATTAGGTTCGATGAACAGATTGATGTGAATTCGCAAACTTTGAAGAAATTGCATGCCGCATTCGTTACAAATATCCCCTTTGAAACTTTGGATATTTTTTGGAAAAGATCGTTTTCTCTTTCATTGCCCGAATTATATGACAAAATCGTACTCAAAGAGCGAGGCGGTTATTGTTACGAGTTGAACAGTATATTCTCTTATTTATTACAAGGCCTTGGATTCGATGTGTCTATTTATGATACCCAACTGTACGACAACCGAGGATTCATTATTCCCAGCAGTCAACATATGGTTCTTATTGTCAAACTTGAGCAGCTCTGGCTTGTTGACGTCGGATATGGCAACGGTTTTTTAATGCCTTTATTGCTAGAGAACCCTCAAATCCAAAAACAAGAAAATCGATCTTATCGAATCATTCATCGAGATTCAAAGTACGTTGTTGAAGAGATAAATAATGGAAGATGGGATCCTTGGTACTCTTTTACAAGGGAATCTAAGCAAATTAGTGACTTTGAGGATCGCAACCGTTTTCACCAAACGGACAAAGACTCTGTTTTCTTTGAAAAGCGCATTTGCATGATTATGCGAGAGGATAAAGCAATCGAGCTAAATGGGAATCAATTAATCGAAAAGACTATGTCAGAAACAGTGGTCACAACGATTGAAGAAGAAAAAATTCCTCATCTTTTACAGTCTCATTTTGGAATAAAAACCCTTTTATAGGGCACCATTCCCCTTCAAATACTTAGCAAAAATGCGATCAAACTCGAGTTCTGAAATGAGCAGAAAGCAGCAATTTTTAAACCTAACACTTCAGAACCTGCAAAAGAGAACCATAACACCTTCATTTACAAGTAAATAGCAGGATCAAAAAAGAATTTCATGAACCGTCCGGAAGAATGGGAGCGAGTGGACTCCGGGCTTCCCGCCCTGCATTACGTTTCACTTCTCGTCCACACGCAACACGCGCAGGCGTGTCGCTTCATCCCTATAAAAACGAAAAAACCTCGCCAAAGGCGAGGTTCGTTTTTGGGGGCGAGTGGACTCCGGGACTCCCGCCGGTTCGTCACTTGCTCCTCACTTCGAGTCCACCAAAAACTTCGTTTTCTTCGCCCCCATAAAACAAAAAAACTTCGCCGGAGGGCGAAGTTTTTTTTGTTTTATGGGGGCGAGTGGACTCGAACCACCGAAGACCGAAGTCGGGGGATTTACAGTCCCCTGCAATTGCCGCTATGCGACACCCCCTCATGATGAGGTATGCTGGCGAAAGGAATTGAACCCTCAACCATCCGATTACAAGTCGGGCGCTCTACCAATTGAGCTACGCCAGCAAAATAACGATCGCTAAGAATACAAAAGATTGCCTTTGCACTCAAGGATTTTCAGTAGACCCTTGAGCCGGAGGCTCTTCCTTCACTTCCTCTTGCTTCTCTTCCAAGAGAGGCTCAGCCTCTTTTAATCTCACAGGCGGAATATGCGAAATCTTTTGAAAAAGGCCGGAAATACTCGATGCACTCTTCGAGAGCCCCTCCCCTTCAATCTTGTGAGCCGTCAGCTTTCTGGGCTCTTTCAACTCACAACATTTTTTATACTTTTTTCCAGATCCGCAAGGACACGGATCATTTCGTCCTGTTTTTGTCATAAACTTTTTATAGTTAAGGAAGAATCCATTCTACCATAAAAAGATCAAAACCGTCCATCTCTATTGACAGAGGATAGATGAAAGGCTAATATACCCCCGCTTCAAAGAGTTCGTATGAATACACACTTGCCAATCGCTACCCCTCCATGGACAGGCCTTGGAAAAGAGCTTGAAAGCGCTTGCAGAAAAGCGATTTATGACTTCTCCCTCTTCGATGGGAGCGAGCCCATCGCCATTGCCCTCAGCGGCGGAAAAGACAGCTTAAGCCTCCTCTTCCTTCTCCATTCACTCAGAGGAAGGGGCTTCCCCCTCTTTAATCTGATCGCCATCCATGTCGGAGGAGAATTTTCCTGCGGCGCAGGCGTCGATGAGCGCTTTTTGAGCGCAATCTGCAAAGAGCTCGGCGTTCCCTTCATCGAGCGCACATCCAATAAAAAACGAGAAGAGCTCGAGTGCTACTCTTGCTCTAGAGAAAGGCGAAAGCTCATCTTCGACGCAGCCAAAGACCATGGCGCCCGCATCGTCGCCTTCGGCCATCACCGCGACGATAGCGCCCAAACTCTCCTCTTGAATTTGCTCCACAAAGCCGAATTTGCCGCCAACTTGCCCAAAGTCCCGATGCACCACTACGGCGTGACCATTGTCCGTCCTTTGATTTATATCAGCGAAGAGCAGCTGCGCGAATTTGCCAAACACTACGGCTTTTTGCGCATCAGCTGCCAATGTCCCGTCGGGCAGGACTCAAAACGCAAACAAGTAGACCGTCTCATACGGCTGCTCGAAGAATCTTTCCCCCATGCGAGAAGCAATCTCGCACGGGCAGGGTTGCTCTATGGATCAGACAAAGCGAGGACGCCTTCATGACATCTCTCTCTATTACAAGAAGCAAAGCTAAAGCCTATCTAGCCGGAACCGCCGGAAACATCTTGGAACACTTCGATCAAGCGCTCTACGGCTTTTTAGCCCCCTTTCTTGCACCCATCTTTTTCCCCTCTTCCGACCCCATCTACGGCCTCATTGCCGCCTACGCGCTTCTCCCTCTCGGCCTTATATCAAAACCTTTAGGCGCTCTCGTCTTCGGCTGGTTTGGCGACCGGATCGGAAGAAAATTCGTCCTTTCCATCACCCTCTTCGGAATGGCCCTCGTAACCGCTTTAATGGGCTTTTTGCCCACTTATGAACAAGCCGGCTGGATTGCACCTTCTCTCCTCGCTTTAGGACGGCTGCTCCAGAACTTTTTTGCCGCAGGGGAAAACACCGGGGGCGCCCTCTTTTTGCTTGAGCAAACGTCCACCCAAAGACGGGGATGGGTCAGCAGCCTCTTCGACACCTCGGCAATTTTCGGGATCATGCTCGCATCCGCCGCAGCCTTGCTTTGGGGCGACCAGTGGCGCCTCCTCTATTTTGCAGGAGCTTTGACCGCTGTCGCAGGTTTTGCCATTCGAAGAAGCGCCATGAACGACGCCCCCATCAAAGAACCGCCCGGCATCCGCGACTTTTTGAAAGAATGGCGCAGCATCGCATCCATTGCCCTCGTCATCGGATACTCGTATGGGAACTACTACTTGATTACAAACCTCTTTAACGGGTTTTTGCCGCTCGTCTCCAACATCAGCCTGCAAGACGCCATGGCTATGAATACCCTGCTCCTCTTCCTAGATATGCTGCTTCTCCCCTTCTTCGGGTATTTGTCCCAACGCATAGCAAAAGAAAACCTCATGCTCGCAGCGCTCATCGCAGGCATTGTTTTTTCACTCCCCTTCTTCCTACTCCTCGAAGGGGCAAGCGCCTGGCTCGCCGGCTCGATCCGCATCGCGCTCATGGTCATCGGCGTCTGCTTTTCAGCTTGCTATCACGCCTGGGCTATGGAACAGTGCTCCCCCAAGGTGCGCTTTACCGTCTGCGCCCTCGGGTTCGCCTTCGGCTCGCGCCTTATCGGCGCCCCTATGCCTGCACTCTCCCTTTGGCTGTTTCACAAAACCGGCTGGATCGGCAGCGCCGCCATCCCCGTGCTGATCGCAGCCTTACTCGCCTTAGGACCGCTCCTTAAAAGTCGAGCCGCAGCCGCAGCCCAACGCTCTGCCAGCTAAGATCCCCAAGATTATTCAAGCTCCGGTCTTGTGAATTGGGGATCTGCTGGCATAAGATACGCGACTCGAACTCATGCCAAAAATATTGGCATTCATACTGCAGTCCCGCTTCAAAATAGTGGCGCGAACAGCGGAAAAACGTCCCCCAAGAAAGGCCAAGGCGGCAGTCCACCCAAGGCTGCAAGCGATGCGACGCATCCCGTAAAAACAGGCGGAAATCGCCTCCGCTATTGCCTACAGAGGTCTGCGTCTGACTGAAGTGAAGGCTTCGATAGAGCGCAGCTCCACGCAGGGCTCCAAAAAACCGGAACTTCCGCTGGATATACCAGTCCATCATTCCGCCAAAAAATGGGCCTGCACGCCATGTGTCGTTTTGGATCAATGTGCGGTAGTCAACTACATTATTGCCCCCGCCGGAAGGAGGCGCAGAGGTCAAATACGAAATGGCTACATCTTGATCAATCCAGTTAGCCATCAAGCCCGTCAATGGCCGCACGCTCAGCTCTCGGCTTAAATGATAGGGCCGGCTTAAACTAAAGCTGATCGTGTTGAACGAAAGGGTCCACTGCTCTTTCGCCTCCTGCACCGATTTGCCGCCGCCGAGCATCTGCGCATAGCTGCTCGCATCGATAAAAATAGGGGTCAGGTAAGTCGATCCTGCTGGCGCAAATGCAGCGTGCACCGTTTGAATCAAGTCGCTGTAAAAATACGTCCAGTCTCCGGAGATCTCCCACGAATCATGCGCAAGGTGGCTGCCAAAACCAATCCTAAATCCCGGCCGCCACCGGTCAGACGGCTCGATGAGCTTGCCATCGAGAGGATTGCCATTCGTGCGGATCGCATAAGAGAGCCCGTCTTCACGGACCGAAGCAAAAAAATACTCTCCGTAAAGAATGGAGCGGATACACGGCTTTCCTAAATAGGCAGGGGGATTGCCATAGCAGCACTCGTCGGCAAACAGCGAAAGAGGCGAGCTGGCGAGCAAAAATTGAATGAGATATTTGCCCCTAAAAATCAAAGCGCGCATGGAAATCCAATCCCTTTAACGTAAGTGCCCCGTTTGCCTTCAAGCTCGATGGAGGAAGCGACGACGAGATCTGGGTGCGGAGCTGATTTTGTCCCCACCACACCTCCGCCTCATAACCAATACAAAGTTGAACGCGGACCATATTTTCAAAACACTTCGACCACTCCAGCGCAATCTCCCCTTGCGCCATCGGTCTAAAGCGATTGACGTTCTCTGCGAGATCGACGCTGCCAAACTGACTGCTCACATCAATTCGATGACTATGCATCGGGCCGTAGACGAGAGCCGCCGCCGCATTCGCGCTAATGTTAAACCCCCACCCCATCCAAAGATGCGTATCAAGACCAAAGCGCGGGCCGATTGCACGGAAATCATTGCTAAAACGGACATCGTAAAAGGCGTTTGCGAGAAGCCCGGAGGTCGGATCATAGCCCGTCTGATAGCGCACATGGAAATGCTGTTTGATCCACGCCCGCTTGAGGCCGATGCGCGGCGCTAAAGAAAAATTGGGGTTCGCAAAGCCGATGCGAAGCAGATCGATATCAAGCGTATCGAACTTCAAGTCCCAACTAAACCCCGCATCTTGCCAACCAATCACTCCATGCCCGACAGGACTCATCCAAAGGCCAATCAGAGAAGGATTCCCAGCAACCTCTTGTATCTTTTCTTCACTGGTATAATTGAAAAAACGGGTCCAATCCACTTCGATCTGCCAATCGTAGCGCGGCAAAACCATCCCCCCGCCAATCCGAAACCCGTTTTCAAACGGAAAGTCTATCGAATTTACCGTTCCTTGGATGCCGAATGCGCTCGCAGAAGATTGCTTAAGAGCATATTCCAACCCATCCTCCGACGCCTGCCAATAGAGATAGTCGCCCATCGTATAGATCCTAAACGGCGGCGGCTCTTCTTCAGAAGGATTGCCATAATCCACCCGGGCTGAAAGCTGCATGGATGCAAGAAGAAAAAGCGCAATTCCTTTTTTAAAACTCAAAATAGCCTCTCAAAGAAAATCCCTGGATGGACAAATCGCGCGATTGCTGAGGGAGAATCCCCGGCGCATCGCTGCCCATCGGCTGATAAAGCTGGTTTTGGTTCCAATAGACATGCGCTTCGTAACTCAGCGAGCCCCCCACGCGAAATCTTCCATTGGCCACGCACTTTCCATACCCCACTCCCCCGGAAAAATCAGCGACAGCTGCCAGACGGCTGAATTGCCGGTCTACTCCATCAATCAACACCTCTGCCGGGGCCGTGAGGAGCGAGATCCCATAATGGGAAGTAAACTGGCCATAGAGCATGGAAAAACCTGAAGCACAGCAAATCTCCCACCCATGGGCGAATCCCCACTCGGAGCGAAACGCGAACCCCGGCCCAATCCCTCGAAAATCGTTCATAGCCGATGCGCTGTCCGAGGCGCCGTAATGCGCATTGAATGCCTGATCGATCCAACCCACACGCAATAAACAGACCGGATTAAAGGTAAGAAAAGAGCTCACCTCGTAGCGCTTTCCCAGCTCGAAATCGAGCATGTCGAAATTGAGATTCCACCGAAATGCGGCAGAATCATAGAGAACAGATGTATCGATCGCAGGAACCCAGACGCTCTGCAAACCAACTCCCGGCAGCGTAAGCTCAGAGTGCGCATGGTCCGTTGTGCTGGCATGAAACCTTGTCCAGACCACCTTTGCGGTAAAACTCGGCGCATATCCAACAGAGAGCCTGACTCCCGGCTGCCAGCGAGGCTCTAAATCGATCAGCGGCCCGCCCGGAGTGCCGTCGGCGCCGCCCGCACCTTGTCTTGCGTCATTTCGAATCGCATAGGTAAGACCCTCCTCAAACGGCTGCAAGAACAGAAAATCAAACGTAGTCTCTACCGCATAAGAACAAGGACACCGCGGATAAGACGGGTTTCCATAAAAGATGCAGGACTCTTCGCTTGAGGCAAAGAGAGCAAGCGGGAGCAAAAGAACGGACCAGAACCTAGACATGAGGCTATCGTAAGAGGGTTAAAAAAAATATTCAATCTCAACGAATGCCGAATACGCTTGCCAAGCAGCGCTCCCTTGCAGTTCGACCTTCTCTGAAAACGTCGCCTCTAGAGGGAAAAGCTGCGTGAAATCTTGTTTCAAGGTGCCCGGATTTTTCGCTGAAAAAAGAAATGCGTCAAAGCGCAAGTTGAATCGCCATTCTTGAGCGATTTGAGCTGAAATCTTTCCTGAAATTTTTTGCCCATGCGCGTAAGTAGATGCTCGATATTTCTGCCAAAGAAAATACTCCGCAAAGGAAGGAGAGGAATAGAGAAGATCGGAAAAAAGGTTGAAGCTCTGGTCAAAATGGAGAAAATAATAAAAATATCCCGCGCTAAAGAGCCATGCGGGGTCCGGCCTGGCAATCAAATCCGCCCCCGCTCCCGGACCAAACCAAAGGCGCTTCAGTCTCGAGTGGGAAAGGATCGGCCCTGCAGGATGACACTCGCCTTGGCTAATCTGCTGATAAAAAATCCCAAAACTCGCCTGGGGCAAAAATTGATATACTTCTCCCAGAGGATAACCAAAATTCGCCCATCCGTCCGTAAAAAACCCGCCTGAGCTATAGTTAGACTTTTCTTGCAAAGTTTCTCTCGAAGGAGCTTGCAGCGGCACATCATTGCTCCCGCTTCCGGAAACAAACCATCCGACATCCCCATCCAAAGAAAATAAGAAATTCAAAGCTTGGATGCGCATTGTAGACCCAAACTCTACACTGTTCAAAAAATCGGTCGACGAATAGATCCCAGGAAAATCCATCTCCGCCTTATCCCTCCGGTAGCCGATCGCACAGCTAAACTGAAAACACTCATTTGCAAGGAGAAGGACGGGAAAAAGAAAAAAGAGTGAGATTCGTCGCATATTAGGATTAGGATGATAAAGATATAGGCTAAACCCGTAAAGATCTCATTGAGCCGAATTTCCTGAACCGCTATCGTTATCCTATGCTTGAGATCATTACCTTTGCCGCCTATTTCTGCGTCTTGCTGGGAGTCGCGTTTCTTTCCTATCAAAAACAAAAAAGCGATACCGATTTCATCCTCGGCGACCGTTCCCTGAATTTTTGGCTGACAGCTCTCTCCGCACACGCCAGCGATATGAGCGGCTGGCTCTTCCTCGGCTATCCGGCCATGATCGTTACAAGCGGCCTTTTCGGCGGCTGGGCTGCCATCGGGCTGACAGGCTTCATGTTCCTCAACTGGCAATTCATCGCCCCGAAACTGCGCATCGCAACAGAACAGTCCAACAGTTTGACACTGAACTCCTATTTTGAAAACCGCTTCGGGGACACCTCTGGATCCATCCGCTACATTTCCGCCGCAATGTCCATCCTCTTTCTCGCTTTTTATATCTCTTCAGGCATCGTCGCCATGGGAGTGCTCGTCGAGTCCCTCTTCAAATTCCCCTATCTGATCGGCATTACCATCGGTCTTTTTATTGTCCTCGTCTACGTATTCATGGGGGGATACCGGACCATCGCTTGGATCGATCTTTTCCAGGGCTTTTTCCTTCTCGGAGTGATCCTCTATATCCCAACTTTTCTCTTGATCAAATTCGGAGGCCTTGCCCCCGTCATGGATGCCGTCCGGGCGCAAAACCTCTCGACATCCCTCTTGCCGAACTCTTCCCCTAAAACCCTTCTTCAAATCGTCCTCAATACAGCGGGGTGGGGCCTCGGCTATTTCGGGATGCCGCACGTTTTAACAAAATTCATGGGAATCCAGAGAGTCAGCGATATGGCAAAAGCAAAGTGGCTCGGCATCAGCTGGCAAATCCTCGCCTTAGCCTCTGCTACGCTTCTTGGCCTCATCGGAATCTACCTTTTTCCCGAAGGGCTTGCCGACTCTGAAGAAGTGGTCCTCGATATCGTTAAAGCGACCTTGCCCACGTTTGTCGCAGGGCTTGTCCTTTGCGCCATCTTAGCCGCAACCACGAATGTAATGGCAGCCCAAATCCTCGTCGTCGCCTCCAACCTCTCGGAAGACTATTATAAGCGGATCTTCCGCCGCACAGCTTCTGCAACCGAGCTTCTTTGGGCCTCGCGCATTAGCGTTTTGATCATCACTTGCATCGGATACATCGTCGCCGCCTTCAAAATCTCAAGCATCTATCAGCTCGTTCTTTATTCCTGGTCCGGCTTGGGCGCCTCTTTTGGTCCCGTTCTCTTATTTTCTCTCTATGACAAAAAAGCAACCCGCTATGGCGCATTCTTGGGGATTTTCATTGGAGGTTTGACTGCGGCGATCTGGCCTTACTTTGATACTCGCTATCACTGGGGAATCCCGGCCCTGGTCGCAGGGTTTATTTTAAGCTCCATCTCTATTAAACTCATCTCTATGCTTACATACCGGGAAAAAGAGCAGCTATCCCAAGAATAAACACGCTTGCACTATTTATAGACATCCTGAATAATTACATCTAATGAGACACATATGAAAAAACCGTATATTTTAATTACAAATGACGATGGCATCCACGCTGCCGGACTCAAACATCTTTGGACCGCGCTAAAAGACTTTGCCGATCTTGTGATCGTAGCACCAATCCTTGAAAAATCAGGAAGTTCCGCAGCGCTCACCTTCTCTACTCCACTGCAAATCCACCCTGTGGATTGGGCAGAAAACACGCCGGCCTGGAGCGTCAATGGAACACCGGTCGACTGCGTCAAGATGGCGCTAAGCGTCCTTTTGAATAGAAAGCCCGATCTCGTCGTCTCCGGCGTCAACCGGGGCTCGAATGCGGGGCGGACGATTTTTTACAGCGGCACAGTCGGAGCAATCATAGAGGCCACCCTTCAAGGAGTCCCCGGGATCGCCTACTCCTTTTACGATTTCGAATATCCCCCGCTAGGATCGGTCTCAACACACTTGAGCGCGATTACCCGCCATTTTCTCGAACACCCTCTTCCTCCATATACGTTTTTAAACGTCACCTTCCCTGAAAAATGCCACATGAAGATCGAAGGGTTCCGTATGGCCAAGCAGGGGCAAGGCTATTGGATCGAAGATCCTGAAAAGCGAATCCATCCGGAAGGGGCCCCCTACTATTGGCTCGGCGGACGCTGGGCGCATCACGACGAAAACCCCCAAAGCGATGTCGCCCTCTTACAACAAGGGTATCTGACCGCCGCCCCAATCCATATCGGCGACTTGACGGACTTGCGTCTCTTGTCTCAACGTCAAAATGCGTTTCAAAAGCTCTACTCCAACAGTTTCAACGACTCTGCCTGCGCTGATATGAGCAGTTCTCTCCCTCCTGCCAGCTCGTAGAGCCTAGCGATTTCCGCAAAAAGCTCATCGCTTGCCTGAGAGGGTGGGAGCGGCTCCTCGTCTTTTCCCACCAAATCCCTTGCAGCTAGCGCTAATTTTGCAATCCGCAAATACTTTTTTCTAAGCCTGGGAAGCGCCGCCTGCAGCTCTTCCCTGGAATGGATGCGCTGCATCTCTTCACAAAGCGAAGCAGCGGCCTTTTCCCCTTCGCGATGAAAATCCATGACGCTCGAAGGCCCGCAAGCGCTCAAAAAAAACGCTATAGCTGCTCGAACGATAAATCTAAGACCGGGTATTTTTCCCAGTCGGGGTCGTCGAAATGCCACCATTCTTCCTCCCAGTTTGTAAATCCAGCGCCCAGCATTGCTTCTTGCAGCCTCTTCCGATTGAATAGAGCTTCCTCGGGGCCCCCTTGATAGCGGAGGTGCGCCCTTTCTCCCATCTCATCATACTCGCTTGGCATCAAAAGTTCGATCCCGGCTAAATCGACCAGGGTTGCATCGACCGATGCGCCTCGATTATGTCTGGATCCTTTGGCCGGATCAGCGCAATACCGGGGATCGGGAAGGATTTCCCAAAAAATTTTTGTAACGGAAAGCGGTCTATAGCCATCAAATACCTTCAACCCCAGCCCCCTTTTCCGAAGGGCTTGCTGCACTTTGTCCAACCGTCTCGCCACCGCTTCTTGCAAAAAACAGAGGGGTGCCGGATAGAGGACTTTTCCTGTAAAATTACAGGGTGTCGCATACCGGATATCAAAGACGATGGAACGGGAAACGAGGCGCAAGTCAACGAGTCCGTGCATAGGGAAAATCTCCAATTTTTTATCGAAAAATAAAAAGGGTATTGAGCAAAAAACCATTTCCAGATTAGAATAACATCTCGTTTTTGGGCAATAGAGGCCCAAGCGGGCGTATAGCTCAGTTGGTAGAGCTCCTGTCTTACACACAGGTGGTCATAGGTTCGAGTCCTGTTGCGCCCAATTCCAGTTGCGGGAGTAGTTCAACTGGTTAGAGCACCGCCCTGTCACGGCGGAAGTTGCGGGTTCGAGTCCCGTCTCCCGCGTTTTTATTAAAAACGCCAATTGCTGAGGGAAAGAGCATGGCGAGCACAGCGCTTCCAAAATCTCTTTACACCCATTTTATCCACTTCATCGGCATGGCCGCAGGCGCTTTTTTGGCTGCCTTTGCAATCCGCGTCTTTTTGATTCCGAACGAGTTGATCGACGGGGGCGTCATCGGTATCTCGCTGATCCTCGGCCGCCTCTATGGGAATGAGTACCTTTCGATCTTTCTTTTAGCACTCAACGCCCCTTTTCTATACCTTGCTTGGCGCTATATCCGACGCGCCTTCGTTTTGCATATGTTGGCGGCGGTGGTCCTCTTCGCCCTTTTCCTGGTACTCACGAATCATTTTCCTACAAATGCCGATCCACTAGAAGCGATCGTGATCGGCGGCGCTCTGCTTGGAGCTGGAGCGGGACTGATCATCCGCTACGGCGGATGTACGGACGGAACCGAAATCCTCGGCATCCTAATCAACCGAAAGATGGGATTTACCGTTGGACAGGTCATCCTCTTCATCAACTTTTTTATCTTTACCGCCTACGGCTGGATCTTCCACGACTGGCATATTGCCCTCCGCTCGCTCATGACGTACATCGTTGCCTTTAAGATGATGGATATCGTAATCGCCGGCTTGGAAGAGCTCAAATCGGTGCTCATCATGTGCGCCGAACCTGAAAAATTAAGCAAGATCATTACCCATCAGCTCGGTCTCGGGCTCACTTTCATCAAGGGCAAGGGCGGCTACTCCGGAGAAGACAGGGATATCCTGTTCATCATCGTGGAGCGCCTCGATTTAGCCGAACTCAAAGAGATCGTCGTCCGGGAAGACCCAACGGCCTTCATGGCGATCGAAACGCTGCATGAGGCGGTCTATGGCCGAACAGCGCGGATAGCGCTAAAGCGCAAAAAAAGAAAAAGCCTCGCAAAAAGATTGATCGGCAAGAAGAGTTGACGTATAGGTGGGGAAAAGAGCACCCCTTCTATGCGCTATCAGCCAAACGATGAATATCCCGCCCATCTAAAACCGCATAAGATCGGACATACATTTGACGCATGGCGCATCTTTCGCATCATGGCCGAATTCGTAGATGGCTTTGAAACAATGACCTCGCTCGGCCCCTCCGTCGCAATCTTCGGATCGACGAACCCGGCCCCTAAAGACTACCACTACTACAATATGACCGTTGATCTCGCGAGAAAAATTGTCCAGCGAGGCTTCGGTATCATCACCGGAGGCGGCCCCGGGATCATGGAGTGCGCCAACAGAGGCGCCCGAGAAGCCGGAGGCAAGTCGTGCGGCCTCTGCATCAACCTACCAAGCGAAGCGCAGCCGAACCCCTTCATCGACGAAAAATACCACCTGAGCTTCCGCTATTTCTTTGTGCGCAAAGTGATGTTTACCCGCTATGCCAAAGCCTTTATCGCGATGCCGGGCGGCTTTGGCACCCTCGATGAGCTCTTCGAGGCTTTGACCCTCATCCAAACCGGAAAGATCAAATTTTTTCCCGTTTATCTCGTAGGAAAAGATTACTGGGCCCCGCTCCTTGCCTGGATGAAAAACACCCTTCTTGCCGCAAATAACATCAAACAAGAAGATTTTGATTTGATCCGGATCTCGGACGATATTGACGAGATCGTCGACGGCATTGAAAAACACTACCGCCAAGCCAAATCCCTCGAAAATTTTTGAAAATTGTTTTCATAAACAATTTAAGCATGTATACTTGTAGCCTCTAAATTGAGGCGACATGATTGACGCACTAACTTTTCCTCAAGCTAAACCGCAAGTTTACACTTCTAGTCAAACTTTAATTTCTAATACAGACGCTAAAACTCGGACAATCAGTCAAAGGATTATAGAAACTGTCGGCAGATGGATTCGCGATCTTTTTTTCCTCCCCATATCTGCAAATTTACCCTCTTCTTCATTGGCGATTTTAAACAGGGAAAGAGAATTCGTGCAGCGCTTTTGGAACCCGGCCTGCCCGCTCGATATGAACTATCCCCTTCAAGAAGAGATCCGGAAGGCCTTTCGCGTCTACGATCAACCCATCCAAATCGCGATCGATGGAGAAAAACTTGAAGCTAAGTGCCGGATCATCGAGTCGAAAGAGGAAGGAGAGTCCTACATCAACTTTGTGCAAGTGCTCGGCAGCCTCTCTACGATCGAAACCGATGTCACTACCACTTATCCATTTCTGGCAGAATATCTGAAAAGGCGGAAAGAAGATCCAAGCCTGCCCCCTGCCCGATTCATTTTAATCTCCCATTACAATACAAGCTCTGAAGAGGGTCTTTGGAAGCCTAAGACAATTGCACAGTGGGGTGAAGCCCTCTCCAAAATCGTGGAGGCCCTATCAAAAAAATTCAATCATCTTAACTGCATCATCGGGCACTCTAATGGAACGCTGCCGCTTGCAGGAGCCGTTAACTCTCTTGTCCAGCAAGCGCTACCCTCTCTTCTTTGTTTTGAACGGGGTCCTTCTTCCATTGAGTCGGTGAGTAAAGGCTATTGCGGAGGGAGGATCCTTCATTTTCTTGCTAAAAATACGGGATGGACTACCGACCTTGGAAAGGAGCTGCACACCTTTTATCAAAAGCACCCCAATTCATCCTGCATCGTTTCTGGCGTCTCGCAAGACTTCTACTTTCCCGGAGAAGCAGGACTTCCGGAGCATCCTCTGATTGCTGAGCTAGAAAAAGAGAGCAAAGTCAAAGTCTTTCTCTTCAATCCGCCGAATCAGCTTTTTCATCCACGAGCGCATCACAACTTACGAGCAGACCTTTTACATGGGAATTATTTGATTCGCGCCACAAACAAGACAGAGATGGAAAACAAGAGTTTAGCAAGCGTGATTTTTTCCAATTGCTTTTCTACTGGAAAAGATCTTGAGCGCACTCAAGAGCCTTTTGATAAGAGTCATTAGAGGCAGCATGCCTCTCTAGCGCATGCAAGATCTCTTTAAATCCAACCGGTTTTGAACCTCTAGCCACCGAAATCATTTTACCGGTCATTTTTGAATACATTAAACAGTAAAGAAGCTGACGCGCCGTATCATCGAGATCCTGTAAAGGATGGCAGAGCGTGCCTCGATAGGACGCACTCGGAAAATAGGATCTCGCAATGCATTCAGAATGCCCGCTGATTTGATTTAAAGCGTAATGCTCATGAAAATTTGGGCAGACATATTTAAAATCAAATTCAACATTTTTTTCGAAATGCTGTCGAAAAAACCTTTGCGTAGACAATGCCGAGGCATATTCCAGCTTTTCAATAGAAGCAACAAACGAATCCACATCGGCAGCCTCTGCAACGGCCCTTTCAAATTGGGGAGTTTGCAAGACGTTAAATAGCTCGAAGACGAGATAAGCAGCCTGGTTGGCTTTCGTATCCTTGAGCAAATCGCTATGGATCTTGATCATTCTCTCCTTCCAGCACCAGAGCGCTTTCGCCTCTTTAGTGCCACCGACCTGTATGCCGATCGAACCGATCACCCCTCGAATTTCCGAAAGCTCCGGCAAAGCGCATGCGGAATCAATAGCCTCTTGAAAATCAATTGGATAGGAATTAAAAAAGGGGTGTTCTCCTGAAATATAAGAGATCATTCAAGCCTTTGCTAAATAATTTTTTAAATAATACCGGATTTGCATTTAATTTACAATATCAATAAATAAATTTAAAAATTGCAAATTAATATTTATTAATGTATTATATTATTATTTAAACAAACTTGGATGAGACATGAGCACTTTAGGTAATGTAAATGCGCAAGACGCCGGTTATATTAGCGAAGCGCAATTTAGTGGATCTTTTGAAAAAGAAAGAATCTCCGCTTCCGCTCCCCCCATTGCGGATGGGGTAGCACAAGTTGCAAACGTAGCTGTTTTAACCGAACCTGCCACAGCCGCGCTTTCAAGGTTAATAATACAAGATGATGAGATGGCAAAGATTGACCAACGTTTGCGCTCGCAAAAGGTTTTCAGCCAAAGCGAAATTGATGAAATGTATCATTTTCTTTTTGAGGGAGCCAATTTTATCAGGTTTATAGGGCTTTATGGAACTGATGAAGATCCTAAAAACATGCAATTTGAATTGTTTTTGAAGATCCTTGATCCAGATCGCGTCAATTTACTCCATGAAGATAGGAGAGAAAAGTTATATACTATTGCGTTTTCCAATGCCCGATTTAATTGGATCCAGCTACGAGAAGGCGAAATGGATGATCAATTACTTCGAAAACTTTTAACGTTCGAAAACGGTTATAGACAAATAACAATTATTGAGGATGTTTCTCGATTTAAAACCAGTGAAAAAGCTCAGGCCTGGATGTTTCAGAGAATGGGTGGATCGAGTACGATCGCGCTTCCCACATCCAAGCAGGGATTAGCTCGGCAAAATTGGCTGGCGGCGGAAGATAAAATCGTTCAGAGAGCGGGGCAAAAAGGACGGGTCAGCTTTGGAATGGTGCAAATTGTTCATAAGATTTTGACTCGTGGAGAAGAAGGAGTATCTTCTCCCGGAGAATTGCGTTCGGGGATTGTCCGGTCTTCAAAGGCTGTGGAGATATATCCTCCTCCGGCAAGTCTAGATGAACGGACAGAAAGTTATGCCAGATGGTTGGACAGCGAAGTAAAACAGTGCGAGGCGGGACAAAAAAGCGCTATTTTAACGGCTTCCCAAGCCTATCAAAGACTGGTTTCAATTCATCCTTTCGAGAATGGAAACGGAAGAATCTCCCGCTTTATGATGGATTATGTATTGTACCGCACCGGACTGCCTCCCGCAATTCTTGGAAAAGAAGTATTGGATGCAGTTTTTGTTCTCAATCCGAAGAGTTTAAATGGAAATGAACAGTTTGTTCGAAAAATTTTTACAGGGGTTATAGGGAGTTATGGGCATATCTATCCAAACCGTCCAGTTTTTGAATGAGAGCAATCGAATTGAGGGAATTTCCTCAATTGATTATTCCAATCGGGCGTTCCAGGATCCGTCAAAAGGACATTACGGCGCTTACTGCTTGTCGCAAAGGGTTGCTGTAAATCATCAGCCTCTTTCCGTGAAGATGATTCGCAGCTGGCAGGGCTTGTTATGTAAAGAGCAGCAAGAGAGTTCGGGAGTGGCAATTGCAGATGAGGAAATCGGGCACATTCGAAATCCTTCTTTGCCTAAAAACGTTCGGATCGGAAAGCATGTGCCGCCTCATTATACAAACGTTCCGAACCTGCTGCAAATGCTTGTTGAGGATATCAATGAGGATTTAGCCAAACATCACACCGAATACGAAGCGGACAACGAGGCATTTGTCCGATCTGCAGGATCGTTCTTCTTAAAGTTTGAAAAGATCCACCCCTTTGCGGATGGAAACGGCCGGGTAGGTCGGCTGATCGCCAACTACTTTGCAACCTATTGCAATAAACCGATTTTGATTTTCCCTTCAGAATACTCCCTGCGGAACCGCTACATCGAAGCGCATGAGAACGAAGAAGCAATGACCACTTATTTTCAGGCGCGTCTCAACGAAGCTTTTTTATAAGCCGTTAGAGCTTTTTTCGCTTCATTGGCAGATCG
>JAKBAE010000046.1 GCA_021809325.1 bacterium
AGAAGAGTGAAAAGGAATCCCAAAACAGGCTCTGCTTCAATCCTTTAATCCTCTTCCCTAATTTAGGCCATAATAGGATCCCTTGCCAGTGCCGTGAAGGCGAACATGTCCATTTTTCACAAGTGCGGCTAAGGTTTTTTTCAGAGTGTTGCGATTGGCTTTCGTCAAGCGCATAAGATCACTCATTTTGAGGTTGCCATGCGCATTGAGTAACTCCAAAATCTGCCTACCGAGCAAAGATATTGTGGTGTCCAGCAGCAGTTCTTTCTCCAATTTTACTTGCAGGTGTTGTTTTTGCCTTTGGAGACATCGTAGAAAAAAGAGCAACCAGGGGCTCCAATCAGAATCTCCTCGCTGCCAGCTTGTCTGTGATTTTTGCAATGCACGGTAGTATTCCGTTTTATTTACTTCAATGACGCTTTCAAGAGAAGTATAAGGAACATAACGATAGCCTTGCTTCAGAAGAAGCAGCGTAGTCAAAAGACGTGAAAGACGGCCATTGCCATCTTGGAAAGGGTGGATAGCCAGAAACAGACATACAAACAACCCGATAATGATAAGAGGGTGCCATTGTTTATCAGAGAACGCTTCGTTGATCCACTCTAAGAGATCTTTCATTTTGAAAGGCGTTTCAAGAGGGGATGTTGTCTCAAACACAACACCCAAGCTTTGCCCTTTAGCATCAAAAGCTTCAATGCGTACAGGAGTGTTTTTATACTTCCCCCTATGCCAATCTTCCCTTTCCACCAGACGCAGCAGCTCACTATGCAACTGTTTTACTATATTTTCTGTTAGGGACATATCATTATAGTGCCGATAAATTTGCTCACAGAGATCTGCATACCCAGCTACTTCCTGCTCATCCCGTGTATGGAATGTGCCGCCGTCCATCTGGCCAAGGAGCTGTTCAACCTGGGCATCCGAAAGTTGCGCTCCCTCAATCCGGGTCGAAGAGCCAATACTCTCGATCGTGGCCACCTTGCGGAGCGCCTGCAATCGTTCAGCTCTCAACCGGCCTAGATGCAACCAAGCTCCTTTAAACTCATCGATTTCTGCAATCAGATTGAGCATTTCGGAGGTAATCAGAGGATCTTTGATCAGGAATGGATGCATGACATATCCGTATTTATACCCATATATACCCAAATAACAGGGAGAATTCAAGAAAGAGCTCTCTAGAGCTTTCCCTTTAAGAGGATAACTTTTCTTACCTTCTGATTTATCAGGCGAACTCCCTTGGTATGGGCGCCTGTGACAGGAATTTCTTTGAAGGCGAAGACTTTTCTCTTTAGAACGCCCTTGAGGGTATAAACAAGCTCCACCGAAGGATTAGGGCATGGAGTGATGCACTCCAACTCAGCTCCTTCGGGAATGTAGCGATAGCTTTTATCGAGAATAAATTTGTCTACGACAAAGCGCTTGGCAAAGATCGCCCCACCCTCTTTGATTTTGTAGACGACATTTAAAATCGTCTTTTTGTCAGCGACGCCCGCAAAGACAATTTTTTCAAAGTATTGTTTTTCAGGGATCGAAATTGCTTTGTAAAAACCGTCTTTGGAAAGAAGGAGCAATTTGTCAAAATTGGTGCAAGAAAGCTTTGAGGCGCCTGTTACCTTTGTTCCGACAAAACCGCTTGCCAGATCAAAGCCGACGGTGATCTCCTTGGTCTCAATCGCACGGACATCCACCTCCTCGATCGAGCGGATCTTTGTTTTGCGCGGAAACTCGGAACCGTATTTTTCAATCAGCGCCCTGAGGTGCTCAATCGCACACTTTTTGACATTTTTGAGCCTTTTTTCCACATCGCGGTGGCTCTTTTCTAACGTTGCGATCTCATCTTTATTTTTATCGATATCGAACTGGGAAATGCGGCGGATCGGGATTTGTAGCAGCTTTTCACGATCTTCCTGCGTTGGTTCCCGAAGGAGTTTTTTATGAAAAGGGCGGAGCGATTCGGAAAGGGTCGTATGGAGTCCCTCGAGCGTTTTGACGCTCTCAATCTTTTTATAAAGCCTGTTTTCGATGAAAATCCTTTCCAGCGATTTATAGAAGATCTTTTCCAAAAGCCGGTCCCGTTCAATCTCCAGCTCGCGCCTTAGATAGCCTACAAGCTCTGTTACATTGAACTGCAAGATCTCATGGACGTCCGTCTCCCAGGGAAACCCATCTTTAATGGCGATGATCTGCGAGTTTAAGGAAACTTCGCACTCCGTAAAGGCATAGAGCGCATCGAGCAGCTCTTCGGCGTATTGGCCGCGCGGCAGCTTGATTTCAATCTCTACATCTTGAGCCGTATAGTCATTGATCGACTCAATCTTGATTTTGCCTTTTTTGGCCGCCTCGTCAATTGAGCGGATCAGGCTCTCCGTCGTCGTCCCATAGCAGATCTCGCGAATTAGAAGCGTTTTCGGGTCTTTGATCTCAATCTTCGCTCTAAGCTTGATCTTGCCTCTGCCCTTGTCATAGCCGCTTTTGTCCATGATCCCGCCGGTCGGGAAATCGGGAAAGATTTTATAATTCCTCCCCTCTAAAATCGCGATCTGGGCCTCGAGCAGCTCTGAAAAATTGTGCGGCAGGATGCTGGTCGACATCCCGACCGCTATCCCTTCCGCTCCTTGAAGCAGAAGCAAGGGAATTTTTGCCGGAAGCGTTACAGGCTCGTTATTTCTCCCATCGTAGGACGGGATCGTTTGCGTGATGTCCGGATTAAAAAGGGTCTCGCGGGCCAATGGCGATAGCCTGGTTTCAATATAACGGGCCGCCGCCGAGGGGTCGCCCGTGTAGATATTGCCGAAATTCCCTTGCCGATCGAGCAAAAACCCTTTGTTGGCCAGATTGACGAGCGCCTCGTAAATCGGCGCATCTCCGTGGGGGTGGAGCTGCATCGTTTGGCCAACGATGTTTGCGACTTTATGCAGCTTCTCGTCATTTTGCCTAAAAAGGGTCTCTAAAATGCGCCTTTGGACCGGCTTGAGCCCATCGACGACATTGGGGATTGCCCGATCGAGAATGACATAGGAGGCGTATTGGATGAAGTGCCCCTTCATCTGGGCTTTGAGATCATCCATTTTCGCTCACCAAGTTCTGCATAATAAACGCTTTTCTGGCAGGGGTATTTTTGCCCATATAGAATTCCAAGGTCGGCTTAATGTCGCTCAAATTTTGGATCACAACTGGAAGAAGGCGCATCTCTTCCGCGATGAACTGCTTGAACTCCCCGGGAGAAATTTCCCCGAGTCCTTTAAAACGGGTGATCTCGCACGCTTTGCCAAGCAGTTTTTCCGCTTTTGCCTTCTCCTCTTCAGAATAGCAATAGAGCGTCTTTTCTTTATTCCTCACTTTGAAAAGCGGCGTTTCGAGGATTTGGAGATGGCCGTTGACGACCAACCCTTCAAAATAGGTCAAAAAAAACGTGATGAGAAGGTTCCGGATATGCATCCCGTCGACGTCCGCATCGGTGGCGAGGATCACCTTGTTATAGCGCAGATTGGAAAGGTCCTCTTCGATATTGAGCGCCGACATCAAGTTGTACATCTCTTCATTCTTATAAAGCAGCTCCAGCTTCATGCCATAGACGTTCATCGGCTTGCCTCGAAGGGAGAAAACCGCCTGGGTGAGCGGATTTCTCGCCATTACGATCGAGGCAGAAGCCGACTCGCCCTCGGTCAGGAAGATCACCGACTTTTCCCCCTCTTTCGTCCCGTCTCCGAAATGGTATTTCGAATCGCGAAGCTTTGGAATTTTAAACGAGATCTTCTTTTGCTTTTCTTTAGCCTCTTTTTTGACAGCCGCAAGCTCTTTTCTCAGCTTTTCGTTGAAAGCGATCCGCTCAAGGATTTTTTTAGCCACTTCTTCATGTTTATAAAGAAGCGTTTGGACCGCCTCTTTGACCTCTTGCATAATGGGGCCGCGGATCTCGCCGTTCGAGAGCTTGTTTTTCGTCTGCGATTCAAAAACCGGATCTTTCACTTTGACGAGAATGGCGCCGACAATCCCCTCCCGTACATCGATCCCTTGAAAGTTTTTTTTGGCAAACTCGTTGACGCCCTTCAAAATCCCTTCTTTAAAGGCCGAAAGGTGGGTGCCTCCGTCATGGGTGTACTGGCCATTGACAAAGGAAAAATAGGTCTCTCCGTAACTGGAGGAGTGCAAGAATGCAAACTCGACGTGTTTGCCCCGGTAATGAATTGGCTCATAGAGGCGGTCCTCTTTGACCTCCTCATTCAAAAGGTCCAAAAGCCCGTTTTCGGAAAAGATCTTCTGCCCATTAAAATCGAGAGTAAGTCCTACATTCAGGTAAGCGTAATGCCACAGGCGCTTAAGGACCAGCTCTTCTTGAAAAGAGAATTTTTTAAAGATCGAGCTGTCCGGAATGAATTCCACGAAAGTCCCGTCCGCCTCTTTCGTCTTCCCCTTTTTCTTCTCTTGCAAAATCCCCTTGGCAAAGCGGACTTCGACAAATTCCCCCTCGCGGCAGCTTTTCACAAAAAAATAGGAGGAGAGAGCGTTGACCGCTTTCATCCCAACCCCATTTAAGCCGACTGAAAACTGGAAGACGTCGTCATTGTATTTGGCCCCGGTATTGATCTGGCTGACGCAATCGATCACCTTGCCAAGCGGGATGCCCCTCCCAAAGTCGCGCACAGAGACGGACTGGCTTTTCGGATCGAGCGTGATCTCGATCTTTTTTCCGTTGCCCATGATAAACTCATCGACGGAGTTGTCGATCGCCTCTTTGAGCATCACATAAATACCATCGTCGGGATGGGACCCGTCGCCAAGGCGTCCGATGTACATCCCTGAGCGAAGACGGATGTGGGCCAGCGCGTCCAGGGTCTGGACGGCGCTTTCGTCATATTTTTTAGCCATTGCTTATGGTCATAACATGTTGGAAATTTTTAGGAGAGTCCATTTTACTTGATTCATATAGAGAGCGCTATTAGAATCTTTGGGTTTAACTAGTGATGGAAGCTCAAACAATTTCTACGCTTCCGAGGAGCAATATGAAAAAAGGCCTTTTTATACGCAAGCCCATCCGGGCCGTGCAAACTGCGGAGACTGATGAAGATCATCATCAGTTGAAACGCCATCTTGGACCCATTAACCTTACAGCGATTGGAATCGGCGCAATCATCGGAGCCGGGATCTTCGTTGTGACGGGACAGGCCGCCGCCCTCTATGCCGGCCCTGCCGTGATCCTCTCTTTTCTCCTCGTTGCGATCATCTGCGTGCTTGCGGGCCTTTGCTATGCAGAACTCTCCGCAATGATCCCCGTCTCAGGCGGCTCCTACTCTTACTCCTATGTAGCAATGGGCGAGTTTCCCGCTTGGCTTGTCGGATGGTCCATCACCGGACAAATTCTCTTTTCCACTTCTACGGTCGCCGTCGGTTGGTCCGGATACTGCGTCAGCATCCTGCGAGACATGGGCTTTCACCTCTCCCCCCTCCTTACCAGCTCCCCGATCGCATACTCGGTCGATGCCGGCTGGCACCTGACCGGGGCCTTTGTGAACCTGCCCGCCATTGTTCTCGTTGTTCTTATTGGAACGATGATCTCAATCGGGATCAAAGCCGCAACCCACTTTAACAACATCATGGTCGCCATCAAGCTATCGACCATCGCCCTGTTTATCCTCCTCGGCTTTTCCTACATAAACTGGGAGAACCTGACCCCATTTATCCCCGAAAATACAGGTCATTTCGGCGAGTTCGGCTGGAGCGGGGTCATCCGCGGGGCGAGCTTCCTCTTTTTCGCCTATATCGGCTTTGACACCGTATCGACCCTTGCGCAAGAATCGATCAATCCCCAAAAGGATTTGCCGAAGGGAATTCTTGGCTCCCTACTGATCTCCGCTACGGCCTATGTCGCAACGGCCCTTGTCCTGGTCGGGATCGTCAACTACACACAGCTCAACGTCCCTGATCCAATGTCTTTAGCCCTCAATGCAATGGGATCGTCTTTCGCCTGGCTGAAGGCAGTTGTCAAGTTGGCCATCCTGGCAGGACTTGCCTCCGTCGTCTTAGTCCAAACGCTTTCTTTGACCCGCGTCTTCCTCACCATGAGCAAGGACGGGCTTCTCACAAAGCCTTTTGCTAAAATCAATAAATCAACCCAGACGCCGCTGTTTTCTTCTGTCGTTACAGCTCTTTGCTGCGTTGTGATCTCGGGCCTTTTTCCCGTCAACGTTCTGGCCGGACTCGTCTCGATGCTGACGCTCTTTCTCTTTGCGATCGTCTGCTTGGGCGTATTGATTTTGCGCTATCTCCATCCTGAGTTTGAAAGACCTTTCAAAGTGCCGCTTGTACCGGTCATCCCGGGACTCGGGATGCTCGCTTGCATAGGGCAGATGGTCTACCTCCCCATGAGCATTTGGCTGCAGTTTGCCATCTGGCTCGTTGTTGGACTTGCAATCTACTTTGGATACGGCATCAAGCACAGCAAGTTGCGCCACTCCTAGTTAATTAATTAACCCGCTTGGAGAGAATATGAACGCGAATCGGATCACCTCTAATATTTGCGGCGTATGTGAACAGGCTCTACACAAGAGAAAAGTAGCGTGGGATAATCCATTTTCAGCTTACGCCCATCCAATTTGCCTTCAGTGGATTAACCGGGAAAACACTCTTTTGCAAAACCTGCTCAACCAATATTTCCCGGAAAAAGGCTTTTATCGAAATAATGCTCAAAAGAACGTTGTTCAAGAAATTAAAAATAAAATTGGAGACATTTCCATATTAGAGTACCGTAAGTCTCAGGGATCAGAAGCCTTAGCATCAATCCTTACTTCAGAAAAAATACATAAGCTTCTCTCAGATTGGGTACAATCAACACAAACTCATCATTATGACTGGAGATCAGTTTCTCCTGAGAAATCAAAGAAACCTTTTACAAATCAAAAATGCATACTAATGTAAGGAAACACACATGAATGTTCAGATAACTTTTCATAGAAAAAATATTTGCGGAATTTGCGAACATCCTTTACTTCAAAACTCTCGGAACTGGAAGAGCCCTCTTTCACATAGCGCTGACGCTCAATGCCTGCGATGGATACAATCAGAAAATACCGTTTTACAAAAAGTACTTGATCGATATTTTCCAGATTCGCCTGTTTATCGCTCTTCAGCTCAGAGTATCGTCGTGAATGAAATTAAAAAAGAAATCGGCGATATTTCCCTTTTAGACTACCATATGAAATATGGATCGGAAGCGTTATCTTTTCTCATTACATCTAAAAAAGTGGAAAATGCCCTTCTTAAATTCAAAGAAACGTCACAAGCTAAACCTCGTCAGTTGAGGCACTAACATCAACAAAAGCGATATACCGCCTCAGTCAGGTTTTATGAATTTACACTCTGCGAGGCAAAGCAAAATTGATCTAAATAAACGTTGGCCTTGCACTCCGTGCAAGGCGAGTGAAGAAGATCGATTTTGCGAAGCCGCAGCGAGTTTAAATTCACAAAGTATAACGGAGCGCGGTATAAATATCAGCGAGCTACCTCTTAATCACCTCTCCAACCTTTGTGAAAAATTAGATCAAGCGCCAACGCAATATCAGCTTTTTGTGAATATCAATCAGCAAAGGCTTCATTTGGTAAAATCTCGAGAGTGGATCAAATCGTATGTTGTCTCTACTGCTTTCAATGGCGTAGGACAAGAAGATGGCAGCGGGAAAACCCCCTTAGGATTGCATGTAATCGCATCTAAAGTTGGAGAAGGAGCTGCTCCTTACGCTGTTTTTAAAGCAAGAGAACTAACAGGAGAGATTGCTCAACCGAATAGCTCTGAAAGATCGATTACTAGCCGGATCTTATGGCTGCGAGGACTCGAGCCTCAATTCAATCAAGGCTCTCGGAATGGCATAATTGTAGACACCTATAAAAGGTATGTTTACATCCATGGCACCAATGACCTAGAACATCTTGGCCAACCTGTTTCAAAAGGGTGCGTCTGCCTGAGCCCTGAAGATACAATTGATCTATTCAATCAAGTTTCGGAAGGCACCCAAGTATATATTTATACCTGAAAGGGAAAGACGACATGTTCGAGGCTGCGAGGGATCTCAACCTCAAGAAGGATGTCGTTTTCCTCATATTCGCAAGAAAGGACTTTTCCCTCTCGCATCAATACGCTCACAACGGAATAGTGGCTTTGCGGGATTTTGAGATGAACAACCTTTCTAAGAAGTGACACTTCCAGAACCATCAACTCCATGAGGCGCTCAAAGCCCGTCCGGTTCAAAGCCGAGATCTCTACCGTCTTGGGATATAAAATCCGCATTTGTTCAATAAGGAGCCTCTCTTCGCATCGATCGACTTTATTGAGGAGCGTAATCATCGGGTGCTTAGATGCGCCAAGCTCTTTTAGAACCTCAAAAGTTGCTTCCGCATGCAGAGGCGCCGCCGGATCGCTCACGTCAATAAGATGAAGCAAGATATCCGCTTGGACGGCTTCTTCCAAGGTGCTTTTGAAAGCTGCGACGAGAAGATGAGGAATCTTTCGGATAAAGCCAACCGTATCGGTTAAAAGAATTTCCTGGCGGTTCGGGAGGCTGAATTTTCGAGTTGTCGTGTCAAGCGTGGCAAAGAGTTTATCTTCAACCAACACATCCGCATCAGTTAACGCTTTCAGCAAGGTCGATTTTCCGGCATTTGTATAGCCAATGATCGCAAAAGTGGGAATCCCGGATCTTTTCCTAGAGCGCCGCTGCGTCTCTCTGTTTTTTTTCACTTCTTCGAGATCGGCTTGCAGCCGATCAATCCGGGTACGCAATAGACGCCTATCGATCTCAATCTGCCGCTCTCCCTCTCCTTTGAGATAACCGCCTCCCCCTTTACCGCTTCCTCCCGTCCGCTGACGGCTTAGGTGGGTCCAAAGCCGCTTCAATCTTGGAAGCTGATAGCGGCAAGTGGCCAACTCAATCTGGATCTTCGCCTCGCGCGTATGGGCCCTTTGGGCAAATACCCCCAAAATCAGCTCTGTCCGGTCGATGACGAGACACTCGATCATCTTTTCTAGATTTCTTTGCTGTTGGGGAGTGATCTCATCGTCGAAAATCACGAGAGCCGCCGAATGCTCCAGCACAAGTTCTCGAATCTCTTCGATCTTCCCTTTGCCAAGAAAAGTTCCGGCGTCAAACTCCCGGATGGGACAAGGCAAACGGAGCGCCGTCTCAAGCCCGTAGGTCTCGCAAAGGGAGGCCAGCTCGCTTAGCTGCTCCTCAGCTTGCGGCTTTTCTTTTCCGCCTTGATAGGTGCCAATTAAGAGGGCCCTCTTCGAGCCTTTCAAATCCTCCAGCCGGCCATAGCCTTCGCTAGACGGTAAATTCGATTTCAAGTCCATCATATCCCCAGTGAATGCCTTCAGGCAGGCTCTCTTCATAATCCAGGCTGTGCGAGAGGTGGGTCAGCCAAGTCTCTTTGACACCCGCTTTCCCGGCAAAAGCAATTGCTTCGTCCACGGTAAACTGCACCGGAGACGGATTTTTTCGCAGCGCGCTGACCACCAGCTTGTTCACACCCTGCAGGGCCTCAAAGACCTTCTTTTCATCAAAGTCATGAATATCGGAGAGATAGGCGAAATCGCCGCAGCGAAACCCATTTACCCGCATTCCCGCTTGCAGATAAGTCAGCACCCCGAAAGCGACCCCCTCGAACGAAACACTCCCAAACTCTTTTTCTAAGAGATGGGGCTCTAACTGAGCGCTCAGCGTCGCTCCCTCGATATTGGGTTCAAAAAGATAATAGTAGCGCCTCAGTAAGTCTTGCAGCGTCTCTTTCGAAAGAAGACACGGCATGGGGCGCTTCATCCGAAAGTTAAAAATGCGCAGCTCATCGATCCCGGCGATATGGTCGTAATGCGTATGGGTCAGTAAAAGGCCGTCGAGCCGATCAATCTGATAATGCAGCGCCTGCTGGCGGAAATCGGGCCCGACATCGATCAAGAATTGTTTTGATTTGACCTTCAAAAGCCCGGAAGAGCGCAAGCGGCGATTGAAAGGAGAGCTGGAGGTGCAAACGGCACATTTGCAGCCAATCACCGGCACCCCGGCCGAAGCGCCGGTTCCCAAAAAAAGAAATGTCGAGTTCATGAAGACAGTTTAAAGCGAAGAACCTATATCGGCAATTTAAAATTCGATGGGCGCAATGAACGAGCTTGCAAAAGCAATTAAAAAGAAAAAAAGGAACGAGCCAATCACAATCAACCAGAGATGGCGGGGCCGGTCCATTCGATTAGATTGCTTCATATTCATCTTCATGCGGCGCTCATCATTCCGTGTTTGATCCCCTTTTTGACCATCCACAAATTGATTGGATAGGCAAAAATGGATCCGATGATCGTAGCTATCGACATCATCCCCCAAAACCTAAGCGAAAACGGGTCGGAAGCTTCGGGAAAGTATTTTTTGATAATCAAAACGGTAGGGATCATGCCAGCCATGATGAAGTTCATCGAAACCGTTTCAGCAAAAACGGTTCCCTTCACCGCCTCAAAATAGGATGGGTACATGGAGCGCATGAAGAGGGCTTGAAAGATCAGCAGGCCAAAAAGCCAAGCCGCGCAATATTCTATGACCGCTTCCCATCCGTTGGGAAGAGAGGCGTAGTGTAAAAGAGCAGCTGCTAGAATGATCGCCGTCGCATCTCCGGCCACGCAGTGAATCTCCGAGCCTAATCCCTGCTTCCAAGGGTCTTTGATAAAGTCATCATGCGACCTCTGTCTTGGTTTTCTGCATCCGAGCAGATAGAAGATCAAGCCAAACGGTCCGGTATAGAGAATCACGAGAAGCCAGGCGAGCTTCATAATTTTGACAGAGGGGGTATTTGTAAGTTGATCCCAAAGGACATAGAAAAAGGAAAGGCCGGTTGCAATAAACCATAGGATCAGCATGTTTCTTTACATATTGCATTGAGACAGGAATTGCAAGCGAAAATCCATTTCCTGCAAAGGCGCCCTTCTTTTTCGCACATTGCAAGAATAGAAGCTTTTGCATCGGGAAAGCGGGAAAGCTCTCGCTCCATCTCCTCCAAATGCTCTTTTTCCTCCAACAAGATCGACTGAACCCGAATTGGGGATGAGATCTTTTGCAAAGCCGATTGATAGAGCGGATAGAGCTCTGCTGCGCGAAGCTCGATCGCATAGGTCACAAGCCAATAGGCCAAAGGCCGGTTCTCGCGCGAGGCAAAAAGATTCAAGCGCCGAAGATAGTGGCGCGTCTCCCAGCCGCCTAAAAGCATAGAGCTGCGGTAATCAACGCAAACCTGCCCAATCCGATGGAGCTGGTTTTTCAGATAATAGGCATGGCGAAACTCTTCTGCTGCATGTTTGAGCCTCTCTTCTCTCACAGCTGACGGATGGGCGCTGGCTGCGATCTTACAAGCCCCCGCATGCTCGAGAAACGAAAGGGTGTTTAGCCAGCGGCCGTGGATCAGTGGATTTTTCAAAATGCACGCAATCAAATCTTCAATTTCTTGTTTCAGTGAAATAAACATCTACCACTCCAAGGTTTCACTGATTGCAGAATAGATTTTTTCTAACTCTTCTTCTTGGATGCAGTAAGGCGGCAGCACATATAAAACATTTCCAAGCGGGCGTAGCAAAATGCCTCGGGAGAGGAAAAAATCGCTCAAGCGGCTCTTCAAGGGATTGTAGTAAGACGCAGCATCAACGCGATATTCTAAAGCGAGAATCGTGCCCAAAACATCGACCCTCGATAGCTTTGGATGGCCTTCCCACTCCTTTTGCACTCTTCGATGCGAAAACTCGATCTTTCCCCTCGCCTCTTCGCATTCAGGGAGCAAGAGGAGATCGAGGCTGGCATTCGCTGCGGCGCAGCCAAGCGGGCTCCCCATATAAGTATGGCCATGCAAAAAGGCGCGCTTGGGATCGGGAGAGATAAAGGCGTTAAAAAGCTCTTCTTTGGCAAGAGTTGCGGCAAGAGGGAGAAACCCGCCCGTGATCCCTTTTGAAAGACAGAGGAGATCGGGCCAGATGCCAAGGCGGCTGCAAGCAAAAAGCGGCCCCGTGCGCCCAAATCCGGTCATCACCTCGTCGGCGATGGTAAAGATCCCCTTTTCTCGGCAGGTACGGACCATCTTAGCAAGCAGATCGTCCGAATGCAGCCGCATCCCGCCGGCGCCCTGAATGAGCGGCTCAAAGATAAAGGCCCCAATCCTTCCTGACCGGATTGCCCTTTCAAACGCCACCCAAGACTCTTCTTCGCGGCCGAAAAAAGGCGGGGGGATGGAGACGGCCTCAAAAAGATAGGGCCAAAAAGGGCGGTTGAAGTGGGTCTTTCCGGCTGCAGACATCGCACCAAAAGTATCGCCGTGGTAGGCCCCTTCAAATGAAAGAAGCGTCTTTGCCTCTCCCGATGCCTGAAACACCATTTTCAGGGCTGTCTCAATGGCCGTCGATCCGTTGTCCGAATAGAATACGCGGGAATATTCCGGCAAAAGGGCAAGAAGCCTTTCGGCATACAAGATCGCTTGCGGATGCGTGCATCCGCCAAAAAGGACATGCTCCAAAATCTCAGCTTGGCGAGCGATAGCATTTGCAATTACAGGATGGGCGTGCCCATGCAGATTGACCCACCACGAAGAGATCGCATCGAGATAAGCCTCTCCCGTCTCTGAATAAAGGGTCGCTCCTTTAGCCCGAACAATCGGAATCGGCGGAGGCGCTGTCAACGCTTGAGTAAACGGGTGCCAAATTGTAGCCAAATCTCTCAAAATCCAGTTTTTATCCAAGGAACCCTCGCAAGACAAGCAGCTCCGGCCCTTTTGAGGAGCATCTCTTCTGTGGCCGGATCCCCTTTGCCATTAAACACAACGCCTCGAAGGGGAATGCCCCGATGGCGCATCGCCTCTACCGTAAGGAGAAAATGGTTGAGGCTGCCCAAATAGTGGCGATGGACAAGGACCCACTCGCCTCCCCAATGCAAAGCCGCATCGATCCACGCTTCATTTTCATTGAGCGGAGCGAGAAGCCCTCCGGTCCCTTCGATGATAAGGGCTCCCGAATGCTCGGGCGGCTTTAATTCTTTCGCCTCAATCCCCACTCCCTCAAGACGCGCAGCAAGATGCGGAGAACAAGGCTCTTTCAAAACAATGGATGAGGGATAGCAGCGGATGCCAAGCTTTTCCACCCATTCGCAATCTGTCGGTATGCCGCACTGCACGGGCTTCCAATATGCAGCTCGTAGCGCCTGACAAAAGAGAGTAGAAACCACGGTCTTTCCAACACCTGTATCGATGCCAACAATGAGGATCCGCTTCATGAAAGATACTCCAACAATCGATCGATCTCACACGTCTCGTTGTAGCTGTGAAGTACAACGCGAAGGCACTCCTTTTTCTTCCCGACGGTAGGGGGCCGGATCGCTCGCACATCAATCCCCTCCTCCCAAAGTTTTTCGGAGAGCCCCATCGATCCCGCCGTCAAAATGGGCTGTATGGGACTTAGAGACGAGGCCCTTCCTGTTTTTTTGCAAAAATGATCAATGAGCCATTGGAGTTTTTGCCGGTGCCTTTCCCCTTCCGCTTCCAATGCATCGTAATTGGCAGAGATCTGCCAGAGGGCCGAAGGAGGCAAAGCAGTCGTATAGATGAAAGGGCGCGAAAAATTGATGAGGGTCTCTTTTAAAAGGCGGCTTCCCAAAATACAAGCCCCTGAGGCGCCGAGGGCTTGGCCAAACGTATGCATTCTTGCAAAGGTTGGCAAATGGACGGCCAGCCCCTTTCCAAACACTCCCGTCGCATGGGCCTCGTCGACGATAAGCCCGGCGCCATACTTTTCAGAGAGATAGGAGATCTCTTGAAGAGGGGCCAGATCGCCGCTGATCGAATAGAGCGACTCGACGAGCACAAAGTGGGGCGGGGCAGATTTGCTAAGTCTTTCTTCGAGCGAAGAGAGATCGTTATGGCGGAAAGGGACCCGCTTTGCCTCGCTAAGAAGCATTCCGTCTATCATCGAAGCATGGATCTCTAAATCATAGAGAAATGTTGCCGATTTTGTCCCGATTGCCGAAAGAAGGCCTTGATTGGCCAGATAGCCGCTCGTATAGATCAAACAACATTCTGCAACATGAAACCGGGCAAGGCGCTCTTCCAACTGCTCATAGAGGGCCGAGTTGCCGCTCAAAAGGCGCGAGCCCGTAGCGCCGCCCTCCCCTCCTTCGGAGATTTTCTTAGCAAAGCCAAAATAATCGTTGGAAGCAAAATCGATCCCGCCTGCTCGCTGGACAAGCTCTCGCAATAAGCCCGCTTGCTTTCTTTTTTCCAAACGCTCTTCCAAAAATCTCATTTCGCCTCCATAGGGATGATCCCGAGAAGATCGAACAAAAGCTCATCGGCTTGAAAGTCGGGGTTCGGCCTTGTTAACAGCTTTTCCCCTGAAAAGATGGAGTTGGCCCCTGCGAGAAAACAAAGGGCCTGCTCTTCGGCCAAGCGGCCGAGACGCCCCGCCGTCAAACGGATCATCGCTTGCGGCATCACAATGCGCGCGGTTGCAATCATCCGCACCATATCCCAAACGGGCAGCGGTTTTTGCTCCCCCAATGGAGTTCCCTTCACCGGCATCAGAAAATTCAGTGGAACCGACGTGGGATGCGGGCTGCGGTTGGCCAACGTTTGGAGCATCCCCACCCGGTCGTCAATGCTCTCCCCCATTCCGATGATCCCTCCGGAGCAGACCAGAAGTCCTGCTTTTTGCACTGCATCCAGAGTGCGGATCCGGTCTTCATAGGTGCGCGTCGTGATGATTGAAGAATAAAACTCGCGCGACGTGTCAAGGTTATGGTTGTAGGCATACAGGCCCGCTTCCTTCAAACGGATTGCTTGACGCTCTGTCAGCATCCCAAACGTGCAGCAAACCTCTGCCCCTAGATCCCGGATTTTTCCAATGACCCGCAAAAGAAAATCGAACTGCGCTCCATCGCGAGGAGAACGCCAAGCCGTCGCAAGACAAATGCGGGTGGCCCCGCCATCGAGCCCCTTTTGCGCCAGCTCTAAAATCTCCTCTTCTTTCATCATAGAAGAGGCTTGAACATCTGTTTTATAATGGGCCGATTGCGGACAATACTTGCAATTTTCCGAGCACCCGCCTGTTTTAACCGAAATCAGGTTGCAGATCTGCACCTGATTGGCAGGATGGAAGGCTCGATGGGTCGAGGCTCCTCGATAGATCAGCTCTAAAAGCGGGCTATCGTAAATTTCGCGGATTTCTTCTTTTTTCCAGTCGGATCGAATCTTCATGGTGCTGATGATAAGGACCTAACCCCACTCCTTTCAACCAACAAAACCCAACCAAAACCTAAAAATGCGTTGATAAAATCCAAAAACACAACCTATACTTACCCCTCTATGTGAATTATGGCGTTTTCATAACCTAAAAATTAGGCTAAGATTTTTATGCTGACAGGACTCTTTGGAAATAAAAATATCCAAAACACCCTCCTTTTTCTCTTTGTAAACAGCAAAAGCTACGCCGCTCAGCTGCACCGAACCCTGCAAACACCTTTGACCTCGCTGCAAAATGCCCTTGCCCGACTGGAAAAGGGGCGCATTATTATCAGCTATTTGGAAGGAAAGACAAAACTCTACCGGCTCAACCCGGCCTATCCGCTCTTTTCGGAACTGGAGTCTCTTTTAAAAAAAGCGTATACGCTGCTTCCTCCCCAAGAAAAAAAGCGCTTTTCTCTCGTCCAGCAAGAGGCGCGCCCTAAACGGGTGCAAGAGCCGCTCCTTCTCAGCTTTTGGGAAAAACTTAAAAGCGTAAAGCAGCTTGCGCTCTATACGAAGTCGCTATCGGGATGGAACGGAAAGGGTCATGGAGAAGTACACGTTGCAAAAGAGGGCGAGTCCTCCCTTCTTTTTCACGAGAGGGGCGCTTGGGAGGGCAATCAAAACATCTCATTTAGCAATGTCTTCCGCTGGACGCTCGATCGGGGGGCGGGGATGATCTCTCTTGAACATTTGAGGCTAGGGCCCGCCTCGCCAATCTTTCTTTTCCACCTTGCGCCGATCGACAGCCATTTGCTCGCATCGGTCGAAGCCCATTTATGCGAAGAAGACGCATATTTGGCGCAAGCGATCTGGGACCATCAGAGCATCCGTTTGAGCTGGCGCGTTATTGGTCCCAAAAAAAATGAAGAGATGGAATACTACTACTCGTGAGCGTATTTGATATTCCCTTAATCCCAAACCCGGACACGACCAGCTAGCCTCATAGCCCCCGTATAGAGGAGCTGGTAAGCAGCCCTAGCAGCAATCTCGAGCTGGAAGTATACAACTCCAATGTTGCTCAAAACTTCAAGAGCCGAAGAGCTCTCTGCCGATGTACTTGCGACAAACACAGCCGCTGTAGCAACACTGGCTGCTACCGTTCGATCCACACCTAGAACAGGACTCGCTAAAGCCGCTAAACCCGCTGCCGCGGGTAAGGCATAACGTAATGCAGGTGAAATCTCAGATCTTGGCGCATGCTCCGGTTGAGCAATAAATGTAGTATAAAGAGTTTGAGCAAATACTTCCATTCCCACGGAAGAGTAAAAACCTCCACCTATTGCAGCCCCCGCCCTAAAATTATCTATTAAATTCATAATAAAATCTCCATAATATTAAACACAAGCTGATATTATACAAAATATACAATACTAAATCAATACATTTTAATTAACAGCTTTAACTATATTTCATTGCTCAACAACCTCTGTACTGGACAAAAAATAAATTCATGCCGTGCAACCAGCTGGTTCTAAACACGTAAAACACGAAAATAGTCGCCTGAATTTTCTCAGATTCCATCTCCCAAAAATCGCTCTGCGGAT
>JAKBAE010000047.1 GCA_021809325.1 bacterium
TTTTTTTCTTCAAGCGAAAGATTTGGATCATAAGAACAGCTCGTGCCCATAGCGATCATCTTTGCTTGAGGCTGATTTTCATGCCACCAATCCAACACATGCGTATTGATTTTTTGGTTGATTAGCCATTGCTCGCCCGGATGATGCAAGCAAAAATCTCCTGCTTGCGTCCAACAAGCTAGATGATAGATCTGATCGAATTTTTCATTTGCAAATTGCTGCAAAGATGAACTGCATGTCAAATCGCAGTCCTTCGAAGAAATGCCGATTACAGCGTGGCCTCTAGTTTTTAAAAAGGAAACGAGATGTCTTCCGAGAAATCCGGTAGCTCCGGTCACAAAAATTTTCATATTAACCTTTCAATGAAACACTGTCAGATTGCCTTTTGGCCTTAAGAAGCTGAAGATTTTTTTGAAAAACATTTTCTAGCGTGAGACGCTTGAGGGATGCGCGTTTTTGTACGCGCTTTTGCGGATCAATTGGAAAATAAAACTCCACGCCATTTTGAATCAAATGCTCGTTGTTTTGTAAGATTTCCTTTTTGAAATTCCAGGCTAAAACATAATAAATTTCCGGGGGATCAACCTCATTCTCTATTCGAATGGGAAGGTGCATTCCCGGGCTAAAAAGCCCTCTGCGCAATTCGTTTTTTTCTACTAAGCACTCAAGATAATTCCGACCAATTCCAAAATAATTCAAGAGCGTATTTCCCTTAACCGGGGCACCCATGCCATAAATCTTTTTCCCTTTTCTTTGCTCAAAAAATTGTAAATTGTGCCGTTTCAATATCAGGACATTTCTAGCAAATTGTTCGTATGCCGCTAAATCATTACATCCCGAAACCTGTTCCTCTTTTTGAAGCTGCCTCAACCTCTCTGTAGGATTGCGCACACCTTGATGAGAGACATAACCAATCATCGAGCCTCCATGGATCGGTGAAAATTCCGCATCAAACAAAGAAAGGCCATGTTGGCGGAGCAGCACATCTACTGTTTCGAGTGTATAATATAGAAGATGTTCATGGTAAATTTGGTCGAAGGCGATGTTTTCCATGATCGTCTTCATGTATAGAAATTGAACGACAAATACACCATCTTCTTTTAAATACTTGCAAATCGCATCGGTAACAGAATGAATTTCTTCCAAATGAAAAAAAACACCGGAAGCATTGATTACATCATAGGTTTTCCCAATCCGGTCTGCGGTTTGAAGATTAAAAAAATCATGAATTGTAGGAACGCCGTTGATCTGAGCGATTTCTGAGATTCGTTTTGCAGATTCTACTCCTAAAACTTGATATCCCAACTTTTGATAAGCCCTGAGCTGAGTTCCATCATTTGAGCCGATGTCTAACACAAATTTAGACTTTTGCTGTCTAAAAAAGCGCCTATCGACCTGTGTTGCAATTTTTTCAAAATGTGCTGCCAGCGTTCGGGTTACACCCGAAAGATAGGTGTGTTCAGAGAACATCACTTCCTTTTTTACGGTGTAGTCGAGTTGCGCGCTCTTGCATCGGTTGCAATAGATTACTCTAAGCGGATAAAACGGCTCTGTCCCGATTTCATGAAGCTGCAAAAAATGGTTTCCCCATGGATGATTTCCTAAATCAACAGCCAAAGAAAAGTCGGTCGAATCACAAACTCTGCAATGCATTTCAGCTCCTGAGAAGCTCGAAGTATAGGAACCTGTGTATTTTCTCAAAATACTTTCTTGCAATATTTTTTTTTGCTACGATGCCGTCGCTTATGACCCGGATCATCTCAAGGACACCTGTTCGAATCAGTTTCTTTGGCGGGGGAACGGATTACCCTTCGTATTATACCCGCCATCGGGGAGCTGTCCTCGGAACGTCGATCAATAAGTACACGTACGTCAGCCTCAACGACCTCAGCAATTTTTTCGACTATAAATTGAGAGTTTGCTATTCCAAGGTCGAGCTCGTAAAATCTCTTGAAGAGCTCCAGCACCCCAGTGTCAAAGCATGTCTTTTGCATAAAAATATTTTCCCTCAAGTAGACATCCATATTTCTGCCGACCTGCCCGCAAAAACAGGTCTCGGCTCATCTTCTTCTTTCACAATAGGGTTTTTAAATGCTCTATATGCCATGCAAGGCAAGAAAATTGGCAGACAGCAATTGGCCGAAGAGGCCTGCTTTATCGAGCAGCATGTGATCCAAGAAAATGTAGGATCCCAAGATCAATTTCATGCTTGTTTCGGCGGGTTGAACGTAATCGAATTCTCATCCTCGCAAATACAGATCCGACCTGTTGTGGTTTCAAGGGAAAAAAAGCAGCTCTTCCAACAGCACCTTCTCGTTTTTTATACCGGAATCACGCGCTTTGCCACAGATGTTGTCAAAGAGCAGATTGAAAAAACTAAGCGACTGGATAACGATTCCTTTCTGCGCCGTATGTATGAAATGGTCTTTGAAGCTGAGGATCTTTTTTCAAATGCTCCATCGCATGAACTAGCCTCTTTTCTCGGCCGCCTACTTCATGAAAGCTGGATGTTGAAAAGACAACTTTCTTCCCAAATTTCAAATCCTTTCATCGATGATTGCTATGAAAAGGCACTCTCTTGCGGCGCATATGGAGGAAAATTATGCGGAGCAGGAAGCGGCGGTTTTCTTGCCCTTCTTGTCCCTCCGGATGCTCAAGCTGCTGTAAGGAGCGCGCTTTCTTCTCTCAAAGAAGTCCATTTTCAATTTGAGAATGAAGGGTCCACAATTATTTATATGAAGGAATAGATGCTTCCGGCATTGATTTTAGCTGGTGGACTAGGAACTCGGCTTGCCAAAACAGTTCCAAATCTGCCTAAATCCTTAGCTCGCATTCATAATACCCCTTTTCTGCAACTTCTCTTGCAGCAGCTTCAAGAAACGAAAATAATCTCAAAAGTCGTGCTGGCATTGGGCCATAGAGCGCCCGATGTGATCGACTATCTGCATACTAGTTTGTTTTCATTTCCGATTGAGATTTCTCTGGAATCCGCCCCACTGGGAACTGGAGGGGCAATCCTGAATGCTCTTGATAAAATCGATTCCGATTATTTTCTCACAATGAATGGGGATTCCTTTTTCGATCTCCCATTTGTTGAGTTTCTCTCATTCCATCGAAAAATGGGCGCTCAATTG
The DNA here is from genome assembly GCA_021809325.1 of bacterium. Taxonomy (GTDB): domain Bacteria; phylum Chlamydiota; class Chlamydiia; order Chlamydiales; family SM23-39; genus JAKBAE01. Next base: position 3,135 of record JAKBAE010000047.1, read on the forward strand.
ACAATTGCATGTACAGAACTCGATGAAGCGAGCAGGTATGGAATGATCAAGATGAACGCTGATTCCCAAATCATCTCCTTTTCAGAGAAGTCGCACATCCCTCTTAAGGGATGGGTCAGTACAGGAATATACCTGATGCAAAAGAATCTATTCTCAACTCTGCCTAAAACTCCCTGTTCTCTTGAAAAGGATTTATTTCCGCAGATTTTGGCGTCTGGAACGAGAGACATTGCCAAGAGGCAAGGCGCAAATGAAGACCCAAAAGATGCGGCCAAGCTGATGCAGCCAAAAACCGATTCTTCAGGTTGTCTCGGTATATATGGATTCCCTCACGCCGGAACATTTATCGACATTGGAACGCACCTTTCGTATCATGAAGCACAAAAAACACTGAAACCATGGATTTTAACATGAACAAGCAAGTTCTTATCACCGGGGGCGCAGGCTATATCGGATCTGTTTTAACGCCTTTATTGCTAGAGAAAGAATTTAGAGTAACAGTAATCGACAACCTCTCGTTTCACCAACACTCGCTTTTATCTTGCTTTTCCAATCCAAATTTTCGATTTGTGCAAGGCGATGCTTGCGATCAAGCTTTACTTGCGAAGGAAATGCAGCAGGCAGAGATCATTATCCCTTTGGCAGCAATCGTAGGCGCACCTGCTTGCGATTGCAAGCCTTTGCTTGCCTCTTCAGTAAATTATGATGCGATCAACATGCTGGTGAGTGAATTGAAACCTCATCATAAAGTTATTTACCCCAATACAAATAGCGGATATGGGATTGGGAAAAAGGAAAACTTTTGCACAGAAAAAACTCCCTTAAACCCCATTTCACTCTACGGGAAGCTCAAAGTCCAAAGCGAACAGCTCCTCTTATCCACAAGACAAGCGGTTGCATTGCGTCTCGCCACTGTGTTCGGCCTTTCCCCTCGAATGCGTTTAGATCTGCTTGTGAATGATTTTAGCTTCCGCGCATGCCAAGATCGATGCCTGATCCTCTTTGAGGAACATTTTAAAAGGAATTACATACACATAAAAGACGTTGCAAATGCATTCTACTTCGCAATCTGCAATTTTGATCAAATGAAAGGAGAGGCATATAATGTTGGTCTTTCAAGCGCGAATCTAAGCAAGCGGGAATTAGCTGAAAAAATCAAAACATTCATCCCCGAACTCTATATCCACAGTGCCAAAACCGGAGAAGACCCCGATAAACGCGATTACATCGTGAGCAATGAAAAACTCGAATCTCTCGGCTGGAAATCTCTTATTTCTCTCGACGATGGGATTCGTGAACTCATTGCAGCCTTCCCTTTGCTGCGGCTTCACTCATTTAAGAATGCTTAAAACTTCTGAAAAGCCCTTTTCAGTATGATAGGTAAGATATAAACTGCGCATTCTGGTTAGTTTGAGTTTGACCTTCGAGTCTTTGCTGATCTGGAGAATTTGAGTAAGAATGTCTTTTTCGTTCCATGAAAACGTCAAAGCGGATAAGTCATGTTTTTCAAGTTCGTACGCCATCCACGTTCCCTTTGTCGCAAGAGGAATTGCGCCAGCGCAAACTGCTTCGACAAAAATTCCCGACGTTCGGTGGGAATAGATTTGCGCTGCATAGGGAAGAAGAACAACATCAGCCGACCTCATCCATTTCTCATATTCCGTGGATGCTAGGTTTTTTGCGAGGAACACTAGCTGCGAATTCTCAATAATATCGCCTTTTGCCTCTTCACTAAGAACAAGCCTCATCAAGGGCTGGCCGTAAAGAGACTTCGTAAGATTTTGTATAGTAATCAGACCTTTATCTTTGCGCACAGATCCCGGCCACCAAAGATAGAGGTAAGGATTGTTTTCTCGCTTTTCTGTACACGGATACGTATGAGGAATAGGCAAAACGGTGATTTTTTTGGAAAAGAGCAGTTCCTGAGCATTTGCCAAAAGTTCACTATCGGTTAAATATTTCACATGCGCATTTCCGAGCTTCCATTCGAGTAAAAAGTGGAACAAGCGACAGGCAATGGTTTTTACATCACCTTTTCCAAAGCAATAGCGATGCAATATCCAAAAATGAAAGCTTGGTTTTTTTACAAATAAAAGAGCGAGAAAAAGAGCTGCCAAATGCTGCAGCTCAAAACTTTCCAAAAAAACGATTGCAGATGCATCCTTTCTAAGAGAATAAAGCAGTTTTCTCAGGGGAAAGAAATTTCTAAGGAGAGTTTTAAATCGATGCCTAAAATTTTTTGAAAGATCCCAGGGATCAAATGCCAATCTCGGCAGCCATGTTTCCGGAAGAGAAGAAAACGAACATTTTTTCGGGACAATTGCCCGATATTTCCAACCAATTAGAGAAACTGCACGCTCGATTGACCGGTGATAGTGATAAAGATGCCCCTCTTCAGAAGAGAGTCCAAAAATGAGGGAATAAAAGGATCGCATATCTTGACTCAGCTTTTCAACAATCGCATCCGAATTTCTTTTCTTAACTTTTTAAAAAGCAGTACTAAAAACGCTTTCCATCGTTTCGGCTTGGCAAATTCAAGTGGGTAATCGCGATAAGCCCAGCCCAGTATTCCAGCACTATAAAACAGCTTTTTTGTCCTAACGCATTGATCAAGCTGTGCCATCATTTCCAGAGCGATCGCCTTTCTTTTTGCCCTTTGATGAATATTCGCCGAATACGATTCACCGTGAGAATACAAATAAGCCAACACTTCCGGAATATAGACAATGCCATCGAGCAAGGCTGCGCGGTGTACTAAATACCAGTCGCATTTTTCACCCAATTTCGCATTGAATTTACCATAGTTAAAAAGAACCTCTCTTTTGAGTATCGTCGTATGTCCAGGAACCCAAAATTGCGTATCCCGCAGCAATTTCACAAGTTGCTTAGAGTTGAATACCGTCGGTTCACTGACTCCGGAAATCAGGGAATTAGACACGAGGTGAGATCGTCCTGTTTTTTCTGAGGCCCACCCGGGATCAGAACAACAGATGGGTATAGATGGATGTTTTAAGAGCAACTCCATCGATCTCTTGAAAAAATTCTTGCCGCGGAAGTCATCTGCTGCCATGAAATGAAAATATTCGCCTTTAGCAAAATCAATTGGGTAATTTGTCGCATAATGGACACCCTGATTCTTAGGAAATCGGATCGCTCGAATGAACGGGTAACGCTTTGCATACCTCTCAATGACTTCCGGGGTATGATCCGTTGATCCGTCATCGACAAGAATCAACTCAGAGTTGGACAGGTCAAAATCCTGATTTACTAGAGACTCGATGGCATCGGGCAAAAAATGACCATAATTGTAAACAGGTATGATGATTGACAACAATAATGAAGGTGAATTAGACATAACATCCTTGAATTTCTAATAGCTCTTTGTAAAAGCAAGCTGTCTTATCCCAGCAAAAAGAAGCCGATCTCGTATAACCCATGCGGATTAAATTACTTTTGATTTCAGAGTCAGATACAACCTTTTCTATTGCATCGGTTAGGTCTTCATTTTTTTCCGGGCATACATACCAGCTAGCCTCTTTGCATACTTCGGGAAGGCTCGCCGCTTTAGATACAATCGTAGGACACCCACAGCTCATCGCCTCTAATGGAGGCAATCCAAAGCCCTCATAAAAGGAAGGGAAAACGAAGAGTTCCGCCAAGGAATAAAGCGCAGGTAAATCTTCTCTTGCAATTTCCCCAAGCCAATGGACTTTTTCCATTTGCACATTTTCAACGGAGTGCCTTAAGCCTTGCTTTTTGCCAACAATTACTAAATGCATGTCCGAAATCGAGATCTTCGAAAATGCGGCAAGCAATCCATGTAGATTTTTATGCAGCTTTTGACTTCCGACAAACAGGACAAATCGCCTGGGAAGTGCATATCTGCTTTCTACTTCAGCTAGGATTTTTTTATCAGAAACCCTAAAAAATTGCTTTGGATCTACTGCAGGAGCAATCACGTTTAGAGGTTTTTTCGGCTCACCTAGAAATCGAATGAGCTCATTTTTGGAAAACTGTGAGTCCGTCACAACAACATCTGCAGAGTGAAGCGCTCTTTTCATGACAAATTTTGCGTAGGCTCTTTCTGGAAATGAAAGCCACTTGCCAAGAGCTAAGTGGCAAGCATCATGAATGGTTACCATTCTTTTTTTAGCTCGAATCGGAAAAAGGGGAACATTGTAGTGCGGCGACCAGAAGAAATCGCACCGAGGGATTTTTAAAGGAAATTGGAGCTGCTCTTGAATGGAGTAGATCGGAGCTTGGAACAAGATCTGCTCCATCCCTTCGCACCAACACTGACCGAGTTTAGATACGAGCAGAGTGATGCAAAAAGAAGAGCTTAGCCTCGGGACTATTTCCCGGATACAGGTGCCGATGCCGGCGGAGTTCGCCATCCTGGCATCAACGCAAAGAGTTATCTTGGACAAAGCGGCTGCTCTTGTTCGCTTGCTAATAGCGCCCGATCTGCCTGCACCATCATCTTCACCAGATCTTCGACAGAGGTTTTCGGCGTCCACCCAAGCTTTCTCTCTGCTTTGCGCGGGTTGCCAATGAGAAGATCTACTTCGGAAGGTCTGAAAAACTCGGGAGAAACCTCCACGTAGACCTTCCCATTCGGCCCAATTCCCTTCTCCTCTACCCCTTTGCCATGCCAGTCAAGCAGGATGCCGATTTCTTGAAATGCCGCTTCGACAAAACGCCTTACGGTCGTGGTCCTGCCGGTGGCAAGGATATAATCCTCCGCCCGTCTTTGCTGCAGCATGAGCCACATCCCTTCCACAAAATCTTTCGCATACCCCCAATCGCGCTTGGCGTCGAGATTGCCCAAAATGAGCTTTTCATTGTGTCCTGCTGCAATGCGGGCAACCGCTTTGGTGATTTTTCTCGATACGAAGTTCTCTCCGCGCCTGGGGCTTTCATGGTTGAAGAGAATCCCGTTGCAAGCATAGAGCTTATACGCTTCCCGGTAGTTGACGACAATCCAATAGGCATACAACTTTGCCACGCCGTAGGGGGAGCGGGGATGAAACGGCGTTCGCTCCGTCTGCGGCACTTCCTGCACTTGGCCAAAGAGCTCGGATGTCGAGGCCTGATAAAAACGAATTTTCCTCCGATGGCGGCGGATTCCCTCCAAAAGGCGCAGCACCCCGACCGCATCCACATCGGCCGTATATTCAGGCATCTCAAAGGAGACCTTCACATGGCTCATCGCGCCGAGATTGTAGATCTCATCGGGATCAGATTTTTCAATGACCCGCTGCAAACTCGGCGAGTCGCTCAAATCTCCCTCCAGCAGATCCAGTTTTCCTTTTAGATGTTCAATCCGGGAGAGATTTGCTGATGAAGAGCGGCGAACCAACCCAAATACTTTGTAGCCCTTTTCTAACAAAAATTCCGCAAGATAAGAGCCGTCTTGCCCTGTGATTCCCGTAATCAGCGCGCGTTTCATGAATTCCCCAAGTGATCAAATCAGAAACTGATCACGATAACCGAGTCTTCTCTTTTTCGTCTTCCTGTGTCATCATGAATTTTTATTTGGTAGTTAGAAATATGAAATATGACTGTTTGATCATTGGAGCAGGTCTTGTCGGACTTGCGACCGCATACCAGATCCTCGCGTCCGATCCGCATCTCAAAATCATCATATGCGAGAAAGAAAATGAGCCCGCATTCCACCAGTCGGGACGAAATAGCGGCGTCGTACACAGCGGCGTCTATTATAAGCCCGGTTCGCTGAAGGCTAAAAATTGCTTGGAAGGCCGCGCCGAGCTTCTTCGTTTCGCAAAAGAGCGGGTCAAAGTACAAGAAATTCACAAGGTGATCCTCGCGCAAACGGAGCGCGAAACTGCCTACCTGCTCGAGCTCGAAAAACGAGCCCAAGCAAATGGAGTTTTTGGAGCCGAGATCATCGGGCCAGAAAGACTCAAGGAAATTGAGCCTTTCGCCAAAGGGGCGCAAGCCCTATATCTTCCCCATTGCCAAATCATCGATTATCCGGCTGTTGCAAAAGAGCTCTGCCAAGAGATCCAAAAAAGAGGGGGAGAGATCTCATTCGGAGAAGAGATTCAAGAGTTCAAAGAGGAAACGGTTCTTGGGTCAAAGCGCGAATACGCACCTAAAGTCGTCGTTAACTGCGCAGGGCTCTATTCCGATAAAATCGCAAAAGCATGCCTCGGATCAGCTGAGCACCAGATCCTCCCGTTTCGAGGAGAGTACTATCTTCTGCGCGAAGAGAAGCGCTCTCTTGTCAAAGGTCTCATCTATCCCGTCCCCGACCCGCAATTTCCTTTCCTCGGCGTCCATCTCACCCCAATGGTCAATGGCAAGGTCGAGGCAGGGCCGAACGCAATCCTAGCCCTGGCAAGAGAAGGGTATCGGCGCACCGATTTTTGCCTGCGCGACATCAGCGACGTCCTCTCTTATTCCGGATTTTGGAAAATGGCCGGCAAATACTGGAAGGCAGGGATGTACGAGATGGCCCGCTCTCTCAGCAAACGCCTTTTTGTCAAAGACGTGCAGCGGCTCCTCCCTGCACTTGAAGAGTCAGACCTCATTCCCGGCGGCGCGGGCATCCGGGCCCAGGTAGTAAAAAAAGACGGCCTCCTCATGGATGACTTCTGCATCCGGGAAGATCTGCGCTCGATCCACGTCGTCAACGCCCCTTCCCCCGCAGCCACCGCCTGCTTTGCGATAGGCAAGACGATTGCAGAAAAAGCACTCCTGAGGCTCCACTCATGAAAACAGCTCTTGTCCACGATTGGCTTCTCTCTTCGGTCGGAGGATCGGAAAATTGCTTGAGAGAAATCTACTCTCTCTTTCCCTCTCCCGTGTATACCTTATCGTGGAATCAGGACGCCTTTAAACAAACAGAGCTCGAAGATGCCGTTGTCCACTCTTCTTTCATCGAGAAAATTCCCTGGGCAGGGAAAAAATTCAAATCCTATTTACTCCCTCTTTTTCCTCTGGCAATCGAGCAGTTCAACCTCAATGAATACGACCTGATCATCTCGTCTTCGCATTGCGTCGCTAAAAGCGCTCTCACCAATCCCGATCAACTCCACATCTGCTATTGCTACTCCCCAATGCGCTATGCTTGGGACCTTTCTTTCGACTATTTCCAAGAAGCCGGACTGAATCGCGGCCTCAAAGGATTTCTCGCAAAAATCGCCCTAAATTATCTACGAGGATGGGATGTCCATACTTCCAACCGCGTAGATCATTTCATCGCGATCTCCCACTTTGTCGCGAAAAGAATCTGGCGCGTCTACCGAAGAGAGGCCGACGTGATCTATCCCCCCGTAAATACCGATTTTTTCCGTCCTGGCGGAAAAAAAGAAGAATACTATCTCGCGGCATCCCGACTGGTCTCTTATAAAAAGATCGACCTCCTCGTTCAAGCGTTCTCCTCGATGCCCGATCGCAAGCTCATCGTCGTCGGCGACGGCCCCGAAATGGATAAGATCAAAAAACTCGCAGCCCCAAATATCGAGCTCTTGGGCTATCAATCAGACTCAGCACTGCTGGACCTCATGCAAAAAGCAAAGGCGTTCGTCTTTGCCGCCATCGAAGATTTTGGCATCGTCCCCCTTGAAGCACTTGCTACAGGCACTCCCGTGATCGCTTTGCGAAAGGGAGGAGTCGCAGAACTGATTGACGACAACGAGACGGGCATCTTCTTCGAAGAGCAGACGGTTTCTTCAATCCGAGACGCAATCGAACGGTTTGAAAGAGCAGGCGAGTGGGACCCCAACCTTCTGCGCAGCCGCGCGCTCTATTTTTCCAAGGACCGCTTCCGAAAGGAATTCAAACACTATATCGAAGAAAAAATGATTCGCCATCAGGAAAAACGCGATGAAAGTCCTCATTTTGGCAGGCGGAGGAGGGACGCGTCTTTGGCCCCTCTCACGCCAAGATCTTCCTAAGCAGTTTCTCCGCTTTGGCAGCCCCCACTCTCTCCTGCAACAGACGGTCAAACGCTTTTTAAGCGCGCCCCTTACAAAAGAGATCGTCATCCTCACCAACCTCCAGTATCAGAAGCTTGTCGTTGCACAACTCAAAGAGATTGATCCCAGCCACTCGGTCCAAGTGCTCGTCGAGCCGGTCCGTAAAAACACAGCCCCGGCCATCGCCCTTGGTATCCGCTATCTGGAAGACACATGCGGGTGCCAAGGAAACGATCCCCTATTAGTCATCCCATCGGATCATCTGATCGAGCCGGAACAGGTATTTTTGCGCTCTCTCGAAGAAGCCATTCCCTTTGCTGCAGCCGGAGATCCAATCCTCTTTGGAATCCGCCCCAACAAACCCGAAACAGGCTACGGCTATATCCAAATCGGCAAACAAAAAGCCGGCCTTCTCTACCGGGTCCAGCGGTTCGTAGAAAAGCCGGATCGAAAGCTGGCAGAACAATATCTTGCCCGCGGCGACTACTACTGGAATGCCGGGATCTTTCTCTTTACCCCTAACACCTTCTGGCAAGAAATCGCGCGATTCGCTCCCTCACTCGCTCTGACGATGGAAGGCTCTTTCAAAGACTGCCTAGCCCGCTTTTCTCAGAATCCCGATATTTCCATCGACTATGCACTCTGGGAAAAAACGGAAAAAGCCGTTGTCTGCCCGCTTCCCATCAGCTGGTCCGATATCGGCTGCTGGGATAGCGTCTACGACGTCATGGATAAGGACCACAACCTAAACGTAAAAATGGGAAACATCCTCGAGATCGACACGAAAAACAGCCTGCTCTTCGGCAACCAAAAGCTAATCGCAACGATCGGCCTGGAAGACCTCCTCATCGTCGACACCGAAGACGCCACCTATATCAGCAAAAAAGGAGAGTCCCAAAAAGTCAAAGAACTGGTCGCGCTCTTAGCAAAAGAAAAAAGGAATGTAAAACGGCTTTACACAAGCGACGAGTTCGAGATCCACTCCTATGAGATCGAGCCTCTCGAGACCCTCTCTGTCTCTATCTCCGAAAAACTCGCCCATTGGGTTCAGATCAAAGGCGAAACAAAATTGCACATAGGGCCGGAAAAAACGGTGATTGAGAATCTAACGAACGAGCCGGCCAAGCTGCTGCTGATACGATCCGCTGAAGGGCTCCGCCCTTAAACCCGCAAAGGGGACAAGTCCCCTTGGAACCCCTTGTTCCTTTTTTTCCTGCGCGGCGCAGGAAAAAATAAATCTCAGATAAAAAATATCATTGCCCCGTAGAAGAGGCGAAGTCCAAGAAGAAATAAAAACACGCTGGCTACCCTCTTGAAAGAAAAAAATGGAGTCAATTTTTTGAAGTCAAAGAGATGGACTCCAAGGCACAGAAAAACGGCAGAAAGAAGCAAGCGCGAAAGAAGGGTCAGAGCTCTGCCCTCTACGCTAATCAAAAATTGATGCAGACCTTCCATCTTCTTCTCCAGAACATTTATTTTTTCCTGCGCCTGCGCAGGAAAAAAGAAAAAGGGGTTCCAAGGGGACTTGTCCCCTTGGCGGGGATTTTAAGGGGCAGCGCCCCTTAAGACCGGGCATGCCTCTTGCGCTCGTTCTCCGTCAGATAGAGCTTTCTCATCCGGATCGAGGAAGGAGTGATTTCGACTAGCTCATCGTCTTCGATGTAGTCAATCGCCTGTTCTAGCGTGAATTTGCGCGGGGGCGAGAGGATGATATTCTCGTCGCTGCCGGCGGCGCGGACGTTGGTGAGCTGCTTTGCTTTCGTTGCGTTTACGACAAGATCGTTTTCACGGGCATGCTCGCCGACAACCATCCCTTCGTAGACTTCATCGCCGGGCTTTACGAAAAGAGATCCTCTTTCTTGTAAGTTGAAGAGAGCGTATCCATTCGCCTTGCCTGCGCTGTTGGAGATCAGAACTCCGCGGGTGCGGCCAACGACCTCTCCTTTCCAAGGGACAAAAGACTCAAAGATCGACGTGAGGATGCCAAGGCCGGAGGTCCTGGTAAGAAAGTCATTGCGATAGCCCATCAACCCTCTGGTGGGCACCAAGAATGTCATCGTGGTTAGGCCGTGCTCCGAGGTAGAGAGGGAACGCATTTCTCCCTTTCTTTTGGAGAGATCTTCAATCACCGTTCCGGAAAATTCCTCGGGCACTTCGACGTGGACGTGCTCGATCGGCTCTTGGGTGACGCCATCGACCTCTTTCGTGATCACCTTCGGCTTGGAGATCGCCATCTCAAAGTTTTCGCGGCGCATGGCTTCAATGAGAACAGCGAGGTGCAGCTCTCCGCGCCCGCAGATGCGGATCGCGTCGTCGCGCCCTTCAACGTCTTCGATTTTGAGGGAGATGTTCGCTTTTTTCTCTCTAGCAAGCCGCTCGCGCAGTTTATTCATCGTGACATGCTTGCCTTCGCGGCCAACGAGCGGGCTTGTGTTGACCATCATCTCGATCGAAACTGTCGGCTCGGCTAGGGTAATGGGAGGAAGCTGAACGATGTTTTCGGGAAAACAGAGGGTATCGCCAATATCCGCTTCGACGGCTCCGGCGATTGAAACGATATCGCCTGCCCCGGCATCTTCGATCTCCACTTTCTTGAGTCCTAGATGACCCTCGATTTTCGTGACTTTGTGCTGGGTATGATTGCCCAACCGGTCGACACGGACAAAGAGATCGCCCTTTTTGATTGTTCCTTCCAAAATCCGTCCGGTCGCAAGCCTGCCGAGATAATCGTCATAGGCAATCGTTGCGGCCTGCATGAGGAAAGGAAGCTCCAAGCTTCCCGGAGGCGGCGGGCAAGCTTCTAAAATCAAGTCGAAGAGAGGGGCCAGATCTTTTGGCTCATCTCCGAGCTTCGCAATCGCATAGCCATTGAACCCGGAAGCGTAAATATAGGGGAAGTCGAGCTGCTCGTCATTGGCGCCTAATTCCATAAAGAGGTCGAACGCGAGATCGAGCGCGCGGTCGGGGTTGGCGTGGGGACGATCGATCTTGTTCAAAACCACGATCGGGCGAAGCCCCATTTTCAGCGCCTGCGAGAGCACAAAGCGCGTCTGCGGCATCGGGCCTTCCTGTGCATCGATGAGAAGCAGCACGCAGTTGACCATTCCCAATACCCGCTCCACCTCGCCGGAAAAGTCTGCGTGTCCGGGGGTGTCGATGATATTGACCTTGAAGTCCTTGTAGTAGACAGAGGTGTGCTTGGCGAAGATCGTGATGCCCCGCTCGCGCTCCTGGTCATAGCTATCCATGACCCGCTCGGGAATTTTTTCGTTGTCACGGAAAATATTGGACTGTTTAAGGAGATTATCTAAAAGGGTTGTCTTGCCATGGTCGATGTGAGCGATAATGGCTATATTGCGAATTTTTTGTGGGTCAAACATGATAGCTTTGGTTGGAAATGTGATACACCGATAAGTTTAAGCAATCCGCCCTTAAATCTTCAAGAGATCAGGCTGTCAAATAAATTGTTCTCCTCCTAAAATGGCAAAAACATGCAACAGAACACCCTCTCGCAAAAGCAGAGTTCCTTAGCGTTGATCGCTATCGCCGCGCTTCTCGCGGCCCTATTTTTTTTCATTCCCATGGAGCACAAATACGATAAGCTCTTTCGCTTCTATTCCTTGACGCTGATTCCCGAGGGGTTAGAGCTTCCCCATCATTTCGACAAAAAAATTTACTTTTACCTGACAGATCTGGCCGGAGCCGCCCTTTTTGGGTTTGGCCTTTTCCGGCTCAGGCGTCGGTTTTTTAATCCGGAAGGGATCTTTCTCGCTGCGATTTTTTTCTTCGCCTTTCTTTCCATCGCCCTTTCGCCAATGGCTAACTACCCCATCCCGTATACCCGTCTCTTTCAGCTCTTCACGCCGTTTGCGCTCTTTTTCTTTCTCTCCAGCGGCCTGATCCCGAAGGAGAAGCTCTTCCCAATTTTTTCTTGGAGCCTTTTCGCATCGGGCACGCTCCAAGGGGGTATTGCCGCTTGCCAATATCTGAGCCAAAAAGCGCTAGGCTTGCGCTTCTTTGGCGAGCAGCCGCTTGGCCCCACAATCCGTTGTCCGGGAGGGCGGCTCTGGCTCTTTGATGCCTTTTCAAAACCGGGCGAGATATTTGAGCCCATTTTCAGGGCCATGGGTACCATGCCCCATCCCAACGTTTTGGGAGGCATTCTCGTCGTCTCACTGCTCTTAACAACCCACCAATTTACCGTCCGCCGTTCTTTTCGCCTCTTTTTAGCCCCTTGCTATTTGCTTCAGCTCTTCGCTCTCGCTACGACCTATTCCCGCTCTGCGATCTTTGCCTATCTCCTTAGCACCCTCTTCTGGCTCCTCTGGATGCGCAAAAAAAGCGGCTGTCGGATGACGCACACGGTTACACTCATCATCGCCTCATCAGCTCTGATTGCAACGCTCTTCGGAGAGCAGTATTTACACCGAGGCGGGATCGTAAACTACACATCGACAGCGCGCGCTTCGGACTCGGAAAGGCTCTACTACCAAAATATCGCGATCCGTATGGCAGCAGCGCATCCGCTTACAGGCGTCGGCTATGGGCAGTTCAGCATCCACGCGCCTTCTTTTGGAGCAGACCCGAAAAACATCAGCGCAACCCACAACATCTACTTGATCCTGGCGGCGGAAACTGGGCTTTTTTCCCTTGCCGCATTTTTGGGTTGGATCGGAATGCTTTTTTTCAGGGCCATCAAATCTACATCGAATGAGTCGGGGATCTTGCTTAGCATCTTTTGCGCCTTTCTCTTCATCGGTCTTTGCGATTTTTATCCAATCGCATTCCATCAAGGCGCCCTCCTCTTTTTTGGAGCGGCAGGAACTCTTGCAGCCACCATCTTGTCACAGCAAGAATCTACCGAGGATCTTTCTTCAAATATTCCCCTATCTACTAGTGCACCTTTTCATAAAGAATTGGAGTAATTTCGGCGTCAAAGCCCCTACAATCGACGATCGCAAACTGGTTTGTATTGAATTAATACTAGCCAGTTTGCGATCGTCGATT
>JAKBAE010000048.1 GCA_021809325.1 bacterium
TTTAGTTTACATCGATCCGCCCTATGGAGACCCGGCATTTCTAATCAAAGTGCTCGACGCTCTGGAAAAAGAGCAGATCCTCGCACCCGGCTCCCTTGTTTTCCTTGAAACCGCTTCAAAAGAAAAGGAACTGACCTATGAGTCTCTTTGTTTAGAACTTCAGCGTGTAAGATGCCATGGAATCGCGCGCCTCTATCAATTCGAATCTAAATAATGCCTTCACAAAAATGCATCACACAAAAGAAAATGTCTCACTTTAACTTTTGGATAACGCATGGAGCACCCTCCTTCTTCATCAAGTAAAATCCCTCCGCTTTCCTTTCAGGGGAGAGTTTCATTTGATGCCCCGCCATTTTTGAGCCCGAAAGGCAATAAATCAGGTTATTCCCACTACACTCCCAGAGATGTAATGGACCGCCATTCTGATGCTGCGCTGCAAAGCTCTATTGAGCTCCTCTGGCGCTCTACACTTGCTCTGATCGAGGAGAAAGAACAACGTTGTTCACAATATGAGCTACACATTCCCTACACCCAGGGACTCTTATTCGGCGTGCTATTATTTAAACAGCCCGCGATTCAAGGTATGATTGCCGATCGAAGCGGAAAATTTACAGTTCTTTTTGCCGATCCACCTGCAAAAATGGAAAATCTCTTAGATGAGTCCATTCATAAACCTGTAAGTAAAAAATCTCGACAGGGGAGTCTCGAAAAAAGGGCCTCGAACACTTTGCCTTCCGAGATTTCAGATTATCTTAAAAAATTCCTGGAAATCTCTGAAAAAATGCTGCTGGAATGTAAAAATAAAAGGAGAGATTTTACAATTTCTGCCATTGGCTACGATCGAAAATTTTTCAAGTCTGCTTTATTTCACCACTATCCTCGCTACATCGCATCCATCGCATCAAAGCAAACACAAATTGACTATGGCATCCTACATATACATTTGAAAAAAGACGTGCCTATTCACTCCTTAAGCAAAGAAATCTCTAAGCTCAAAGACTTAGTCAAGATGGTTGAGAAGAGCTCTATCCATTATTTTAGACCCTTGTCTTCCAAAGCAGATCCCATAATCACCCATTATAATCCTCTCTTCAAAGAGGGCCAAGAGAGAGTATTTGGATGTCCTTCTGCAGACTTAGCCATTTGTTCTTCTTCTCCATTTTTGCTCTCAGATATGAGTCATATACCTCCTTCCTTATCAAAATACGAAGGGATAAAAAACGAAAAGATTAACTCAGTGGTTCAACAAATCACTGAGCGCTGCATGGAAAGCTTAGATATAGGCATCCCTACATCAACTAAATCTGCTCGTTGGAAGAAAATTTGGAAAAACCTAGATAGTTCACTTACTCTTGGACTCGATCAGTCAAAAATCAGAGAGCTTGTTTCTTTAAAATACGAGCTAGGAAAAGCCTCTTTTGAACCGCTTAAATATTTAAATGCAAACCACAAAGAACTGCAGCTGAGTAAAATCGCTCAAATGAAGTTGGATGTTTCTGAAGACGAGATTCAACGATCAATTTATCCCGATGCAGTATTGCATCCGGCCAATATTGTTCTAGTAAATGGGAAAGAACTTCCTTTTAAATCCCTTCCTTGGAGTAGAGAGATTGTCTTGTCATATTATAGAGTGCTTTTAGCAAACCTTCTGGACGGACAAAAAAGATACGATGAAGAAACGGTAGAGCAATTGCTCAGCGGTCTTTTCCTTTCACAGGAAAACCTACACCCGGCCCCGTGTCAAGATCTTCTCATTATCTCCCTGATCAAATCAGTTACATTTGGCTTTGGAGGAAATGTTTGGTGGCTTCTTAGAGAATTTTGCTCTCCGAGTGAGGGTTACTCTATGGAACGAACGAAAGATGTATTAAGAACATGCGATTTTTTTGTAAATCCTAATGGAGATGGGGTAGCTATCTTAACAGCCCCCTATACTCTCTGCAAAAATGATGAAAAAATGGGAATTTTTACTACCAAACTCATTAGTGAATATCTTAAGAAAAGCAATACTTGGTCTTTTAAAATCGAAGTTCCTTGCTTTGATCCAAGCCCTTCTTGTTCCCTCTCAGAGCAAACGAAAATTCATAAAAAGTTCTTGGGATTGGTATAAGAAAAGACTCAGGCAGGAGAGTTCCCGCCTGGGAGTACTTTTGTGTCAAGATGTTCTCATTATCTCCCTGACCAAATCAGTTACATTTGGCTTTGGAGGAAATGTAAGGATGCGTTAACTGACTCTATAATCAGAGGCCCGAAGAACTTCCTTTGCCAGCTCCATAATCTCTTTCCATTCAGAAGTGTCGATGAATTCGCATGGGCAATTATTCTCATTAATAAAAGTGCTAAATTTGTCCCAAAACTTCTTCAGAGCCTGATATTGGATGTCTGTAATCAAGTAGTCCTTGTAATGCTCGAGTACCCGATCTCCATAATCAAAGAACCGATTGCAAGTTTCATTGAAATCAGTTCCGGTAGGATCTTCGTCAATCCACACTCTTTGTTGGTAATCCCTATCAGATATGATGTCGATCATTTTTAGAAGATTGCGTAATCTATGCTGTCTGACTTTGTGTGTGAGCATATACGTTGTTGTGTAGCTAAATGCTTGTAATACTTCCTTTGCCAGTAGCGTGACTTTATCCCATTCAGGTGTATCAATAAAATCTGGTGGCCAGTCGTGCTTTCTCGAAAAAGCTCGAAACTTAACCCAAAGCTTTTCCAGAACCTGGTATTGAACATCGGTAATCCAGTAGTCCTTATAATTTTCAAAAACGTAATTATAGTCATCGAAAAAGCCACAACAAGTTTCATCAAAACTATCACATTCTGGACCTTCACCTCGAATCCATACTCTTCTTTGATATTCTTTGTCAGATATGCCATGAATAATCCATAAATATTCCGCCAGAATATATTTTTTGTTTTCATCGGCTAACATATTTTTCCCTGTATACAAATTCATGATAAGGAATATGAGCTTCGGGACTACTTCTATCCACTATGTGACCAAATTTATTTACACATTTCCCGTGTATCTGATGTACTATATATGGTTTTTGTTGATGGGGCCATAAACTATGAGGTTTTCCTGGCATTACTCTTACATTCGTTCCCTGATCTACAGGATGCACATATTTTATTCCGGCGCCGGTATCTGAGAGCCTTACTCGATAATTTTCTGGAATTCCAAGTGGTCTTGGGAATGTTTTTATGCCAGTTTGATGTATGAGATCCCTTACTTGAGATTCAGGCAGATAACTTCTATACTGACCTAAAAACTCTTGTGCCCGGTTGAATAAATTATAAGATTCCTTCATAGCAGGAGAGAGCTTTTCATAGCTGCTGCTAACCGCTTTCTCCAACTTACCGGCTTGTTGCAACTCGCTCATCTCTCGAGCGGTAAATCCGAGTTCGTTACCAAGGGCCGTGGTTTTTTGTCCGACCTCAAGCAATTCGGCAACTTTCGCAGTGCTCCCGATTCCGGACGCCGTCTCAAGAACGAGCATCTCCTGGGCGATTTGGATTTCCTTGCAAATCGCTGCCAATTCTTTTACGCACTGAGCACCTGCGCCGGCCGCCTTGCTAGCTGCTCCGGGTAGAAGAAAATCTGTCCCAAGCTTGCCGAGGGCGTAGCCGGCAAGCTCTCCTCTTGTTTCCGAGGGAAGGGCGTCCCACTCGGTGGCAAGCTGGTAGAGCTCCGGAGAGAGAGTCTCGGCCAGAGCGCCGTACTCATCGTTTTTTACAAGGCAAGCCAATTGCCCCAAAGAGTCGGCTACTTGCCTAGAAGTCCGAACCGGATGCGCAATGAATTCGGATAAGAAGAGAAGGGCGCCTTTTCCGGATTCATAAACGCCTTGGGGAATCCCTTTAGCAAACCCAAGGCTAAAATCGGTCACCGAAAGAGGCTCGCCAGATTTCTCTACATATTGATTGTAGTCGGCGATCGACCCTTCATAATTTCCGAGCTCAAACTGGGCAGCTCCTCTTTCCAAGTAAAGCGTTGGATTGTCCGGCTGGATTGCGATAGCCGCTTCAAAATCCTGTACAGCCTGGCTATAACATCCAAGCTGCAGCGCCCGGCTTCCCCGTTCCTGATAAGACAATAGGTTCAAATCGCTATCACTCGTGGTAAAGTCTCCGAAGTCTGTGGAAAAAGCAAAGTCGATTGAAGTATGCGGAGAGATGAGCTCATAGGAGGTCTGCCATTTTGGAAAACAGCTACCGGGACTGCTTGCAAGAGATTGGAGCTCACTTGCAATATACGGATTTTGCGCAACGTTTGCTGTCATCGTATCGATTGTCTGGTGGACAAAGAGCGAGCCGATGATCCTCCCATTTTCCTCCAAAGAAATGCCGTTTGACTCAGGCGCAGCGTTGAATTGCTCAGGCGCAACCGTTTCCTTAAACGACGTCACCTGCTGCTCCAATGAACCAACAAGCGTTTTCGGTTCCCGCACCTCCGAAGCCCCCGCTGCTGCCGCAGCGGTAGCTGCTAATGTTTTTGCGGCTGCGGATGTGGAAATGATCGCAGCTGCCGAGACTACAACCACCGTTGCCGCTACCACAACGATGGCGCCAATAAGGATTACTTTTTTATGCTTTTTGACGAAATCGCAGGTCTTCGCCCAAAGCTTTTTACTTCTTTTGCTTTTGCAAAGAACAATCTCATCTATTGAAGAAGAGGCCTCTCTTAAAAGCGCAGCTATCGCTAATTCTACATCGGCCTGCTCGTCGCTGCTCGCCCCCGTCAGACTCAAAAACGCAAGAAGCTCATTGATCTTTTCCAGCTCTTCAGTCGAACATCTGTCTGCAAAAGAATCCGACTCAACCCAGGCGAGGAGCTCTACCACCTCATCATACGATAGAGTGCGCAAGTCGGGAATTGGTATTGGCTTGTGATAGGGCATTTCGTAAAGCCCAAAATCGCCGGAATGAACCATGCTGCACGGCATTGTAACAAGAAGGGCTGAGCGGACAATACCAGTAAAAAATTTCATAACAACCTCAGAGGGCAAGATCTTATCAGAAGTTGTCTTTTAAGAGGAGACTCAGGCAGGAGAGCTCCTGCCTGAGAGTACTTTTGTGTACAGCCTTATTTGACAGGCGCCGGTATCATCGCCGATCGACTAGCGTTCCCGCTTCATACCAGGCGATTGTCTCTTTCCCTTCCTTGTCAAACTTTCGTTTGGCCCCATGAAGGGAATCGTTGACAAAGGTCTGTTCGAGAAAAGGACTGCCGTCATCGTAATATTTGTTGAACTTACCGTGTTTGAGGCCATCCCAGTATTCTGCCTCAAAGACAAGAATGCCCTCTGCATTCCAGCTTTGGCTCAATCCATCTAGCCGGTCATTCGCATAAGTAGAGAGAGAGGCGAGCTGCCCCGACTCAAAATACGTGCGCTCTTCGCCCTCTTTTATATCATTTAAGAAGTGAGTTTCTTGATACACGACTCCTGAAGGGAAAAACTGCACAGCCAACCCATTTCGGACATCGTCTTTAAACTCAATCGTTGCAGCTGTCTTTCCTTTTTGATCGTAAATAGTAGCGACCCCTTCTTTTTTCCCATTGACATAAGGAGTTTGGGCCAATTTTTTACCTTCCTGGCTGTATTCAACTACAAGCCCTTGGAGCTGGTCCTTTTCATACATCGCCTCAAGAGAGGGGATCTTTTCGCCCTTTTCATTTGGAGGGAAATAGATGAGATGCACTCCGTCTTTCAAGTTGTCCTTATAGTGGAAGACAACCTCTCTTCCGTCTTGGCCGCGCTGGCTGTAGCGCCCTTCCATCTTTCCGGCTAGATAGTGCCCCTCTTCGACTAAAACGCCTTTGGGATCATGCATCTGCTTTACCCCGTTAAGCACTCCGTTTTCATAGACAAGAAGAGACTGCAAAACCCCGTCGGGGTAATAGGTTTTTTCTTCTCCATGAAGCTGCCCTTCGTCATTGAACTGATAAGCGCGGGCAACGCGCTCCGGATATTGTTTTGCCACTGCGGCGGAGTAATACTCAAAATGGCGGCCTACCGGTTTATTCGCTTTAAAGTGCTGCAAAGAGCGGAGCGTCCCATCGGGATACCAAGAACTCCAGTCTCCTTCCATCTCATCATTGGCAAAGGAGATGGTTCTCTCGGGCTGTCCATTTTCATAAAACCATTCTTGGAGACCCTCTTTTTTGCCATGTTCAAATCTTTGCCGCGAGCGGAGCTGGTCGTTGTCCCACCAGGTCATCAGCATGCCATGGGGAAGGCCGTTTTCATAAAACCCTTCCAAGAGGAGATCTCCCTCTTCATTCCATTCGCGCGTCCAACCGACCTTCACTCCATCGTCGTATTCCGCGCGGCTCTTAAGCTGTCCATTTTCGTGCCATTCAGAAAATACCCCGTCCGGCTGATCTAATTTAAATAAACCTTCGTATTGGCATAGGCCATTGGGATGCCACATAGCCATCTGGCCGTCTCTCTTATTTTGAGAGAAATGGCCACGGCAAGAGAGAAGGCCGTTTTCGCGCCACTCTTCATGAATTCCGTCCCTTTCTCCTTTGCTGAAATAGGTACGGGTTTTGATCTGCCCGCCTAGATAGTACTCTCTCTGCTCTCCTTGCAAAAGATCTTCATCGAAACAGTACTCTACTTTGGAAGATCCATCGGGATAGTATTCGTTGTAAAGGCCGTGTTTTTTATCGTCCTTCATAAAGAGTTTACGCTGGACAATTCCCTCTTCGTTCCGCTCTACAATCGGCTCGAGCAAAACGCCCTTGTCATTGTAGACGGCAACCATTGCATCCTTTCCATTGGGATATTTTCGCCAATGGCGGCCAACCGCTTTGCCCGCTTTAAAAGATCCTTCTCCTAAAAGCGCCCCATCTTCTCCAAAGAATTGCTCTCGGCCCTCTTTTTTACCCTGCTTGTAGTTTACGCGATAGCACTCTTTGCCATTGGCATGGTAGCCAATATGAAGGCCGATGCGCTGTCCTGCCCTAAAATCGGACACTTCAACCAAATTGTGTTTTTCATCATAGCGGACAAAGGCGGGGTTTTTTCCATCGCCGTGCAAAGAGCCCTGAACGTACTGGCCTTGAGATTTTATTGCGCCATCGGGATACCACTCCATCGCCATCCCATCGATTTCCCCATCGAGATAGGGGACCAAAGAAAGGCGGCTTCCGGACTCGGAGTAAAGGATTGCATCGCCTTGAAGAAGTCCGTCGCGATAAGTGCAGCTTTCCCTTTTTTGCCCATTTTCGTAAAACGCCTCGGCTGTCCCTTCTAAAATGCCTTCGCGGTAATGGGACAACGACCGGATGCGGCCATCGGGGTAAAATCTAGCGCTCTCTCCATTCAGAAGCCCCCGACTGTATCTGGAAGCCCCAATAGGTTCGCCCTTTAGAGAAAAATCGACCTTGATCCCGTGAGGCACAACCGTCGATTCCCAGACGGCAAAGGCCGGCTCCGACTCCTCAATTTGAATTACATCGGCCTCCGAGGCAACGCTTCCTTGCTCATGCCAAATCACTTCCTTTACGGGGCGATCGGGCTCTCCTGCCACCGGCTCAAAAAAGAGCGCTTTTTTTGGGTGGCCGTTTGAAAACGCCTCGATGATCTCGTAGCGCCAATTGGGCTGACGAGGCTTCAACTGAACTGCGATCGTCGGCGTTGAAGGCGGATCGGCGGCAAAAACCGGAACCTGAACCGTTAGAAGAAGGGCAACTAAAGGACTTAAAATCTTCATAGAATCCAACCATAGTAAAGGACAAAAAAATAGTAGCGAACTTTGACTTGAACATCAAGAGACACTTAAACTCGTCCCCGCTCAAAAATAGCGAACTGATCCGGCATCTGCCAAACTACGGATCTCTTTTTGTCCTCTATAACTAGCTTTCCCGCCGGAGACACCTTGCCGGAAGATGTGAACTGAAATGAGAGCGCATTTGCCGGTTTTCCATTGAAGCGGACCTTGCATGAGGATTTCCAAGAAGCCTCGCTCTCTTTTCCCAGCTCGGGACAAGATTTGTGCAAGACAAAATAATCTTTTTTCTTTTCGAGCAAGACAAGCCAATCCGCTTGTCCGCTTAAAGCTAGCCTCCGGCAGGATTCCAACTCGGAAAAGAGCCGCTCCACAGAAGAGCGGAACCGCTTTTCTTCCAGCGCTCCCCCAACCCGCATGCCGATGACCCCCGAGATCGACACCACCAGCACAAGGGCGATCATCAGCTCTAGCAAGGTGAAAGAGCACTGTTTTTTATATATCATCCTCATCCGCCGAGTGATTGTGGGATTTCACACCGTGGGCTGTTTGGTACGCGAATAATTTTTTAGACGAGATCTCCACATCGTCGCGGCTGCGGTTCGGCTTGATCTCAAACGGCACGCCCCAGCCGTCTTTCAAAAGAGCTTCAGGATCTTTAGCCAATCCACTGGATTTAACAACCTGGGGAAGATTGCTCAAAATTTTAGACATCTCCATACCCTCTGCCAATCGAAGCAAGATGATTTCCCTGATCTGCTCCATCGCTCTTTCAGTACGGAAGACTTTTCCTTTCTCAAGCGCGCCTTTCATATTGTAGCCAATCGCACCGGTGATGATCGTAATCAAAAAAATTACAATCATGATTTCCAACAATGTCAGCGTTCTTTTGATCATAGTCACTCTCCTTAGAGGCAGCTTGCAAAACTCGGACCCAGTCGATTTACGGGTTCTTTGGAGCCGATTTTCGATTCTTTTTGCGGGGTAGTATACTATGTCGATACAACCCCCGCAAAAAGAATCGAAAATCGGCCCAAATAATCCCGAAAATCGACGGGTCCCGAGTTTGCGAGCCGCCTCCTTATTTAAACGGCGAAACTGCTCACATCCGTCAGTGGAAGGAGCACGGAGAGCAAAACAAAGCCCACCATCGCCCCCAGCACAAGAAGTAAAATCGGCTGGATCAAAGCAGTTACGCGCGCGAATGATTTTTCCAGATCTTCCTCATAGATGGAAGCAATTTGATGCATCATCGATGCAAGGTTGCCCCCCGTCTGGGCTATTCCAAGCATTCTCGGTACAAGCGGAGGAATATACAGCTTGCCCAATAGGGCTTGTTGCAAGGTCTCTCCCTCTTCAATTTGCTGAAGAGCCGAGTGGATCGACGCCTCTATCCCCGGATGCCGGAGCATTTTTTCCGCTTGGCTCATGGCAGAAATAGCGGGAAGCCCTCCTTCAAGAAGGGTCGCCGTTGCCCGGAAAAATCTCGAAAGCGCGATTTTTTCCCAAAGATCGCTGACTCCGGGGGCGCGCAGAAAAAGAAGCCCCACCCACCTCTTGCCAAAATCGGAAGAGAGCATCCAAAAACTTCCGGAGGCAATAAGGGCAGCGAAAGCACACAACCCCCATTTCGCTTTAATGGCAAAGCGGCTGCTCGCAAAGACAAAGCGGGTAAACGGATGGAGCTGTTTTCCCTCGAAAAGATCAAAGAGGGAGGGAACTACGCCATAGAGTAGAACTAAAAGGACGAGAATACAAAACCCTCCTAAAAGAGAAGGGTACAGAAGAGCGCTGACGAGCTGTTTTTTCAGCTTTAGCTCCCTCTCGATAAGACCGGCTAGCTCCTGCAGGGCCATTGAAAGCCCCCCGCTTTTTTCCGCATTTGCGATCATCGCCCGATAGAGGAGATCAAACGAAGAGGCATGCCTGCCAAGAGCTTCTGAAAAGGGGTGCCCCGACCGGATCTGATCGCATAAATCAAGTAAAAGCTCATGCACATGAGCGCGCCGGTACTTTTCTTCTAAAGAAGAGAGGCTCTCATAGAGAGGAAGCCCTGCTTCCAGCAGCCGGGACAGCTCTCTTGTGATGGAGAGGAGCTCCGCTCTGGAGAGAAGCGCCTTCTTTTTCTTCTCTTCTAAGGGAAACACATCGATCACAAGAATTTGCCGGCGGACAAGCTTTATTTTCGCCTCTTGCAAGGATTCTGCATCGATCGCCCCTCGGATCTCTTTTCCGCTTCCATCAAGCGCCTTGTATCTAAAGAGCGGCATCTTGCCCCATGCGGGTTACCCGGAGGATCTCGCTGCTCGTCGTAAGCCCGCGAAGGGCCAGCTCGCGCCCTTGTTCAAAAAGCGTAGCAATGTGATAGGTTGCAGCTACTTTTCGAAGCGCTTCCGCATCCGCGCTTTTAACGACTTGCGCTTTGATCTTTGAATACATGGGCATCAGCTCATAGATCCCATGCCTTCCTTTGTATCCGGATTTAAAGCAATGTTGGCATCCTTCCCCCTTGAATAGTTTGCCATCGGACAATTGCTCTTTTTGCAGTCCGAGATCCGCCAGCTCATCTGTAGACGGAGTGTAAGAGATTCTGCAATGAGGACAGATGCAGCGGACCAGCCTCTGGGCAAGAACGCCGAGAACGGACGAAGACAGTAAATACGACTCAATGCCCATATCTGCCAGCCGGGTCAAAGCTGACGGCGCATCGTTCGTATGAAGCGTGCTAATCACAAGATGGCCTGTCAAGGAAGCTTGAATTGCGATTTCCGCCGTCTCTTTATCCCTGATCTCCCCAATCATGATGACATCCGGGTCTTGGCGGAGGATATGGCGGAGGCCTTTTGCAAAATCGAGATCGATGCGAGGATTGACGTTCATTTGAGAGATGCCCGCCAGATTATATTCAACGGGATCTTCGATGGTAATCACATTAACTTCTCGATGGATGATCTCCGTGATGGCGCTATAAAGCGTCGTCGTCTTGCCGCTGCCGGTAGGGCCGGTAACGAGAATGATCCCCTCCGGCGCATGGATCATCTTCCGAAACGAACGGAGAATTTTCTCATCCATCCCAATTTTTTCAAGGCCGAGCAGCACATTTCCTTTATCGAGGATTCTAAGGACCACTCTTTCGCCATGCGATGTTGGGATCGTGCTAACTCGAAAGTCGATTTCCCTGCCCCCTTGCCGCAGCTTGATCCGGCCGTCTTGCGGAAGTCGCCTTTCGGCAATATCCATCTTCGCCATTACCTTAATGCGGGTTGTGATCGCAGATTGGGTCTCTTTAGGCGGGGAATCGCGCCTGAGAAGCGCTCCGTCGATGCGGTAGCGAACGGAAAATACGGTTTCGCCCGGCTCAAGATGAATATCGGAAGCGCCCTGCTGAATCGCATCGAGGATCATCGCATTGACCATACGGACAATCGGATTTTGCTCCGCCATTTCCAAAAGATCGTACCCTTCAAGAGACTCTTCTTGGAGGGCGGCCCCATTCGTCGAAGAGAGATCGGAAAAGAGTTTTTTCGCTTCACCCTCTTTTTGCCGGTAGCACTCTTCAATGGCAGCCTCGATCGCTGATCTAGGGCAGTAGACAGGGGAAACCGGTTTTTGCAAATAGAGGCGGAGCTCCTCAAGAGAATCGAGATCGAGGGGGTCGCTGATTGCAACTGTCACCAATGAATCGCTCTCATCAAGCGGAAGGAGGGCCCTTTGCTTTGCAAAGGCGTAAGGGATGAGCTGCACCCTCTCCCTTACAAGGGGATATTCGGAGATCCCATCGCAAATCGGATAGGCAAAACGGCGTGCCAATGCCTTTGCGTCGTCCTTCATGGCATATCGAAAAACATTTTCAGGCTGTTGTCGAACATCCTTTTCCTCTCCTTCGCTTTGGCCTCATCGAGCCGCTGCAGAAATTCAGGCAGATCGCCCGGCCTTGCTTTATATTCTTCACAGCGCAAGCGGCGCAAATCTTCAACAGGATCTCGGATGATATGCGGTGTGATAAAAATAAACATCTCCGAGTTGGTGTCGTGTGTCCTCGTATTGCCGAAAAGCTTGCCGATCCCCGGAAGGTCGCCTAGAAACGGAATTTTCTCCCGCTTGTCCTCTTCCGCTCTCCGCTTCAACCCGCCAATGATGACCGTTTCCCCATCGGCAATCTGCACCTCGTTGACGACATGGCGCCGTCTGACGGGAGGGCGGTCGTTGAGGGTCATTTCGGGAGTATCAAAAGTGATGTCGGTCTGAAGGAATACGTAGCCGGAGTTTTCTATGTTCTCTTCGAGATCAGACAAATAAATGGTGGGCGTCATCACGATCGTAGTTCCATATTGAGCCCTCGTGTAGGACTTTTCCACCGTCACCCCATTAACGGTATCCAACTGGATAGCGCCATTATTGATCGAGATCTCATCGACGATTGAAATCGTAGCAGGCGTCTGGTTGATCGCAAGGATTGACGGGTTTGCATTGATCCTCAAGTCGTCTTGCGCAAGGAGAAAGCTGTAGTTCAAATCGAACCCCGGCATTTTTCCGGGAGGGCGCTGAAAAATGAACTTTAAGAGCCCTTTATCGGGGCCGTGTTCTTCTGTGCTGAAAATCAATCCCGTCTCGTGGGGGGCTTTCGCTGTACTGCCGAAATTGAGGAGATTGATCCCGATCTGTTTGCGGTCCGTCAGCCTTTTTTCAACAAGAAGTACATCGATCTGCACCATCCGCTTGGGCACGTCGAGCTTTTTAAGCAGGCTTTTAATTTTACCGAGCTCTTCTCGCCTGACAACCATCAAAATCGAAGCAGTCTTCGGATCGACGATAAAGTTCCCGAAATTAGACTTTGGTTTTGACTCGATCACCCCCGGTTGGACAAAGGCCGGATTGACCGGATTGACCGGATTAAACACCGCTCCGGGAGGAAAGGGGAAGACTTGGGCCGGGTTCGGTTCCACGGGGGGCACGGAAAGAGGCGGCTGAGGGGCGGGAAGTTCCGGCTTTTTTTCCAACGTAGCGCCAATCAAAGAATCATGGACTTGCTCTAAAACCGACGCGATATCTTCGGGGTTGGAATGCTTGCAAGAATACCAAAAGACCACCTTCTCCCCGGGATCGTCAAGCTGCGACTCCAGGTCGGCCAAAATCCTCTCTCCGCGAGAAACGGACTCCTCGCTTCCGATCAGTACTAGACCCTGCGGAAGAGGAAGGATGGAGAGTTCTTCTTCTACTCCGGGATAAAACGGGGGGCGGGGCTTCGGCTGGGAGCCGATGTCTGCGAAAACAGCCTTGAGCACTTTTTCGCCTTCTTGAGGCGAGATTTTATAAAGACTCGCGACCCGGATCACTTTGCCGCGCCCCTTTTGCCAGACCGCCTTGTACAGGCCGAGGAGCTTTTCAACGGTCTCTCTCGTAGAGACAAGCACAACCCTTGATGCAATCGATTGCACTGTCGTCTGCTTAGGGTCGGAAAACCGCTCAAAGAACCCTTGCACCGATTTCACCTGCTCCGCTTGAGGAGACAGGACATAGAAAATCCTCGCATGGGAATCAAAAAGGGCAAGGTCCTCCTCGCGGCTGACAATCCCTTCAATCGCAGAAGGATCAAGCTTCAAAATGTAAAGCTGCTTTACAAGAGGGCTGAGCTTGCGGACCCCGACGCCGTTGTGGGCCAAAATCATCTCGATCATCTCGCTCCACGATTCGCGCAAGACGGGAATGCTCGAAAAAATGCTGAGCTTCATGGCGCTAAGCTCTTGAGGAATAATGTAGAGAAATTCACTCGCTCCATATTCCATTATGAGCTGCGAAAGAGTGATTTCCCCGACATCCCAGAGAGCATAGTTTTCCACTCCGCTCTCTTCTTTGCTAAAAACTCCCTTCCAGCGCTCTTCCAGAAATTCTTTGCTCTTTTTTAAGTCTTTGATTTCACTCAATAAAGCAAGATATGTTGCATCCGACGCCCCTTCTTTTACCAGATCTCTTGCTTCCTCAAATTTTGCCCGGATCTTTTCCTTTAAACGGGCTGACTCGTGCGACAACTCTTCAGGCGCAGCCGACCCGCTCTCAACGGCATCCGAAGAGTACACAAGAGAAGAGGCACCCAAGGCCACCAGAAAGAGCGTTCGATGCAAGCGGTTCATTGCCCCCCCCTTGCACGGCTGTTTCTATCGGAGAGCTTGTTTTCCCCTTTGGACGCAAGGGGCAGCGTAAAGGGAAAACCGTGAATGCGGTTTGCTAAGATGAGCTGTCCTTGTATGCATCTGCGCTTTGCATCGATCGACTCCAAAAGGATGAGTTCGCCAAGGCGTTTTCCCTGAATGACCTGCTGCTTGTCTTCCTCTTTACGGAGAGGGCGCCACCGGCCATTTTCTTTCAGCACCCAATCTCCTTCGCGCAATATCAGGCACTGCTTTTCCAAAAGACAGCTAATCTGTTTATCCGAGCGGATCCTGACTGAGCTGAACCATTCTTCAGCCTTTACCCTATTTGAAGGAGGGGCGGCGGCCAAAGGGACCGCTACGCGCATGTGCCGCTCTCCTAGGCCATCCCAAACATCTATTTCAAGGCTCTGCAAGCTTGCCCCATGCACTTGAACCAGCGGAGAGGCGTGCACTTCTGTCTTACCCCAACCCGAGCCGTCCCAATAAAGGCGTCCACCCTCTGGAATATCGAGGGGGGCTAGTCCAACCTCCACCTTCTGCACAACGGCCCCGAGGCCGGCTTTACAAACGAGGTCCACTCCAAGCCAGCGGGCCCTAGCAAGCACCTGGAAGGGCTCTTCTTGAAATAGATCCTCCATTTTCTTGACGATGGGGTTCGCTGCCGCTTTTCGGATCTGTTTACTTTGCAGAGTTCCCTCCGCATCAAGGAATAACGATGCGAAAAACTGCTTTCCTTCCTCTTTCAGCTCAAGCCAAAATCGATCGTCTTCTTCTCTAAAGCAAAGATCTCCCCGATCGTTGAAAGCAAGACCGATCTTTCCGGGCAAAGAAATTTGCCGCGACTGGTTAGAGCCTTTAATTTGGATGTGCGCCATCGCGGTTGATCTCGGATCATCCGGCCGCCTTGGACAAAGGGATAGAAGGATAAGCTCTTCGAGCTGGGCGGGATCAAAAGAGAACGCGCGGGGCTCAAGTTCTTGCGGAAGAAGCGGAGGAAGAGAACGGAATTCTTCGATTTTTCCGACCTTTCTAGGAAAAGGAAGGGGATGGACCGTCAGAATCGGAAGTAGAAAAAAGCCGGCGAAAAGGATGCATGCGCCCAAAGCGGTGCCTCCGACGTGCAAAATCCTTGAGGGATAATGAGTAAAAAAATCGAACATCCTCACGGCCAACAACTCTTGAAATGAATCGAAAGATTCTAAGAAATCCTGGAATAAACTTCAAACTTGAACCATTGAGCATCAACCTGTTCATTTTTTGGGGACAAGAAATGTTGCAAATAATTAAATTAAACATTTAAATAAAAGTTAGAGACAATGTCCTTTGGAGAGAAGAGGGTGCACACATGAACAAAAGTAAAATTACCGAGAAGCTCAAAGAAGGCGTATCGGTCAAAGAGATCGAAGAATTTACGAGAAAACACACGACAGAAGTATTCTCTGTGATCGCGATTATCATTGCGACCGCTTCAAGCTGTTGGGACTTTTTCACCGGACCCAAAACGACCATATTCTTTACAGCGCTAGGCGCCGTGATCGCAGTTCTTTTTCCTTCTCCTATTGAACGGGGGCTTAAGCAGTTTTACAATTTCGTCTTTAGACAAGACAAAAATACACAGCTGATCGTCGGAGCGGTAAAGGTTGTCATCGCAATTTTTATCCCGTTTATTTTGTTCGGGCTGCTTGGACTTCTTGCAGGAGCATCTTACCATTACTTTGTACGCCAAGCGCAAATCTTGTCACAAAATGCCCCGAAGAAAACCGGCCGGCCATTAGAGCCGGGCGAGCACGATTAGAAAGGCAATTGTGCAACTGCCTCTAAAGAGCTCTTTTTCTCTCTTCGAGATAGGCCTGGAAGTCTGATTCCCGATAAGCCAGGCCATCGAGTACTTTCCTTTTGCCTTGAAATTCGATGAGCTCTTGGAGCTCAACCCAGGCGGCCGTCTCTCCAGCCCTGTTATCTAAAAGCTGATGTAAAAAAGCGATCCGCAAGAGATTTTTGCTATAAAGCGCCGAGTTTTTCTCTCCTTCTAACGCTTCTTTTAAGGATACAGCCCTCTCGAGGGCGAGCTGGATTTTGTTTTGAGAAATCAAAAAGCTAATCTCTGCAAACTCCGCGTATGAGATCGGAA